>NZ_SNWA01000002.1:2793437-3103819 GCF_004361815.1 Paraburkholderia sp. BL10I2N1 | reverse complement strand
ATGAAGCCGACGTCTGCGTGATCGGCGCGGGTTTTGCGGGCCTTTCCGTCGCGCTCGAATGCCGGGCACGCGGCCTGTCGGTGATCGTCGTCGACGCCCATCGTCCGGGCTGGGGCGCATCGGGACGCAACGGCGGGCAGACGCTCGTCGGTTTTGCGAAAGATGAAGTCATCGAAAAGCAGCTCGGTCTCGACGGCGCGCGCGCCGCCTGGGCCATGTCGGTCGAAGGCGTGGCACTCGTGCGCGAGCGAATCGCGCGCTACGGCATCGACTGCGATTTCACGCCCGGCTATCTGACCGTTGCGACGAAGCCCAAGCGCGTGCCGGATCTGCGCGCGTGGATGGAAGCTGCTTCGTCCCGCTGGGGCTATGGGAATCTGTCATGGCTCGACACCGACGCGATACGCGCGCGCATTGCGTCGCGCAACTATCTCGCGGGCGTCTACGATCCGCTTTCGGGCCATCTGCACCCGCTCAAATATTGCCTCGGTCTCGCCGATGCTGCGCGGCTTGAAGGCGCGCAGCTCTTTGCGCATTCGCCGGTGCTGGAAGTGGTACGCGGCTCGCGCCCCGTCGTCCGCACCGCGACGGGAGAAGTGCGCTGCCGCTTCGTCGCTGCCTGCGGCAACGCAACACTCGGCGACGTGCTGCCCGCCGAAGTCGCTTCGCGCATTGCGCCGATCGCTTCCTACATCGTCGCGACCGAGCCGCTCGGCCGCGAGCGCGCAAATTCGCTGATAGCGGGACGCGCTGCCGTGTGCGACAACAATTTCTTTCTCGACTACTACCGCGTCGCCGCAGACCATCGCCTGCTGTTCGGCGGCCGCGCCAGTTCCACCGGCGCATCGCCCGCGCAGCTCGGGGAAGAGATCCGCCAACGGATGACGGGCGTCTTTCCGCAACTATCCGACGTCAAGATCGAATTCGCGTGGGGCGGCTTTGTCGATGTCACGCGCAATCGCGCGCCGGATTTTGGTTCGATCGATTCGAACTACTACTACGTGCAGGGCTTTTCCGGACATGGTGTGGCATTGACGGGCGTTGCAGGGCGCGTCGTCGCGCAGGCGATGGCGGGCGAGACCGGCGCCTTCGATCTCTTTGCGAAACTTAGGCATGCGCGTTTTCCTGGCGGGCCGGCGTTTCGCGGCCCGGCGCTCGAACTCGGCATGCTGTATCACCG
Organism: Paraburkholderia sp. BL10I2N1; assembly: GCF_004361815.1. Lineage (NCBI taxonomy): Bacteria > Pseudomonadati > Pseudomonadota > Betaproteobacteria > Burkholderiales > Burkholderiaceae > Paraburkholderia > Paraburkholderia sp. BL10I2N1. Next base: position 3,102,639 of record NZ_SNWA01000002.1, on the reverse strand, counting down.
GATTCGCGAACTGTTCTGAGCGGCTGCCAGTGTGACGACAACCAGGGCGTAATCGAGGCACAATGGTTCACTGCCTGCGGCAGCAGCATGATCCTTGCCGCAGGCCTTCATGGACCGTTTCCTGACGATACGCCAATGACTACCCAACTGACCTCCGCCATAGCGTCGAAATTCGCTGCGCTGGCGCTCGACCACCTCACGCGCGAGTATCCGAACAAGCTCACCCATTCGCTTGCCGGTCCGCAGGACGTGCAGGGTCCACGCGCGCTCCATCCGATCTTTTACGGCAGCTACGACTGGCATTCGTGCGTGCACGGCTACTGGCTCGTGCTGCGCCTGATCGATCGCTTTCCGGACCTGCCTGAGGCGGATCGCATCATCGCGGTCGTTGAAGAACATTTCACGGAGAGGAATGTCGCCGGCGAACGTGTGTATCTGGATCTGCCCCACAATCGCGGCTTTGAACGGCCGTACGGCTGGGCCTGGCTGCTTGCGCTTGCCGCGCAGGTGCAGTCGATGAAACTGCCGCAGGCCCAGCGCTGGACGCAAACGATCGCGCCGCTGACGGACACCTTCGTCGAGCGCTTCGAGGAGTTTTTGCCGAAGGCAACGTACCCGTTGCGCGTCGGCACGCACTTCAACATGGCGTTTGCACTCGCGCTGTCACTCGACTTCGCGCGCCAGACCTCACGCGATTCGCTCGCCGGCCTGATCGTCGAAACGGCGAAGCGCTGGTATCTGAATGACGCGGGGTGCCAGGCGTGGGAGCCGGCCGGCGACGAATTCCTGTCGCCGTCGCTGATGGAAGCCGAGTTGATGCACCGCGTGTTGCAGCCCACGGAATTCGTCGAGTGGTTCGGCCGTTTCCTGCCCGACGTTGCCCGACGCGAACCGGCCACGCTATTCCTGCCAGCCACCGTCACCGATCGCAGCGACGGCAAGATTGCGCACCTCGACGGCCTCAATCTGAGCCGTGCGTGGTGCCAGCGGTCCATTGCGCGTGCGCTGCCCGATGGCGATGCGCGTGTCGCCGTCCTGCGCGAAGCGGCGGACACGCATCTCGGCGTGGCACTCGCGCACGTCGCGGGCGACTACATGGGCGAACATTGGCTCGCGACCTTCGCGCTGCTTGCGCTGGAAGCGTAGAAAAACAAAAGCGGACGGTCCCAGCCTGGGGCATCCGCCTGTCCGGTTGCGCGACCCGGCTACCGGGCGCTAGCGCGAAATCGTCTCCAGCGCCCGCCCTTTGGTGCGCGGCCCCATCAGACCGATCACGGCCATTACGATCAGCATCGCACCCGCAATAAAGACGAACACGCCGGTCGCTCATCCGTTCGATGTTCGCGATGATCGTTTGCGCGTAACGCAGCACGGTTTCGCCTACCGGTGTGACCGTCACGCCGCGCGACTGCCGCTGGATCACGGGCAGGCCGACCAATGCCTCGATCTCCGCGATGCGCCGGCTGACCGCGGACGAGGCGCAGCACGACAAAAAGTGGATATTTGCGGCGGGCCGCGTTCGGCGGCCCGTTCGTTCGTCACAGTCCACGTATCGCTGTGAATGGCGCAACGCGTCTTTAGTGCGGTACGTTCACCACCCCGCGGTTCACGCCGATCGCATTGCTGCCGGGGTTCGCCACGATGGCCGGCAGGTTCGCCACGCTCAACTCGGGCACACCGCTCGCCGTGACGCCGCGCGGCACCGTGCGGATCACCTGCGACGGCGGTAGCGGCGTGCCGTTCTTCAGGTGGCTCCACATCAGGTTGAGCGCCTGGATGTTGTAGTAGTGGACCGGCACGAAGCGTGAGTCAAAGCCGGACACGCCGAGGAACGCGTCGAAATGCTGTCCGTTCGTCACCTCGTAGAACGACAGCTGGCTGCGCGAGCCTTCCCTCACGCTGTTTGCCGCAAGATACGCGCGCGACGCATGATTCACCGGCACGAGTGCATCGCTGCGGCCCTGAACGATGATCGCGGGCTTGCCATGCAGGTTTGCATTCACGCGGATCGCCTCGACACTCGCCAGCATGCGCGAGTCCCTACCTGTCCATAGCCTGCGTACGCATGCCGCACCCGCGAAGCTTGCATCGGCTGTCGCGAGCCGGTGGTCGGCCCCCCCTGGCGGCGTGACGTTGTAGACGAGACTGATGCCGTTGGTCGGCGGCACACCGTTGCCCAGCGCGAACACGGTCAGCATCGGCGAGACGGCTGGTGTCACGCCCGCTGCGCCTGAAGGGTTCGTCGTGCCGAAGCTGAAGCCGCAAAGGTTGTCGATCACGCTCGACCTCGTGTACGCATCGGCGTACGTGACGGCGACGGCCGGCACGGCCTGCGAGTCCCACATGGGTGCGTGCAGGAGATCGGAATCGGCTTCATAACCTGCCTCGTGCAGCAACGTGAGCGCGTCGTTCGCCTGGGTTTGCGTGTCGGTGCCGTGTATGTAGCCTGCCGCTGCCAGCGAAGCGCAGCGGGCCTGGCGGATGGCCGACGTTGTCGCGGTGGGCAACGCCGTCAGATACGGAGCGCCCGAGGCCGCCTCCGCGAGTGCGGCGCATGGCTGGAGCAGGTTGGCGAGCGTCATGTAGTCCGCCAGCGGTTTGCCGGCCGCGGCGATACGCTGGCCGCCCTCGATCACCTGCGCGTTGTCGGGCATCCGGACGTTGACCTGTGGCTCGCCGACCACTACCGCCGTGATCCACCCTCCCGTATCCTGCTCGGCGGCCTCGAGCGACGCGCCACCGCCGTTGCTCACAGACGCCGCGATCGTCGTGATGCTGCCCTGCCGGTAGCGCACGCCGTGATTCGACGGGCCGACGCGCGGCGCAAACTGCTGGTTCAACGCCCAGTACGCGAACTGCACAGCCGCGAGCGTGTCCCTGCCCCAGTCCTCTTCCGGGTTCTGCTGCGAATGTGCATGCTTGAACGCATAGCGGTTCGGAAACGCCTGATTGTAGGTCGCCAGGCTGCCTGCGGGCACTCTGGCGGTGAAGAGACTGCTGCCCCCGGCGGCGGCGGCATCGGCGAGGCGGCCATCAATCAGCGTGACGAGACCGGTCATCAGTTCGTGGGCTCCATTGCCGGTGCCCTTGTCGGTATAGGCGACCGCACAGCCGCGCTTGAGTCCCCACTCGCCAGCCGCCGATATCGCGCCGTAGACCCCGCGCGAACCCGATGATGTCGCCGTGACAATGCACGGGTTCGCCGGATCGAAGCTCGCCGGCACCTGAACCAGCAGGCTGACGTTCTGCCGGCCACGGCCGTCATCGGCATACGCCAGGTATTCGGTGCCGGCGATTTTTCCCTCGCCAAGCGTGTCATTCCCGGTCAGATCAACATTGGGCCCCCAGAGACGACCGTAACCACCGCTCGGCTTTATGTCGACGAGCGCGCGGTAATTCGTCCAGATCGCGAGCCGCCGCAACTCGGCTGCCGTCGGGCTCGCCGGGTTTGCAATAGCGGGTGCCGCGCCTGCGAGCCCCGTCTTGCCAAGGCCGGCTGTCAGCAGATCGTCGCTGACGCCGTCATACGTGGTGGTCCTGAGGCTGCTTGCCACGACGAACGACGGCAGGCGATTCAGGGCGGGCCGCCCACCGTCGTGATCGTCGGCCCACGCGCCGGGGACGAGTACTGCACCCACTAGCGCGGCACTGAGCAATACCGCTGCACGCCGGGTTGCGGTCGATTTGTCTCTCATCGGTTTCTCCTTGTCTGTTCTTCGGATGCGCCGCTCACCGCCCGTCTTCCAGATGAATGCGGAACACCTGGCGTGGCCTGCCAGCGTCCCGGGTGGGGCGAGTTCGGCCGACCGTACAGTGCAAAGGGCGGCCGTCTGGGAACGTCGGGTCACGGCGTCAATAGACATTAGAACGTCGGGGCCCCGGATACAATGAAGGTTTGCGCGGTCGGCATGCCCGTCGTGCAGGCGGTGTCAATCATTTCAGATCTGCAGCAGGGAGCGGCATGACGAAGGTTGAACAGAGAAACGACCTGATGGAACTGCGCGAACTCGTTCGTCAGTTCGTGAGCGAGCGCGACTGGGACAAATTCCACACCCCAAAGAACCTGGCCACAGCGCTCAGCGTAGAAGCGAGCGAGTTGCTCGAACCTTTTCAATGGCTTGTCTCGGGCGACAAAAGCGAACTGGACGAAGCGAAGCTGACCGCCATCCGGCACGAGATGGCCGACGTGCTGGTGTACCTCGTTCGCCTCGCGGACAAGATGGATGTCAATCTCTTTCAGGCTGTGCTGGAAAAGATGGCCCTCAATCGGGCGAAGTACCCAGCCGATAAAGTGCGCGGCGACTCGCGAAAATACTCCGAGTACAAAGACGGAAAGCAATGAGACGATCAACCGGGACGTCCGCCGCGACACCGACGCCTGGACAGTTCAGACTTGCCCTTTGCGACTTATTTCGGATGACACTCGAAGGCGAGTTCGGAGTCGTGCTCGTCAAGCATCCGCACGCCGCTCGTCGTTTCGAGTTTGACGCTGCTTCGCATGCCGCGCTGTGCGCACCAGGCATCGGCCTGGGCGAGCGCGGCCTCGTGCGCGCGCGCCCACGCGAGGTGCCCGCCGCGGGCGTTTGCCGTCACCTTGAAGACGTCGGGCTTGTCCGTCGCGACTACGCTGCTGGCGGTTGCACAACCGCCTAGCAGGAACGCCCCGGCAACAATGGCCGAGACGAGCCGCGTCACCCTGTGGCGCGCAGCCAACGCCGACTTCGCGAACGCGGTCATGCCCGTCGTTCGTTCATCCGGGATACACGCCGCGCCTGCCTGCTCTACGCCCGTTAGCAACTGAAAACGCTCACTTTCGGCTCGGGTGCGAAGATAGATCTCGCTCTTCATTGAAGACTTCCATGCGGTCGCAAGCCGTGTCGCGAGAACGCATCACGCGCCCGAAAACCGGCCTGCCATCTGTCGGACAGGCCCACGCACCTCATATTCGACGCGTAGGCCGAAAGCTGGAAGTATGGCGGATGCCGGACGCAAGATCAGCCAGCATGTGATGAACACTGCGTTTCGGTGACGTTAACAATCGCCGTCGACTCCACCGCTGGAGGTTCGTCTTCCAGCGGGCCGGCGTGAGTGCCATCCGGGACGAAGCGCACCGAGTGCCGGCACGCACAGGCAGTGGCCGGACGACGCGGCTCGAATACCTGCCGTCCGGCGCAAGGCGCTTCCCGGGCTACTGCACGACCCGGGCTCTCAGCCGCGCGTACTCGTCTTCCGAAATCGCCCCTGTCGACTTCAGGCGGTCAAGCTTTTCGATCTCGTCGGCAGCACTGAAACCGACGACCTGACGCAATTCATCGCGAGCCTGTTTCGCTCGCGCTTCGTTGCGCTCAGCCATGCCACGCCCCTGCGTCAAGAGGTACGCAAAAATGCCGATATAAGGCAACAGAATCAACAGAATGACCCATAGCACCTTGCCAAATCCCGACACATCGTGGCGGCGGAACAGGTCGCTCGATACGGTGATGAGCAGCCAGAACCACAAGATAAACATGAACACGGAAAAGATGTCGACCACAAAATTGGTGAATGTAAAGCCACCTGAAAATAGCATTGTCGTTCTCCCGTTATTCCGCTTGCGATTGAAATAATCAGCGTGCCGATGCATCCTTCATTACAGGCCGTAGCACAACAACGTGCATCATCATTCGAATTGCCACGCAATTATAGGTTCTTTTCGCACGTCACTTAGAAAAGCTAATCAAACCGGCTGATAAATTCTGTGTCGGGGGCACGCCAGCATAGGTGAACACGGCAATGAAGATATCGAAACGTCGTTTAAAGCGAATTCGGGCAATGCAATATGCATCCACCATTCTCTCGTCTGCGACTTTGCCGCAAGCATCCGCACTTCAGACAAACCGATCCTCCTTCGACCCACCGCGGGACCTCTGCGCCCCAAAAGGGGGGACGGAATTCTTTGCCGGCGTCGGGGTTTCATCCTGACCCGAACCTCTCCTGTGACGCGTTTGTCACAAACGGCCAGGCGTGCAGCGGAAGCCGCTCCAAAAATATTCCCAGCCGGATGTCGATTTCGTCCGGGCTCGTTCGTCGTCAGGTAAAGCGGTGCTTCCAGCCGGCTCCCTCTGCATGGAACGCCTCCTTCAGGCACGGCTGTGCCTCCTTTTCCACTGAGGTAAAACCCGATGAAACCCAGGCTCTACGCCCACCCTTTTTCCTCATACTGTCAAAAGGTTCTGGTTGCGCTGTACGAAAACGACACGCCGTTCGAGTGGCGCCTGCTGTCGCACGATAACCCGCAAATAGTGGAAGAATTCTCCGCGCTTTGGCCGCTCAAGCGCTTTCCCGTGCTCGTGGACGCCGGTCGCACGGTGATCGAGGCGAGCATCATCATCGAGCATCTTGGCCTGCACCATCCGGGGCCGGTGAGGCTTTTGCCCGCGGATGCCCGAGCCGCGCTGGACGTTCGCACCATGGACCGCTTCTTTGACAACTACATCTCGACGCCGCAGCAGAAGATCGTGTACGACAGCCTGCGCCCGGAGTCGGAGCGCGACGCGCGCGGCGTCGCCGAGGCGCGCGCGATGCTAGACACCGCTTACGGCTGGCTCGACGGGATCATGGCCGGCCGTGAGTGGGCGGCCGGTGACGACTTCAGTCTGGCTGATTGCGGCGCCGCGCCATCGCTGTTCTATGCCGACTGGACGCATCGCATCGCCCCATCGTTCCCGCACGTGATCGCCTACCGGCAACGACTGCTCGAGCGCCCGTCATTTGCACGCGCCGTCAACGAAGCGCGGCCGTATCGCCCGCTATTCCCGCTTGGCGCGCCAGATCGAGATTGAGCGCACCTAAGCACCATTGAGCGCCGTTGATTCGCCCACTCCAGGAGACTGATGATGACACCCGTCCCGCCCTTCGTTCCCGCCACCGAACTCGCCAGGCGCAACAGCATGACCCTCCCGAACGAAAGCGACGCATACCGCCGCGCACGCAACGCACTGCTCGCCGAAGAAATCGAACTACGGCGGCACATCGAACGTGTCGCCGAACAGCGTCGCGCCCTACCGCCCGGCGGCAAGGTGACTGTCGACTACCGCTTCCAGGGCGAAGCCGGCCCGCTCGATCTCGCTGGCCTTTTCGGCGACAAGCCGACCCTCGTCGTCTACAGTTTCATGTTCGGCCCGCAGCGCGAGCGGCCCTGCCCGATGTGCACGTCGTTGCTGGGCGCCTGGAACGGTGAAGCGCGCGACATCGAACAGCGCGTGGCGCTGGCCGTCGTCGCGCGCTCGCCCATCGAGCGCCTCCTCGCGTTCGGCAAGGAGCGCGGCTGGCGCGATATCAAGCTCTATTCCGATACCGACGGCCGCTACAGCCGCGACTACCATGCGCTGACCAAAGACGGCGGCGACGACGCGGCCATCACGGTCTTTACCCGTCGCGACGGCGTCATCTGTCACTTCTGGAGCGGTGAAATGGGCTTCGAAACCGCGGACCCCGGCCAGGACCCGCGCGGCGCACCCGACCTGATGCCGATCTGGACCATCCTCGACATGACGCCCGAAGGGCGAGACGCCAACTGGTACCCGAAACTCGACTACCGGGACTAACGCACATTCGCCGGGCCACGGCACTTGCTGCCTCCTCCCGGTCGGCATAGAGTGTTCGCACAATCTACAGGCCGACCGCGGAGGGTCTGATGTTTGGCAACCTGATCTTTCGACAACTGTATGACGTAACGTCGTCGACCTATACCTACCTGTTGGGCGACCGGCAAAGCAGACAGGCCGTGATCATCGACACCGTGTTCGAACAGCATGCCCGCGACCGCGCGCTGGTAGAGGAACTCGGGCTGCAACTGACTGCCGCGCTCGACACGCATTGCCACGCCGACCATGTCACCGGCGCCTGGCTGATGCAGCAAGCCACCGGATGCAGGATCGGCGTCTCCGGACGCTACGGCGATGCGTTGCAGGGCGCCGACCTGCGGCTCGATCATGGCGACCGGGTGACGTTTGGGAAAATGCACCTGGATGTGGTCGCCACGCCTGGGCATACCATCGGATGCCTCACCTACATCACCCACGACCGGCGCATGGCCTTCACCGGCGACGCCCTGCTGATCCGCGGGGCCGGCCGCTGCGATTTCCAGCAAGGCAATGCGGCTATGCTCTACCGCTCGATTACGACGCAGATCTTCAGCCTGCCCGACGACTGCCTCGTCTTCCCGGGGCATGACTATGCCGGCCGGACCGTATCGTCCGTCGCCGAGGAGCGGGCATACAACCCGCGCATCGGCGGCCACGCCGATGAGCGCGACTTTGTCGGCTTCATGGAAAACATGCAGTTGCCGCACCCCAAGAAAATCGACGTCGCAGTCCCCGCCAACCTGCGTTCGGGTAAACCGGAGAACGGCGAGGTGCCTCGCCCGGCGGACTGGGGGCCGGTGCGGCAGAGCTATGCCGGACTGCTCGAAATCGAACCGGAGTGGGTTGCCGAGCATCTGGGCGACGTGCACGTGCTCGATGTTCGTCAGCGCGAGGAACTGGATGAGCCGCTGGGCCGCATCCCCGGCGCGCTGTTCATTCCACTGAACGAACTCCAGAACCGCCTGACGGAAATTCCCAACGACCAGCCGGTGGTCCCCGTGTGTCACTCCGGGATGCGTTCGGGCCAGGCGACGGTCATGCTGCGCCAGGCTGGCTTCCCGCGTGTCGCCAACCTGCGAGGGGGCATGCTGCTCTGGCAACAGACAGGGCTACCGGTGGTGCACGGCGAAGGGCCGCAGGCTTAGGCTAGCCGGTGATATCGAAGATCCTTCGCTGCTCGATCCGGATCGGGACAGGCGTCAGCGCCGAGCCCTCGCATGGCCCGTCGACGCACATCCCGTCCTCGAAGCGAAACATCGCACTGTGATGCGCGCACATCAGCAGTTCGGCGTCGTAGGCCCAGAATGTGTTCGGCTCGTAGTTCAGCGGAATCGAAAAGTGCGGGCAGACGTTGCGATAGGCCCAGGCGGCATCGCCGCGGCGCAGCACGACGATGCCCGGCCCGCCGGCCTGCCCGCTGAACTGCCTGAGCGGTATTTCGAGCGCGCCGCCGTCAGGAATGTCGTCGAGCGCGCATAGATAGCCGGGCTGCTGTTCGAGACTCACCGCATTCATGGCCGCCTCTCAGGAGCGTTGCCGCACGAGCACGAAGTCGCGCTCGACTTCGAAGAACGGGCCAGGCAAGTCCCACTCTTTTGCGCTCGCCGCATTGTCGTTCGGCACGTAGTCGACCACGAGCGATGGCTTGACGCCGAACACCGCATCCGACTGGACATACGGATCGCCCGCGGAGAAAAGCGCCGTGGTCAGCGTCTCGTACCCCGGCGCTTCGATCAGGAAGTGCACGTGCGCAGGCCGCATCGGATGACGTCCGGTTGCGAGGAGCATTTGCCCGACAGGGCCATCGGTCGGGATCGGATAGCTCGTCGGCTTGATGGTCCGAAACGCGTATTCGCCGTTCGGTCCCGAGCGGAATTTGCCGCGCAGATTGCTCTCCGGCTGGTCGGGGTCCTGGCCTTCGTACATGCCGTTGTTCGCGGTCTCCCACACTTCGATCAACGCGCCGGCCACCGCTTTGCCCTCTTCGTCGACAAGGCGTCCACGAATCAGCGCCGGTTCGCCGTCGGTGCGCGCGATGTTCGCGCCGAAGTCTTCCTCTTTCGCGCCTTCGCGATAAAATGGCCCGAGCAGGCTGGTCTCGGTGGATTCGTCCGGGCGCCCGTGATTGATCGCATCAACCAGGGTCGACAGCCCTAGCGTATCCGAGAGCAGGATGAATTCCTGGCGTATGCCGACGCACTTGTTGCCGGTCGCGGTCAGGAACTCGATGCCGCGGCGCCATTCGTCACCGGTCAGCTCGACCTCGGTCGCGAACGCGTGCAGGTGTTTCACGAGCGCCGTCATGATCTGCTTAAGGCGAGCGTCGGTGCACTCCGAAAACGTATCGAGCACGGTGGCTGTAATGGAATGGGTTGTCTCTCTGCTCATTTGTCACCTCATGCACGGTGGGTGGCCTGCGGCGTATCGAGGGTATCCGTCATGCCGCCGGTTGACCGTTTCTGCGCCGGGTCCGCGTCAACGAACACCACGCGCCGGCCCACCGGAAACAATTGCAGACCGAAGCGGCTCGACACAAAGCCCCACAGACCCTGTGGAAAAAACATCGTCACGACGATAGCCAGCGCTCCGAGCCCGATCAGATACCAGGTGCCATAGTCGGACAGAAACCGGTTCAATACAAAGAAAATCAGTGCGCCGATAATCGGCCCTTCAAGCGTACCCAGACCGCCGATCATCACGATGAAGATGCCGAACGCGGTCCAGTTCACGGAGAACGCGGCATCCGGCGAGATGCGCAGATTGCCGAGAAAGTACAGGCCGCCAGCCAGCGCCGCGCCGCACGCAGAAACCAGATAAACGATGAGGCGCGCGCGCTTCACATCGACGCCCTGACTGCTGGCGGCAACGGCATTGTCGCGCATGGCGGTCAACGCGAGGCCGGCTCTGGAGCGCAGAAACACATACACCAGACCGATGGCCGCCGCGACGATGGCAAGCGCGAGCCACAGCGTAAGCGACTCCCGCAACGCACGCGGCACGTCCTGCAGCGCCGTTAGACTCGTCCCTGAGCCTCCGCCCAGCACCGATACGTTCGCCACCGTCAGGCGGAACACCTCTGCGATCACCCATGTCCCGATCGCGAAGTATCCGCCTTCCAGACGGAACGCCACCCGCGACACCGGGATCGCCACCACCGTGGCGACGACTGCCGCAAGCGGCACCGCGACGAATGGTGACACCCCGCCGTAGTTCGAGAGTATCAGCATCCCATAGCCGCCGATGCCGAAGAACGCCTGCTGTCCGATCGACACCATGCCGCCGTATCCGGCGAGCAGATTCCACATCATTGCGAAAACCAGATACGACGCGAGTTGCACGAAGTCGTGCAGCGCATCGCGCCCGGCCCACCAGGGGGCGCTGGCAACCGCCAGCGCGACGATCAGCAATCCGGCCACGGCCACCCTGCTCGCGCGCGTCGCACGGTGCACTTCGAAAGATGAGGCGGGTCGGTTCAAATGCATGGTCATGTCGACACCTCTATGCGGTTTTGGGCAACAAGCCCTGCGGCCGGGCAACCAGCACGCAGAGAAACACCACGTGGCCAAGCCAGATGCCCCAGCCGGGGTCGAAATAGAAGCCCGCCTGCTGCGCAATGCCGAGCGCCATGCCACCGACGAACGTTCCCCAGAACGAGCCCATGCCACCGATGATCACCGCCTCGAAGGCATACAACAGCAAGGCAGGTCCATCTGTCGGGGACACGGCAGTGCGCATCGAATAGAGTGCGGCGGCCACCGCGATCAGCACGAACGCGATACCCATCGCCAGCGCATAGGTGCGACGGTACGAGACGCCCATCAACTGAACGATCTCGCGGTCGTCCGAGGTCGCGCGAAAGGCGCGGCCGAGTGGCGTTTTGCCGAACAGCCACTGCATCGCGAATGCGAGCGCCACGGCTGCGGCGAGTGTGGCAAGCGGCAGATAGCCGAGCGTGATGCCGCCCGCGAGGGTGATGCTCTTCGCTTCGAAGCTGCCTGTGGCAATCGAGCGCGGGTCTGCGGAAAACACCTGCTGCAGCACGTTCTGGATCACGATCGACAGCCCGAAGGTGACGATCAGCGAAGGCAGCGGGTCGCGGCTGCTAACCCGGTTCAAAATCGCGTATTGCACCGCGTAGCCGGCGCCGAACGCGATTACGAGCAACAACACGATCGCAACGGCAAGCGGCAGATGAGCGAACGCCGTCAGGGCGAACAGCACGAACACCAGCAACACGATGAAGTCGCCGTGCGCGGTATTGGTGAGCCGCATCACGCCGAATACGAGCGACTGCCCCATTGCAAAGAGCCCATACAATGCCCCCAGCAGCACGCCCTGCACGACGATATTGATGACCGTATTCATGCGACAGCTCCAAAATACGCCTGCGTGATTGCCTCGTCGGAGACATCGGCCGATATGCCCGACAGCGACACACGCCCTTCCTGGAAGCAGTAGAAACGCGATGACACGCGGCGCGCGAGCTGCACGTCCTGCTCGACCACGATCGCGCTCATGCCGTCGGCCACAATGGCGGGCAACGCCGCATAGATCTCGCGCACGATGACCGGCGCGAGGCCGAGCGAAAGCTCGTCGCACATCAGCAGGTCCGGGTTGCTCATCAACGCGCGGCCGATCGCGACCATCTGCTGCTGGCCACCCGAGAGCGCAGTGGCGGCATGATGGCGGCGCTCGCGCAACGCCGGGAACAACGCATAGATGGTTTGCAGGTTCCATCGCCCCGGACGTTTGCTATACGCGCCTAACAGGAGGTTTTCTTCGACAGTGAGGCTCGCGAAGAGCCGCCGGCCTTCCGGCACGAGCGCAATGCCCTTGCCGACGATATGCTCCGGTGCCGTCCCGCCAAGCGGCTCACCGCGGTACAGAATCTGCCCGGCACGCGAGCGCAGCAGCCCGGCCACCGATTTCAGAAAGGTCGATTTGCCCGCGCCATTCGAACCGATCAGCGCAATCACTTCGCCTTGCGCCACCGTCACGTCGATTCCGAACAGTGCCTGGAAATCACCGTAGAACGCAGTGAGAGCGTGCGCCTCCAGAAGAGCCGACATGGTCATGCCTCCAGTCCGAGATAGACCCGCCGCACCTCGGGATCGTCCATCACAGCGGCAGGCAGGCCTTCGGCGAGCCGCTTGCCGAAGTTGATGACGAGCAGCCGGTCGGCCACCGCGAGCAAGGCATGCACGACGTGCTCGATCCACACGATCGTCACGCCGCGCTCCTTTACGCTGCGAATTTCATCTACGAGTTCATGTGTCTCCGGTTCGGTCAAACCGCCGGCGATCTCGTCGAGCAACAGCAGTTGCGGCTGCGTCGCGAGTGCGCGTGCCAGTTCGAGGCGCTTGCGGTCGAGCAGCCCAAGCGTGCCCGCCAGCTGGTTTGCGCGCGCCTTGAGGCCGGTGCGTTCGAGGACGTCGATGCAGACCTCATAGGCGGCATGTTCTGTCAGCTGGCCGCCGAAGGTCGCGCCGACCAGCAGGTTCTCGAACACCGTCATGCCGCCGAACGGGCGCGGCACCTGATACGACCTGCCGATTCCAGCAGCGCAGCGGCGATGCGGCGGCAGGTGCCGGACGTCGGCGCCGTCGAACTCGACGCCGCCCTTATCGGGCCGCACGTCGCCGCTGACGAGATTGAACAGCGTCGTCTTGCCGGCGCCGTTCGGTCCGAGGATGCCGTACGTCTCACCCCGTTCGACGGCGAAGCTGATATCGTCGGTCACCAGCAACGCCCCGTAACGCTTCGAGACGCCAGTCAGTTTCAGCACAGCACTCATCGCAGTTCTCCACGCACAGGTCACGCGATCAGCTTGAGCGGGCCGCCAAGCGGCACAGAAGGCTCAAGCTGGTTGTTGACGATCGTCAGATCGAAGGGATGCTTTTTCCCCGGTCCCTGTGCCTTGAGCCACTGGCCACCGACAAGCGGTGTCTTCGCGACGTTCTTCACCGGCCCGCTACCCCAGGCCACGTGCCCGACCAGCGTATCGAGCTTCGTCGACGCCACGGCGTCGCGAATCGCTTCGTTCGAGTCGACGTCTTTCGCGCGTTTCAACGCATCGACTGCGATTTCGAACAGCGCGTGTGCGAAGCCGATTGGCTGGGTCCATTGCTTTGATGTGGCCCGCTCGTAATCGTCGGCGACCTGCCGGGCGCTTTGGCCCGTCAGCGACGATTTGAACGGATGCGACGGCGACCACCACACTTCGGTCGAAAGGCCGTCGCCGAGATCGCCGAGCGCCTCGATCGAGGTGGGAAACAGCAGTGCCTTGCCGATCGAGATCACCTTGGGCTTCAACCCTTGCTGATGCGCCTGCACGAGGAAGTTCTTCGCATCGGGCGGAATCACCACGCCGGTCACGATCTGCGCATTCGCCTGCCTGAACGATGCAATCTGCGCGGAGAAGTCCTGCGTCATGCTCTGAAAGCGGCCAGGGTCTTTCAACGCAAAGCCCTTTTGCGCCAGCACGGGAGGAAAACCGAGTTTCGCGTCGCCCCATGCGTTGCCGTCGCCGTCGTTCGGAAACAGGCCGCCCACGCTGCGATTGGTCTGCACCGATTGCCACATGCCGGTGTAGACGGCGATCACGTCCTCCAGCCCCCAGAAGAAGTGATACGTAAAACGGAAACCCTTCTTCGGATCACCTTTTCTGCCGAAAAACCACGGCTGCCACGGCACCACGGTCGACACACACGGCATCTCGTTCAGCTCGCAGACGTCGCTGACGGGATTCGCCGTTTCAGGCGTGCCGGACACCAGCATGATGTCGACCTTGTCCTTGAGGATCAGATCGTTCGCGACTTCACCGGCGCGATTCGGATTCGACTGGCTGTCCTTCACCAGGATCGATACCGGATACGGCTTGCCGCCGATGACGATGCCGTTCTTCAACACCGTCTGCATCTGCTGGATCGTGAAGCGATCAGCTTCGCCAAACGGCGCCAGTGGACCTGTTTGCGGGGATACGTAGCCGATCTTGAGCGTGCGCGTGCCTGCGCCGAATACCAGCGGCGACAGCACCGACGTCGACGCGGCAAGCGCGCCGCCCGCAGCGACGGTGACGAAGCGGCGCCGTCCGGCATCGAAGGAATGTCCGTCCATGGTTGTCTCCTGTATTTATGTATGTGCTGATGCGTGCGGCTACGTCGGCCTTCGCCCCTCGAATGCGGCTTCAAGCAACGCTCGCAGCGGTGCAGGTTCGACCGGCCGCGGGTTCCAGTACGGGTTCTTCAATGCGAGATTAAGCGCCACGTCCAGTTCCGTTGCCGTGAGGCCGATGTCTTTCAGCGCGGTCGGCGCACCGTAGTCTTGGGCGAGATCGAAGGCCCCTTGCGCGGCATCGTCGGCTCGCAAAGCCCGCGCGATGCGCTTCATTGCTTCCGGCGCGGCCTCGCGGTTATACGCGAGCACATGCGGCAATACAATCGTGTGCGTTTCCGCGTGCGGCAGATTGAAGGTACCGCCCAGCGTGTGACACAGCTTGTGGTGCAACGCCATGCCGACGCTCCCGAGCACCGCGCCGCACAGCCACGCGCCATACAGGCAATCGGCGCGGGCGGCGAGGTTGCCGGGCTCGTCCATGACGAGCGGCAAGCCATTTCCGAGCGCCCTGATGCCCTCCTCCGCCATCAGGCTCACGATCGGGTTCGCATCCTGTGCGTACAGCCCTTCAGCCGCATGCGCGATGGCGTTGATGCCACTCGTGAGCGACAGCGCCGGCGGCAGCGATGTTGTGAGCGCGGGATCGTAGATGACCGTCCTCGGCAACACGCGCAGGTCTCGGCCGGTCTTCTTCACGTCGCCTTCGGTCAG
Source organism: Paraburkholderia sp. BL10I2N1 (assembly GCF_004361815.1). NCBI lineage: Bacteria > Pseudomonadati > Pseudomonadota > Betaproteobacteria > Burkholderiales > Burkholderiaceae > Paraburkholderia > Paraburkholderia sp. BL10I2N1. Next base: position 3,087,187 of record NZ_SNWA01000002.1, on the reverse strand, counting down.
CCCGTAGATCGGCGTCATCTCGGAGCCCGCGTAAGTCGTCGGGATCGCAATGATCGGCAGCGACGTTTCGAGTGCGATGGCCTTGCCGAGACCCGTGGTCGATCCGCCGCCAATCGCAATCGCGCAATCGGCGCCGACCTCGGTCGCGAAAACGCGCGCCTGTCGCGCCGTTTCGACCGGCACGTGCATGACGGCTTCGGCAAACAGACCCGCTGCGCGCTCACCCAGCTGCCCGGCGAGCGCCTCGGCCTGGGCGCGCTGCTGCGGCGTGGACAGCACGAGCGCGCGGGTTGCGCCGAGCAGTTCGATCTCGCGGCCCAGTTGCGCGAGGCTGCCCGCACCGAAGATCACGCGCGAAGGCAGGCCGTTGTAGACGAAGGGTTGCATGACGGTTCACCGCGGGTAGTAAGGGGAAATCTGCGCGTCCACATTGACCCAGACCGACTTGGGCTGTGTGTATTCGCGCATCGCTTCGAAGCCCATCTCCCGGCCATAGCCGCTCGCGCCGACTCCGCCGAACGGCGATGCGGGGCTCACGCGCTTGTAGCAGTTGATCCACACCATGCCGGCGCGAATCTCACGCGCAATCAGGTGTGCCCGTTGCAGATCGCGCGTCCACAGACCCGCGCCCAGACCGTACTCGGTGCCGTTCGCGATCGCGAGGGCTTCCTCATCGGTGCGGAACGTGGTGACCGTCATGAACGGGCCGAACACCTCTTCCTGCGACACCCGGTGCTCAGGCTGCGCAGCGACGATAGTCGGTTCGACATAGCAGCCATTGGCCAGCGCCGCCGCATCGGGCGCCTTGCCGCCGGCCAGCACGCTGCCGCCCTGCTCCCGTGCGATGTCCACGTAGGACAGCACGCGGTCGCGATGCTGACGCGACGTGAGCGGGCCCATTTCGGTCAACGGGTCGAGCGGATCGCCGATCCGGATCGTGCGGCTCAATGCAGCGAACTTCTCCAGCACTTCGTCGGCGATGGATTCATGCACGATCATCCGCGAGCCCGCGATGCACGCCTGCCCCTGGTTGTGGAAGATCGCGAACGCAGAGCCTTGCACGACCGCATCGATATCGGCGTCGCCGAAGACGATGTTCGCGCCTTTACCGCCCAGTTCGAGCTGCACCTTCTTCAGGTTGCCGCTCGACGCCTGCACGATTTTGCGGCCGACCGCCGTCGAACCGGTGAACGCGACCTTGCTGATCTCCGGATGCTCGGCGATGTACTGGCCCGCCACGTGACCCAGACCCGGCAGGATATTGACGACCCCTTCGGGAAACCCGACTTCCGCCATCAGTTCGGCAATCGCGAGACTCGACAGCGGCGTGAGTTCGGCGGGCTTCATGATCACGCAGTTGCCTGCGGCGAGCGCCGGGGCCATCTTCCAGCTTGTGAACATCAGCGGGAAATTCCACGGCACCACCTGCCCGACGATCCCGACCGGCTCACGCGTCAGATAGTTCAGAAAGCCCTGCTCGACCGGAATCACCGAGCCTTCGAACTTGTCTGCCATGCCGCCGAAATAGCGGAACGTGGCCGCCGTGCGCGGCACATCCAGATTACGTGTGTCACGGATCGGATGGCCGGTGTCGAGCGATTCGAGCCGGGCGAGCGCATCGGCGTTCGCCTCGATGACGTCGGCCAGTTTCAGGAGCAGACGGCCCCGCTCCATCGCGGCGAGCTTGCTCCACTTCGGAAATGCTGCCTTCGCAGCCACGACGGCGCGGTCGACATCGGCGGGGCCGGCTATCGCAACGTCTGCGATCACCGAGTTGTCATGCGGATTCAGGGTGGCGAGCGTTTCGCCGTTTGCAGCCGGCACGAAGCGGCCGCCGATGAAGAGTTGCGTTTGCATGTCAGTCCTGCACGAGTGAGACCTGGCTGGAAGCCCGGACGCGACATCCCCCGCGACGCCAGCGGTCTGGAGCCGTTCGATCGACGATCGGAGGATGCCGGGAAGTTACATCTGGATCGGGTACGGCGGCAGTTCGCCGCTTTCGTAACGCTTCGGCAGATCGGGCGTTGCGTTCTCCCACACCAGCAGCATCGAACGCTTCTGCGAGTAGCCCTTGTGGCGGATGTCGGCGGGCATCGCGGCGATATCGCCCGCGTTCATCGTGATGCGCGCGCGCGGCTCGCCGCTATCCTTGTCGGCGACGTCCCAGATGATCTGGTCGGACAGTTGCAGGAACCACTCGACGCGGTCGTTGCCGTGAAAGATCGGCAGCACGAACTCTTCCGTGGTCGGGCAAAACAGGCTCTGCTGGCAGACCGACGTCACCGACGGATTCCATGTCACATCGGAACGCGACAGGTACTTGAACAGGCTGAACGCATGCAGCGCCTTCTCGAAACCGGGCTCTGCGTGAATCTCCGGCTCGTCCTGCACGACGTCCGCGAACTGGCGGTTGACCGGTAGATCGTCGCGCAACGGCGAATCGCCTTCGAGACCGGGCATGCGCTTCGTCGCAATGCGGGTGCGCTCGATCGCCGCGATGTTGTCGCCATGCTTCGTGCCGAATGCAGAGCCCGTCTCTTCGGGCGCGGCGAACGGATCGAAGCCTTCGTTGACCCAGTCCTTCAGGATCGCCTTGAAGGTCGCCATGATGACCGGCGTATCGAACTGCTGCGTGTGGTCGACGCCCGCTTCCTTGAAGCTCGCGTTGTACGCACCGGCGTACATGTCGACCTTGCCGTAGTGATTGCGCGTGCCGATCACTTCGTCGAAATTGACCCAGCCGTAGAAGAAGCCCCATGCGACGTCGCGCATCATCGCGCGCAGGAAGTCGTCGGCGTGCATCTGATGCGAACGCGTCTGACCATTCGCGGGCCACTTGATCGTGGCGAAATAGGCGTCGCGGCTGAATTCGAAGTCGCCCAGCCTGAATACGCGATAGCCGGAGGCCTGATCGGGTTCGCTTGCGGTGACGTTTTGCAGCCCGGTTACTTTGTCCATGATTGACTCCATGTGTTGATCGATCGTGTAGGGAGGGTCACTGGATGCAGATGTCGGCCCACCTCTCGACCGAGCAGCGTCCGAGGATCGTTTGCACGAGCACCACACCTTTCTTCACCGCTTCGAAACGGTACGCAGCGCCTGCGGGCAAGAGCGCCTGGTGGCCGCGACGCAGCCGCACATAGCCCATCGACTGCCCTGAAGGTTGGCCTTCGAGACGCACCGTGCCTTCCGTCTGCGCATCGACGAGCGGGCCATCCGAGGGCTTGATGAAGTGCACGTCGATCTCGCCGTCGAGCACGACTGCGAATTCGTCGTGCGACGCCCCAAACCACGGCGACGAACCTTCCGCGCGCAGCGTCTCGATCACGTACTTGAGATTCTTGCCGACGACGATTTTCTGCCAGGGCTCTGCGCGGCTCGCGACTTCGAACACGTTCGACATCGCGTAATGCTCCGGCTTGCCCTTGATGATTTCGATGGAGCCCTTGCGGAAATTGTCCAGGCTGCCGAACCAGGTCTGTTGCATGTCTGCCTCCGTTAATCTGTAAATGCGTTTTGCCTGCATTGAAGATTAGGTGGCAACGGGTCTGACGGCAATGATCTGAGGGTCGGGATTCGCGAACGATGAGTGCGTCAAAAACCCGCCAGGGAAACTACGTGGTGGGCGTCTCAGTCAGGCCTGCGCAGGCTCAATCCTCGGCCAGTTCCTCGCCTACGCTCTTTGTCTCGTCGTCGGGCGGCGCGATGCCGAGCGCCTTGTCCCATTGCGGCTCGCGCAGATAACGGGCGCGCAGGAAATCGACGAACGCCTTGACCTTGGTCGTCGAGCGATGCGACGCCGGATAGACAGCGGAGAGCCACAGCGGCGGTGCGGCGTAGTCCGGCAGGACACGCTCCAGACGCCGCTCGAGCAGATCGGCAGCGGCGACCATCGTCGGCAGATAGACGACGCCCGCGCCGGCTCGCGCGAACTCGAGCAGCAGATGCACGCTATTGGTTTTGAGCACCGGGTTGAGGGCAATTTCGAAGCACTCGTTGCCCTTCATCAACGGCCACTTGTCGCCCCAAGGGTAGTAGGAATAACGCGCGAAGTCGTGCCGCAGCAGGTCGAGCGGCGTCTCGATCACAGGCTCTTCCTTCAGGTAGCCGGGCGCGGCGCACAGCACGCCACGCACGGGAAAGAGCCTTCGTTCGACGAGCAGGTTCGACGCCGGTGGGTAGATCTGCAGCGCAAGATCGAAGCCTTCCTGAACGGGATCGATGACCCTGTCGTTGACGGTGACCACGAACTCGACGCGCGGGTACGCTGCGCGAAATTCGATAAGCGTCTGCGAAAAATGCCCGAGCGCAAAGCCCGGCAATACATGGACGTTGAGCGTACCGGATAGCGAATCGGCCTCGCCGCGCGAACGCCCCGATAGATCATGGACCCTGGTGACCAGTTCGGCGCATTCGCGGTAGTACGTCTCCCCGAGTTCAGACAGGCGCACCGCCCGCGTGGAACGGTGAAAAAGCGGCACGCCGAAGTGCTCTTCGAGCTGCTTCACGCGCGAGGTCACGACGGATTTGGCGACGCCCAGCTGGCGCGCGGCGCTCGCAAAGCTCTGAGCCTCGGCAGCCCGCACGAAGGCCTCCATCGATATGAACAGGTCCATCCTGTCTCCTGGGGGCCACTGTGGTCGCGGCCTGATCTGATGGACTCAAGTGTAATTTGTTTCGCTCGGCGTTGCCGTCCGCGGCGTCACGTATTAAATGAAAACTTAACGGCTTGTCATGGGACCTCGTGAGGTTTTTATCAAACCTCGCAGGCAACCGGCCAGAAATACCCAGGCGAGGCGTGCAGGCTTTTATCCGAGCGGCAAGACTCCATACGCAAGCTCGGCGTCGCACCCGAGGCGCCGAAGGATACCGAGTGGTCCATGTTCGAATGGCTGCGCGAAGGCATGCCCAAGCTGCATGAGCTTTCCACCTGAAGGGCGCGCGCCCGGGCACCAGGCCTGCGCTCGCTAGTCCTGATTGAGCCACGGATAGCGGGCGGTATCGCGGCCCGCATAGTCGGGGTCCAGGTAGATATAGACGCGCTGGATCTTCCAGTCGCGATGCTCGCCGTGACTCGTCCCTTCGCATATCACAGTATCGCTCCCTGAGAACACCCAGTTGAAATGCGCATAGTGGTGAACGATCGACTTCAATGTGCCGCCGACGTCGGTGAACAGCTTGCCGATCTGATCCTTCCCGTTCGCCAGTCCCCACTTGGGGAAGAACACCTGCGCGTCGTCAGCGAAGAGGTCGAGGATGCTGCCTCCTGCCGATGTGACGCCGCCGTTGTCGAAGGCCTTCAGATACTCGATGGCGACCGATTTTCTCTGCTCGTCGGTCATGGTTTGCGTGGTCAACGCCATGGTTGTCTCCTGTTGATGGATTCGTTCGCCAGGGATGGTCGGCAGCACTGATGATGCCCAACGGCTAAAGGCAGTTCACGTCGAGTTTCAACGCGGGGTCTGTCTGTGTGCGCTGCGCGCCGCAAGATACGAGAAGGCGAGGATCGGCCCGAGTGTCGCACCGCCCGCCCAGTAAGCGCGCGCCGACGCCGATGCAACACAGTTTCCGACGCCGTATAAGCCCGGAATGGCCTGCCCCGTATGGTCGAGCACCTGCCCTTCTGGATTCGTGACTGGGCCACCCTTCGTATCGAGGTTGCCGCCCGTCAGGAGCGTTGCATAGAAGGGACCGCTCTCGCTGAGCGGATACATCGTCGGATTGGGACACGCTGGCCCGGGTGCCGTCGCACCATTGAACAGCAGTTCGACAGGCCGCTCGCCACGCGCGAAATCAAGGTCCTTGCCACTCCGCGCAAACCCGTTGAAGCGCTCGACAGTTGCCGGAAGATTGGCGTCGAAGTCGTCCTCGAAGGTCAGATTGCCGATCTGCGGTGCGAGCTTCGCCACACGCTCACGGATCTTCCGTGCGAGTTCGGTGAGTGTGTCGGCCTTGATCACATGCGCATCGTTGACGCCTTCGGGCACGATGAAGCGTCCGTACTCGGTGCTTGCAGAGTGCTGCTGACTGCGCGCATCCCAGATCGCCGCGAGGACGAGGTTCGGATACTCCGACTTCGCGGGGTCCCACTTAAAGAAGGCCTGCGCGGATTCGTTGTAGGCGAGCTTTTCGTTGGTGACGCGCTCGCCATGCCGGTTCACATAGATCATCGAATCGCCCGATGGCGAGAACGTCCCGATCAGGCCCGGATCGTCGTTAAGCGCCTTTTCGAGGACGATCGGACACATCCACGAATAGTTCATGTTGCGCAACTCGGCGCCGACCGCCGTGCCAATACGGACGAAGTCCCCTTCGTTGGTGCGCGCGGCACATCCGCCGAAGACGGGCGCGCTCAGGAAGTTCTTGCGCATCGTCTTGTTGTGCGTAAACCCGCCTGTGCCGAAGATGACCGCCTTGCGCGCCTTGACGATCATCGCGCCACGTTGCGCATCATCCACTTCGACGCCTGTTACAGCGCTCGTCTCGTCAGTCACGAGGCGCTTCACCGGACAACTCGTACGGATATCGACGCCCGCCCGGCGCGCAGCTTCGGTCATTGAACGCACCGCCACCGCGCCGCCATCGGACATCGATTCGCAAGCGCCTTTGGGCAACAGCACGCGGCCTTTCGGCGCTTTGTCCTCCGGCAACTCGGCCCAGTAGTCCGGCACATCCGGGCAGTGGCGGTATTCGAGCGCGCCCTTGTCCGCGAGCAACTCGGCAGCAAGCGACGCGTTGTCGTAGATCGCCTCGCACATATCGAACTCCCACTGCGTCATACCGAAGCGCGGCAGTTCCGGGCTGTATGTCTCCGGCCTCGATAGACGAGCCATGTAGCGCAGACAATCCTCCTTCCGGTCTTCGATACCCTGTTCACGCATCGGCCGGTTGTTCGGCACCCAGTACCAGAACGCGGCCTTCTTCGCCGTCCCGCCCAGCTCGGGCGCCTTCTCTAGCAGCAGGACCTTGTTGTCCTGCCACGCTGCGAACAATGCGCAGGCGAGGCCAGCGGCTCCCGCGCCCACCACCACGATGTCGAACTGCTCATCGAACTTCCCGGCGCCTTGCGGCGCGGCAGTCTCGCGTGTCATCACACTCATGGACGTCTCCTGGTTTGCGTATCGACCTGACCGGTGCGCGGACTCGCTATGGATGGCTTCGGCTCAAACGGTCTCGTTCTCTGTAACGAAGAGTAGGGAGCGAGGGACCCGAGGGCAATGCTTCGAGGGTCGGCAATGGCGAACGATGGGTGCTTCGAAAACCTGCCAGGGAAAGTACCTGGCGGGCGATGCAAGGAAGACCCTGACGCCGGATTCCGGCTGGCGAGTCACTGTTATTCGTCCTCCGGTCATCCTGATTTACCCCAACCAGACGGGCTCCGGCAAACGCCGCACGACATCGCTCGACGCCTTACGTGGCGGGCGTTCCAGCCTCTCCGACGGCAACTTCGTTGCGCACCGCAGCATTTCTCCTTTCTTGACACGCCTCGGCTTGGCTGGTGTACTAAATAAAACAAAGTGATTTAGTCACGGGCGCCCCGGTTTCCAGCAGCCGTATTCACCGGGCGCGATATTGAGAGGCGTCATCAGCGCCCGCTGTCATTGAGTCGACCGTCAGTTCGAAACGTCGCTGTCAACAACCCGGAGGAGCGTCCCCCATGAATCTGAATTCAAGCAGGCAACCTGTCGCAAGACGAATCGTATCGATGTGCGTGGCCGCCACGGTCGTGTGGTGTGCGGGTGCTTCGCACGCCGCCGATCAGCCTGTCATTGGCCTCATCACGAAGACCGACACCAACCCGTTCTTCGTCAAGATGAAACAGGGCGCCGATGCCGAAGCGCAAAAGGACGGCGTGAAGCTGATCAGTGCGGCCGGCAAGTTCGACGGCGATAACGCGAGCCAGGTCACCGCGATCGAAAACATGCTGACGGCCGGCGCCAAGGCGATCCTGATCACCCCTAGCGACACGAAGGCCATCGTGCCGAGCATCAAGAAGGCGCGTGCGGCCGGCGCACTCGTGATTGCCCTCGACACACCAACCGACCCGCAGGACGCCACCGACGCCCTCTTCGCCACCGACAATTTCAAGGCCGGCGTGCTCATCGGCGAATACGCGAAGGCGGCGATGGCAGGCAAGCCCGCGAAGATCGCCACGCTCGACCTGGCGCCTGGCGTATCGGTCGGCGTGCTCCGGCATAACGGCTTCCTGCAGGGCTTCGGCGTGAAGGAAGGCGATGCGTCCATCGTCTGCAGCCAGGATACGCGCGGCGACCAGGCGAAGGGCCAGACGGCGATGGAAAACTGCCTGCAGAAGTCGCCCGATATCAACGTCGTCTATACGATCAACGAGCCGGCCGCGGCAGGCGCTTATCGCGCGCTGAAGGCAGCAGGCAAGGACAAGAGCGTGATGATCGTTTCGATCGACGGTGGCTGTGAAGGCGTGCGCAATGTGAAGGCTGGCGCCATCGCGGCAACCTCACAGCAGTATCCGCTGAAGATGGCGTCGCTCGGCGTCGCCGCTGGCGTCGACTACGCCAGGAGCGGCAAGAAGGCGACGGGCTATCACGACACCGGCGTCACGCTGATCTCCGACAAACCCATGTCGGGTGTCGACAGCAAGGACTCGAAGTTCGGTCTCGACAATTGCTGGGGTAACAAGTAACACCGCTCCAACAGGGCCCGCGCCCGCGGGCCCTGACAGGATTCGTTAGCGGATTTGTTTGCGTGGGTCACCTGCCACGCTGTTGCATCGAGGAATCAGATCATGTCCACTCCGTCGGCTACCAGCGCTCGCCGCCTTGGCGATCGCCTGCCTTCTCTCGCTGAAATCGGCCCCCTGCTCGCGCTCCTGCTTGCGTGCGCATTCTTCATTTCGCAGAGCAGCCGCTTTCTTTCGTTCCAGAATCTTTCGTTGATCCTGCAACAAACGATGGTCGTCGCCGTCATCGCGATCGGTCAGACCTTGATCGTTCTCACCGGCGGCATCGATCTGTCGTGCGGGATGTTGATGGCGTTCGGCTCGATCGTGATGACCAAGTTCGCCGTCGTGCTCGGCGTGCCGCCAGTCCTTGCGATTCTCTGCGGCGTCGCGGCCAGCACGGCGTTTGGCCTCCTCAATGGCGTGCTCATCACGCGCATTAAGCTGCCCGCGTTCATCGTGACACTGGGTACGCTGAACATCGCGTTTGCGCTCACGCAGATCTATTCGAACGCCGAGAGCGTGTCGAACCTGCCGGACGCCATGATGTTCTTCGGCAACACGTTCAGCATCGGGCCGGCCGAGGTAACCTACGGCACCGTGCTCACGTTGCTGATGTATCTGCTGACCTGGTTCGTGCTGCGCGATACGGTGCCTGGACGACACCTCTACGCACTCGGCAATAACGCCGAAGCGGCACGGCTGATGGGCCTGTCGTCGCAAAAGATCCTGCTCACCGTGTACACACTGGCCGGCGCGATCTACGGGATTGCCGCGCTGCTGTCGGTATCGCGTACCGGCGTGGGCGATCCGCAGGCGGGGCAAACCGAAAACCTCGACAGCATTACCGCGGTCGTGCTCGGCGGCACGAGTCTTTTCGGCGGGCGTGGGTCGATCGTGGGGACGCTGCTGGGCGCGCTGATCGTCGGCGTGTTCCGTAATGGCCTCACACTGATTGGGGTGTCCTCGGTGTATCAGGTGCTGATTACCGGCATGCTGGTGATTCTCGCCGTCGCCGCCGACAAACTGTCACATCGCCGCTAACGCGAACGAGGGAATCTGTCATGTCGACTACTCACACCGCCTCCAATGCCACGCCGGTTCTGCAGGCACGCGGACTCATCAAGCGTTATGGCCATGTCACCGCACTCGACGGTTGCGATTTCGAAGTGCTGCCCGGCGAGATTCTTGCCGTCATCGGCGATAACGGCGCCGGCAAATCTTCGCTGATCAAGGCGCTTTCGGGCGCAACCGTGCCCGACGAAGGCGAGATCCTGCTCGACGGTCAAGCAGTGAAATTCCGCAGTCCGCTCGATGCACGCGAACAGGGCATCGAAACCGTGTATCAGGAACTCGCTGTTGCTCCAGCGATGAGCATCGCGGAAAACCTGTTTCTCGCCCGCGAACTGGTCAAGCCTGGCTGGCGCGGCTCGATCCTCAAGATGATCGACAAACGCCGCATGCTGGAAGAAGCGACCGCGCACATGAAGGGCCTGCAGATCGGCATCCGTTCGATGCGGCAGGCCGTCGAAACGCTGTCAGGCGGACAGCGTCAGGGTGTCGCCGTTGCGCGCAGCGCGGCGTTCGCGCGGCACGTCGTGATTCTCGACGAACCCACTGCGGCGCTCGGCGTGAAGGAAGGCAACATGGTGCTCGAACTGATCCGGCGCGTTCGCGATCGCGGCTTGCCCGTGATCCTGATCAGCCACAACATGCCGCACGTCTTCGAAGTCGCCGATCGCATCCACATCCAGCGGCTTGGCCGGCGCGCCGCGCTTGTCAACCGCGCGGACATCCACATGTCCGAGGCCGTGGCGATCATGACCGGCGCGAAGGAAGCGGACGTGAAGGCAATCGCATGATGCACCGCCCCCTCACCGGCCTTTGACGATGGATACCGGTAGCCGCTCGCCGCTCAAACGCACGGTCGGATCGAATCAGGTCGGCATGCGGCAGTTCAACGAACGGATCGTCCTGCAGGCGATCCGGCTGCATGGTCCATTGCCGAAAGCCGACGTCGCGAGGCTCACGCGGCTGTCGATGCAAACCGTCTCGATGATCGTCGAGCGCCTGATCGATGACGGTCTGCTCGCGAAACAGCCGCGCGTGCGGGGGCGAATCGGCCAGCCTTCGGTGCCGATCGCGTTGCGTCCCGATGGCGCGTTCACGATCGGCATCAAGGTCGGGCGCCGCAGTCTCGACGTGCTGGCGATGGATTTTACCGGCCAGGTGTGCAGCCGCGATGTATTCGAGTACGCGTATCCCGATCCCGTCACGCTGTTTCCGGCGCTGGAAAGCAGGCTCGCGCGCACGAACGAAGCGCTCGGCGCGCGCGCCAAGAAAGTCGTCGGTGTCGGCGTGGCCGCGCCTTTATGGCTCGGAGGCTGGCGTGATTTTCTGGGCGCACCGCCCGACGCGCTCAACGCATGGAACGATATCGACATCCGTTCGCGCATCGAGACATTGACCGGGCTGCCCGTCGAGTTCGCCAAGGACACGATGGCCGCCTGCGCCGCTGAACTGGTGATGGGCCAGGGGCGCGGCATCCACAATTTTCTCTACCTCTTTGTCGGCACGTTCATTGGCGGCGGCCTCGTGATCGACGGACGGTTGCACGGCGGTCCGCATGGCAATGCGGGCGCAGTGGGATCGATCCCGCTTGCCCGCGATGGCTCGAAGCCCGCACGGCAGTTGCTGCATGCGGCCTCGGGCTTCGTGCTCGAAAAGCTGTTCACGGATGCCGGCGCACCGCCTGCGGCCGCGCACGATCATCGCGCCTTATCTCCGGATCTATGGCGTTTGACGGAACAGTGGCTCGACACGGCCTGCCCGGCCATCGCATCGGCATTGACCAACGCAGCGGCATTACTCGATCTCGAAGCGGTGGTGATCGACGGCGAGTTCGACCGGCAGCTGGTGCGCGAAATCATCCGTCGCACGGAGCGCGTACTCGATCGCTTCGAATGGGAGGGCATGGCGCGGCCACAGCTGCTGGAAGGCGCAATCGGCGCCGACGCGCGCGCGATGGGCGGCGCCATCCTGCCGCTGTATGCGCATTTCGCGCCGATGCATGAACTGTTTCTGAAGCCTGCCGCAGACGTCGATTATTGATCCGTGCGCACAGTCACTTTTGCCGCCTCGCCCTTGTCCGACGGCAACGCAAGCAACGGTTGCAACGCGGGTGCCAGCGACTTCAGCAACTGCACCGCCAGAGCGCTCGTAAAGTCATAGCGCGCCGCGTAAGGCTCGTGAACCCACGCGGTCAGGGAGCCATAGAAACGATCGCCGATCACGAACACGAAGGTCGCGCTCCGGTTGACCTTGCGCGACTCGATCAGCCGCGCGCCGCGGGCGAATACGTTAAAGCGCTGATCCCCGGTGCCAGTCTTGCCGTACACCTCGAGCGTGCGCCCGTTCGGGAATGTCATGCCCTGCGCCAGGCGCTTTGCGGTTCCACCGGTTACGACGTCGCGCAGCAGACCGTGCACGATATCGACCACTTCTGGCGGCAAGGTCGTCTGCGGCGCAATCGACGCGTGGGTGAAGCGTGTTTCGTAGGGCGTGCCCTTTGCAAACTCGAGTTCCGCAATGCTGTGCGTCGGGACCTTGTTTCCGCCGTTCGCGATCAGGCCGATCAACTGCGCAAGTGCGGCGGGCCGGTCGCCCGATGCACCGATTGCAGTCGCATAGGAAGGGGTCAGCGTAGCGAACGGGTAACCCAGCTCACGCCATGACCGCCCTATCACCGCATACGCCTGCAGCTCCACCATCCGCCTGATGCGCCGGTCCTGCGTGGCGTGATAGCGGGTCTTGAAGAGCCACGAATAGGCATCCGTACGCGCCGGGCGGCTCGCGTCGAGCAGCTCATCGAGCTTCGCCGCTGGATGACTGCGCAGATAGTTGAGCGTCCACAGTTCCAGCGGATGCACACTCGATATGTAGCCGCGGTCGTTCAGATTGAAACGGTCGATACCGTACTTGGCGTAGAGCTTCGCAAGATCGTCATCCGATAGAGACGCGGCAGGCGTCTTCTTCAGTGCGGCCCGCATCTGCACGTCAAACCACGCCTGCGGCTCGTCAGGCGCCACGCTGCGCAAGACGGTCGCGATCTTCGGCGGCGATTTGCGGACATTGCGAAGAAGCAGCGCGAGCGCATCATCCGGCGTCTTGCCCTGATACTTCGTGTAGAAACGCTTCATGTACACCTGGCTTTCCTGATCGGCGAAACGCGTCAGGTAGACATGCCGCGAAGCCGGATCGTCCAGCCATTGCGACGTCGGTCCTGCCACCTGGAGAGTCTCGTAGTGCACGATGTCGCGCATCAACCTGACGAACACCAGATTCACCGAATGCTGGAAGGCGCGATGCACCGTCAGGATCTGGCTGTTGTCGCTCGATTCGAAATTGTTGAAGGTCTGTGCCCCGCCACCCGTAAAGAACGTCTCGCCAGGATTCGCCGAGTATTTCCGTTCGATTGCGGCAGCCAGCATCGACTGCAGTGAACGGTCTGACGTGTGCGCCAGATAATCGACAGCCCAGCGCGTCAACGCGTCCTGCCTTTCGGGCTTGACCGCGCGCAACTGGGCCGCGCTTAACGACGCATAGCGCTCATGCAGTTGCGTCATGATCTGCAGGTAAGTGATGACCGTACGCAACTTCGCTGTCGAGCCGAGGTTAAGACGCGCGCCCTGATTGACGTCGAAAGGCTGGTTGAGGCTATCCGTCTGCACGCGCAGCACGTTTTCGGTACCACGCCGCTCGAACAGCGTGAAGCTGTACGCAATTTTCGAAGGATCGTCGTGCGTGCGCAGCATCTCGAAGCCATACAGACCGGCGGCGCTCGCCCCGTCGCGCGTGCCGGCGCTCGCGAGCCGGGCGCTCACGACCTGCTGTACCGCATCGTCGAGGGTCGCGCGTACCGTGACATCGAGCCGGTCGAGATCGTAGAAGTTGCGCACACCCAGCGCCGACAGCAGTTGCGCCCGCAACGACATGACGGCCTTGCGGGAGACGTAGGACATCGGCGGATGAATGACACGTGTGCGGTCCAGTTGAAGGGACGCCGCGAGTGCCGCATCCCGCAGCGAGGCGGAAATAATGCCGCCGCCCGCCAGCAAGCGCAGATAACTGTCCGTCAACCTGCCGAGTTCCGCATTACCGCTGCGAAGAAAGTACGACGGCGCACGCTGCGCGATCATCAGCGACAGCACCTCGCGAAACGCAAGCGCCTGCTCGCCGAGCGTGTCCTCGGTGACGGGTGCCCTCAGGATGCGATTGACCTCGTCGAAATCGCGGCCATACCACGCGGCGAGTCCGTCGCCGATGCCATTGATTTCACCGACGCCCGCCTTTGCGGACAGCGGCACCGAATTCAGATAATGCACGACGATCTGCCGTCGCGCGGGCAGCGTCTGCGGCCCGTCGAGATAGGCCCTCACCGAGGCGGAAGCGATCTGCCGCAGTTTTTCCATCGGCGTGCCGGTCTTGCCGTCCGGCGAATGGCGGAATTTCTCGATCTGGGTCGCCAGCGTGCTGCCGCCGGGCGTTTGCTGATGGCGGTCGAAAACCCGTACGCCCTGATCGACCAGCGCCCGGCTGAACCGGCCCCAGTCGAGCGCCGGATTGCGGTTCGGCTGGTCGGCGTTGAGCAGATTGCGGTCTTCGATGAAAAGCAGCGAGTCGACCACGAGCGGCGGAATCTCGTCGAACTCCGTGTAAATCCGGGCGGGGTAGCTTGCACCGAAAAGAGGCGTGCCGCTGGCGTCGAAGAGCCTGAGCCCCGCCTGATCCTTTTCTTCGTAGGGAAGGAAGAGGCCCTCGTCGGCGAGCGAAAGCATCTTTTCGGAATCGCGCGCCTGGGTCGCGACAGCAAAGCCGCGCTCAGTCAGACGCTGTTCGAAGGAAGGCAGCCACGCGTAGCCTAGCCGCTCGTCATACGGCCCGCCGGACGGAAAACGGATGCTGTTGCTGGGACCGTCGGCGGCGGTAAAGGCAATATCGCGCGTCAATTCGGACAGGTAGCGCGCCTGAAGGCGCGACGTCTCGATTTCGATCTGCGCGAAGCGCGCCCCAATGACAAGAACGACAAGGAAAGCTGCTATAAGCAGCCATTTAATCCACTTCCAGACCGAACGTGCACCGGTCAAGCGAAGCGGAATCCGAACCACCGGCCGATTCATGACGGCTTCTCCATGGCAAGGGCCTGGCCGCAAAAGCACCTCCCATTAGTCTAATACTTCATGGAAAAAGTGCTCGGTCCGGACTTACCCGAGAGTGTGCGCCGCGCAACATACGGCTGGCCGGCCCGCGGCAAACGCCTTCGGGCGGCCGGATCTAGCCTTTGGTTGCCCCAAAAGTGAGCCCGGCGACGAACTGCCGCTGCATCGCGAAGAACATCGCCACCGACGGCAGCGCCGCCAGTATCGAACCGGCGGAAACCAGGTTCCACGCCGTCGTCCATTGGCCCTTGAGCGCCGCGACGCCGACGGTGATGGGCGCGGCGTCGTCGCCCTGCGTCAGGCACAGTGCCCAGAAATAATCGTTCCAGACAAAGGTAAAGACGAGAATCCCGAGCGCCGCGAGCGCCGGGCGGATCAGCGGCAGCACGATGCGGAAAAACACGGTCCATTCGCTCGCGCCCTCGATGCGCGCCGCCTCGACGAGCTCGAATGGCAACTGCTTGATGAAGTTGCGCAGGAACAGCGCGCAGAAGCCGGTCTGGAACGAAACGTGAAACAGGATCAGCGCGCCGAGCGTATTGAACAGGCCCATCCGCAGCGACAGATCGCGAACCGGAATCATCAGGATCTGGATCGGCACGAAATTGCCGGCCACGAACGTGCCGAACAGCAGCATGTTGCCGCGAAAACGATAGATCGCCAGCGCGAAGCCGGCCATCGCGGCCAGCGTGATCGAACCGATTACCGATGGAATCGTGATCAGGCAACTGTTCCAGAAGTAGTGAAGCATGGGCGACGTCGTGAGCGCTTCGCGATAGTTGGCGATCAGCGAGATGTGCTCGGGCCAGCCCCAGTAATTGCCTCTCGATAGCTCGTCGGTCGAGCGCACGGAAGTCACGAGCACGGCGATCATCGGCAGCAGCCAGATCAACAGCGCGACCGGCAGCGACATCTTGTACAGCGCACGGTTGGCCGGTTTCCATTTCTCGACGGGAAGCGGGTACATGGCGTCTCTCCTTACTGCTCTTCGCGCACCATGCGGCGCAACTGGAAGCCGATATAAACCAGCACGATCGCAAACAGCACCACGGCGATCGCGGCCGAATAGCCGAGGCGGTAATACTTGATCGCCTGGTCGTACATGTAATACGCAAGCACCGTCGAGCTTTCGAAGGGGCCGCCGCCGCTCATCACGGCGATCAGGTCGAAGCTGCGCAGCGCACCGATCACGGTCACGACGATCGCCATGAAGGTGGTGGGCCGCAATTGCGGCAGCACGACGTGCCACAGCATGGCCCAGCCTTTGGCGCCTTCCATCCGTGCAGCTTCGAGCTGCTCCGAACTGAGGGTCGTCAGCCCGGTCAGATACAGGATCATGCAGTAAGCGGTTTGCGGCCACAGCGCCGCGAAGATGATGCCGAACGTCACGTAGCGCGGATCGCCAAGAACCGGGACACCGTGCCCAAGGATGACTTTCAGCAAGCCAAAGGTCGGATCGTAAAACCAGCTGAAGATCAGCCCCACCACCACGCCGGACAGCACAAACGGCGCGAAGAAGAGCGACTTCACGAAGCGGATGCCGCGCACCGCCTGATTCAGGTACAGCGCAATCGCAAGGCCCATCGGCGGCGCGAGCATGAAGAACACCAGCCACAGCACGTTGTTCTTCAACGCCGTATAGAAGGTCGGCGCATGCAGCAGTTCGATGTAGTTGCCAAGACCGATGAACACCTTGTCCGTCATGCCATCCCAGTTGTAGAGGCTGAGTGCGAGCGACGACAGAATCGGATATACGACGTAGATCGCGACCATGATGCACGCGGGCGCAAGGAACAGAAAGGCCGCACGGCGCTGCTGCCTGGCACTGGGCGACGCGCGCCTCGGCTTCGCGCGGCGCGGCGTGACCGCCTGCGGCACGTTCACCTCCACGCTCCGGGTCGAGACAGTTTTCATGACGATTACCTCTACGGCCTCTTCGATTGCCAGCGATACCGGCACGCGTGAAACGGCACACGTGTACCGGTATCGTTCTGTGCTGCGATTACTTCTTGTAGATCCGCTTGCGCGTCGTTTCGAGCTGAGCGAGGATTTCGTCGATCTTCGTCGGGTCGGACATGAACTGCTGCATGCCCTTCATGCCTTCGTCAGCCATTTCCTTGGTCATATCACGATCATAGAACTGCGCGATGCCACCCTTCGTGTTCGACAGGATCTGGAAGCCGATCTTTGAAATCGGATCGTCCGGTTCCGGCGACTTGCTGTTCGCGGGCAGCGAACCGAGTCCCTGCGCAAGTTTCGCGCTGATCTCGGGCGTTTCCATGAACGCGAGGAACGTGTGGGCGTCGGCCTTGTTCTTCGCTTTCGACGGAATATGCAGCGATTCGACCGGGCCATCTTCAGCGGTCGGAACCTTCGGGTCGATGATCGGGAACTGGAAGAAGCCCATTTTCGGCTTCACGTCCGCCGGAAATCCACCGGTGATGAACGTGCCCATCAGCATCATCGCGGCCTTGCCCTGGAACAGGAACGGCTGTGCCGCATCGAGATCGTATGACAGCGAGTTGTCGATGAAGACCTTGTCGTCGATCAACTGCTTCCACGTCGTGTAGACCTTCTTCACCCGCGGATCGGTGTACGGTACTTCACCCGCCATCAGCTTCTGATGGAACGCATTGCCGTTGATGCGCAGGTCGAGGTAATCGAACCAGCCCGCGAGCGTCCATGCGTCGCGCCCTGCCACGGCAACGGGCGTAATGCCAGCGGCCTTGAGCTTTTTCGATGCTTCAAGAAACTCGTCCCACGTCTTCGGTTCGCTGGTGATGCCCGCCTTTTCAAACAGGTCCTTGCGATAGAACATGCCCCACGCGTAGTACACGGTCGGCGCCGCGTACTGCTTGCCGTTATACGACGACGCTTCCTTCGTCGACGCGTACATGCTGTTCCAGTTGTTCCTGTTCCAGTCGTTCGTCAGGTCCTCGAGCAGACCACGTCGCGCGTAGTACGCCATGCGTTCGCCGTCGTGCCAGTTCACGACGTCCGGTGCGACCGTCGACAGCCAGCCGGGCAACTGCACCTTGTACGCCTCTTCATCGACGAACGACACCTTCACGTCGATATCCGGATGCGCCTTCTTGAAGTCGTCGATGGCAGATTGCCAGACGGCCCGCTGGCTCGCGCCCTTGAACGCGATGTTGACGGCGAGCGTGCCCGCGTGGGCAATGTTGCCGGCAATCATCGTTAGCCCCGCGGCTGCGAGCAGCATGCCGATCAGCCCTTTGCGTACCGCACTTTTCGTGCTTGTCATGCCTGTCTCCTGATGGGTGATGGAATCTTATGCGGCGCGAAAAACCGCCACGCCCTGCGGTTCGACCAACGACGACCCGATCACGAACGCGTCCGCACGGACATTGTCGATCGTGTAGGCGGTATCGCCGTAGTTGAAAACATAAGTCAGCGCGCCACGCCGGCTCACACGGACCGTCTCTGCGAGCGGCGCGGCATCGAGTTGCGCCGCCCTGGCTACCTGCTGGAAGATGCGTTGCGTCAGTGCGTCGTCGAAGAGGCTCGCGCAGTAGTGTAGCGAGCCGTGCCGCACGAACGCCGGGTGACCATCGTCGAAGCGCGCGAGCACGTCGATACCGGATGGTGCCTGCAACAGGTCGCGCCAGTGGTGCGCCGTGCCTTGCGGTGCGCCGTCCCCGCCCGCTACGGGTACGCTGACGTTCGGACGGATCGAGTCGACACGCCATACGCGGATCGGCAGGACATCGGCAAGTGCGCCGGGCGGGAGGTTCGCGGGAATCTGCAGATCGCGCGTTTTCGAGCCGGTACGCGGACCCAGCACGACCTGCGCACCGCTCGCTACGAGCCGTGCGCCGAAGTCATCGGCGACAACGGGCAGCGGCGGCACGACGATCATCCGGTAGCCATCGAATGGCGCGTCCGACGGAATCACGTCGACATCGAGACCGAGCGAACGCAGCGCCGAGTAATACTCGAACGCGAAACGCGGATAGTGGAAATCGGCGGCCTGCGGATGGATCTCGAAGAGCCACTTCGCCTCATAGTCGTAGACCAGCGCGACTTTCGAACGGACCTGCGGCTCACCATCGGCCGCCACGACGGCACGGATTTCCTCGGCCACGCGCGCCGCCTCTTCACCGCCGATGTCGAGTTTGTTGTCTGGCGTGTTCAGCCCTGCATGCATCTGTTCCTGCGCGAACGGCGCCTGCCGCCAGCGGAAATACGACACACAACCTGCGCCGTGCGCGAACGCTTCCCAGCTCCACAGACGCACCATGCCAGGCAGCGGCGCCGGATTCCACATCGCCCAGTTCACCGGGCCCGGCTGTTGCTCCATCACCCAGAACGGCTGCTTCGACATGCCGCGATACACGTCGTGATTGAACGACGCGAAATCCGGATGGCCAGTGCGCAGGAAGCGCGCCTTGATTTCAGGCGCGAACCATTGCTCTTCGAGCGCCCCGAGCGGATAGCTGTCCCAGCTTGCGATGTCGAGATCGGCGGCGACCTTGTAGTGATCGAATTCCGTGAACAGTTGCATGAAGTTATGCGCGATCGGACGGCCCGGCGAATGCTGGCGCACAATCTCCGTCTGCATACGGTTGAACCGCACCACTTCGTCAGACGCAAACCGCCGATAGTCGAGCCGATGCGACGGATGCGCTTCCGTCACGGTGCCGATGGGCGGATCGATTTCGTCGAAGCTGCGGTATTCCATGCTCCAGAACACTGTGCCCCATGCTTCATTCAACGCATCGATGGTGCCGTAGCGCGTGGCGAGCCAGCCGCGAAAACGCCTGGCCGCCGCAGGCGAATAGCTGACCACGGTGTGATGGCAACCGTATTCGTTATCGGTCTGCCAGAACGCGACGGCCGGATGCGAACCATAGCGGCGCGCCACCGCTTCGCAGATCACGCGTGCCGCCTCGAAGTACGAGGGCGACGAGAAATCGTAGTGACGTCGCGAGCCGAACGCACGAGGCCGCCCGTCGGCACCGATCGCGAGAATATCCGGATGCTGGTCGATCAACCACTTCGGCGGCGTTGCGGTCGGCGTGCACATCACGACCTGCAGGCCGGCCGAGCCGAGAATATCGACCGCTTCATCGAGCCAGTCCCATCGATATACGCCCGGTTCCGGTTCGATGCGGCTCCACGCAAATTCGCCGATACGGACGCGCTCGATGCCGAGCACTTTCATGCGCGCGGCGTCGTCGCGCCACATGGCGGGCGACCAGTGTTCCGGGTAATAGCAGACTCCTAAACGCATGCAGCGCTCCTACGCGAGCTGAGTGACGGAATGATTCGAGGTGTCCGCGCGATGCGTCAGCGCGAAACCATCCTCGGTGAAGAGATGACACGACGCAGCCGGGACGTTGAAACCGAGACGCTCACCGCTCTGCACCGCGATGTCGCCGGGCGCCTTGGCGATCAGCACGTCGCCGCCCGGCTGATCGAGATGCAGATAGCTGTGCTCGCCAAGCTGTTCGATCAGCGTCACGCTGCGATGAATCAACTGGGTGGCCGCCGTCGCCGAAGGCGCGCCGGTTGCGTGTGCAACGGTCTGAGTCTCGAGATGTTCGGGCCGGATACCCAGCGTGACCGGTTGCCCGACGGTGAGCGTCCCCGCCTCGACCGGCACGTCGAGCGATTCACCCGTGTGTGAAAGCGTGATCCGTACGTGTTGCGCATTGAGCGCCGCGACCGTCGCAGGCAGAAAATTCATGCGCGGCGAACCGATGAAACCCGCGACGAAGCGGCTCTTCGGCCGGTGATACAACTCGAGCGGCGAGCCGACCTGTGCAATGCTGCCGTGGCGCTCCGTATCCTTGCTCGCATGCAGCAGCACGATGCGGTCGGCAAGCGTCATCGCCTCGATCTGGTCATGCGTCACGTACACCACGCTTGCCTTCGCGAACTGCTTGTGCAACCGCGCGATTTCGATACGCGTCTGGCCGCGCAAGGTGGCATCGAGATTCGACAACGGCTCGTCGAACAGGAACACGCCCGGCTCACGCACGATCGCGCGGCCGATCGCCACGCGCTGGCGCTGCCCACCCGACAGCGCGCGCGGCTTACGCTCGAGCAACGCTTCGAGTTGCAGCACGCGCGCGGCTTCCCTGACCTTGCGGTCAATTTCGTCCCTGGGCTTTTTCGCGAGCTTGAGTCCGAACGCCATGTTCTCGTACACGCTCATATGCGGGAACAGCGCGTAGCTCTGGAACACCATCGCCACGCCGCGCTCCGCCGCGGGCACCTCGTTGACAAGCCGGCCGCCGATGTACAGGTCGCCGTCGGTGACATCCTCCAGACCGGCGATCATCCGCAGCAAGGTGGACTTGCCGCAGCCCGACGGCCCGAGGAACACGCAGAATTCGTTTTCGCCGATCTCCAGATCCACGCCGCGGATCACCGGCGGATGGTCGCCGTACGCTTTGTGCACTGCTTTCAACGAGATACTGGCCATTGCCTCGCCTCCATGCTTTAATGCGTCACAACAGGAGGTTAAGCGCTTAATCAGGCGGCAGAGAAAAAGACGATTGATGAACAATCGCCTGATCTTGCGCTGTCTCCAGTACGTTCTGTTTTGCGGACTCTATCGCGATGACTACTGACGTTGCAAATGTCAGGACGCCATCCCAAATGCTGATCAACCCCGCTCAACCCTGTTTAACTGCGTTACACCGATGACCACGCTCAATGAAGTCGCCCTCCACGCAGGCGTCACGCCCGCGACGGTCTCCAACGTGCTGCGCAATCGCGGCCGGGTTGGCGCGGCGACGCGCGAACGCGTGCTCGAAGCGATCAGGGAGTTAGGTTATCGCCCTCACCTCGCGGCGCGCGCACTGGCCGAAGGCCGGGCACCAACATTCGCGCTGATGGTATCGAGCATCGCCAATCCGTTCTACCCGGAATTTACCCTTGCCGCCGAGCGCGCCGCGCGCACCAGCGGGCACTTCCTGATCGTGTGCAACACCAACGACGACCAGCAGATCGGCCGCGCGTACCTCGAACAGATTGCGGGCACGTTATCGGAAGGCTTGCTCGTGACGAACGCCGAACTGGCGTTCGACGATCTGCGCGCAACCGCCGAACGCGGCACGCCGGTCGTGCTGTGCATGTGGGAACGCCCCGACGATCCGCCGGATCTGCCGTGCGTCGCGGTCGATTTCAGCCTCGCGGGATCGCTTGCCGCCCAACACCTGCTTGAGCTTGGGCATACGCGCGTGGGCGCGCTCGTCGGCAGCAAGAGCCACGACCAGGACAAATGGCCTTGCGGGATTCATGGCGCGCGTCGGGACGGATTTGTGGCGACCTTCAATGCAGCAGGCGTCGGTCCGCTGGTTGCGGAATTCACCTGCGAGTCGGACACGATACGCGGTGGCTACGACGCGGCACGGCAACTGCTCGAGACGCATCCCGAGATCACGGCGATTTTCGGCACGAACGACCTGCCCGCCCTCGGCGCGATGCACGCCGCCGCCGACTTGGGGTTGTCGGTGCCGGAAGATCTGTCGGTGATCGGCATTACCGACATCCAGCTTGCACGTGATTCACGCCCTGCGTTGTCGACGGTTGCCGTGCCGACCGAGGAAGCGGCGCGCATGGCGGTCGACTTGCTGCGCGAACTGATCGAGCGCGCGCCACACGATACGCGTGCGAACCCGGGCTCCGTGCCGATGCTGGTAACGTCTGCGCCCGTGCTGGTGCCACGCGCATCCACCGCGCCGCCGCGCCGCGTGGCAGGCGCTCAGCGCGCCCGTGCCCCATCGCGCAGGCGTTGAATGAAGGCCTGCGCGGGTGGAGAAAGCACGCCGCCCTTGCGCGTCACGATGCCAAACGTCGGCGATGGCGACTTCAATGTGACGGGCAGGATCCGCAGCATCTTCTTGCGCACGAACAGTTCAGCGATATCGGTCGGCAGCAGTGAAACCAGATCGGCGCTGTGCTGAAGCAGCGCGACCGTCACGAATGTCGATGCGGTCGAGATCGGGTTCGCGGGCATGCTCAGCCCGGCGAGATCGAGTTCGCGCTCCAGCAGCGCATGCAACGGCATGTGGCCAGGGTACGTCACCCATCGATAGCCGTTGAGGTCCTGCAACCCCATCTCCTTCGCCGCCATGCGCCGATGGCCATAGCCCACCACGACCGACAGCGGTTCATCGCCCAAGGGCCGGTAGTGGTAACGCGCAGGCTCGTCGCTGACGATCGACCGCCCGATCACGAGATCCAGCCGGCCTTCGTCGAGGAGCATCAGCATCCGCGCGCTCGTATCCTCGACGATCTCGATCGACAGGTTCAGCTGGCTTCTATGCAGTTCATCGAGAATGGGGACGACTACGTCCGGAATCGCGCCCATGATCGTGCCGATCGCAAGACGCCCGCCTTTACCCGAACGGATTTCCGCCAGGTCCTGGCAGAGCGACGTCAGATCCGTCGCGAGGAGTCGCGCATAGCGAATCACGCAATGCCCGAACTGATTCGGAATGAGACCGCTCTTCGCGCGCTCGAAAAGCGGCGCCTCCAGCATCGATTCGAGTTCGTGCAGCGCCTTGCTCGCCGCTGACTGCGTCATCGACATCGCACCCGCCGCCTTATGCAAAGACTTGTGATCGTCGAGCGCGATGAGCAGTTGCAGCTGTCTCATCCGCAGCCTCGACATCAGCACGTTCAGGGTGTTCTTCATGTGAGTCGTAAAAGTGATCGTCATCTGGAAACGATTCACTATACCGCGCGGGCAAGCGGGCCGTACACCCGTCGTCGTACGGTCAACCCACGCTCAACACTCGACGATCGCCTTCACCACACCCGCCTTCGCATCGAGCAACCCTGGGAATTGCGTGGGCACGTCAGCCAGTTGCAGACGATGTGTATTGAGCGCCGCGCCCGGCACCTTGCCTGCGCGTATCGCCGCGAGCACTGTTTCGAAGTCTTTGGCTGTTGCATTGCGGCTGCTGAGCAGGGTTGCTTCGCGTTTGTGAAACTCAGGGTCGGGAAAGGAGATGTTGTCGCGCACGATCGAGATCAGCACGTAGCGCCTGCCATGCGCGATGAATTCGAAACCCCGTTCCATCGCTTTTGCATTGCAGGTGGCATCGAACACGACGTCGAAGAATTCGCCGTCGGTTAGCTGCGAAAGCTCGGCCTTGTCGTTGTCCCCGATTCGCACCGCTGCGTTCACACCCAGTTCGCGCCTGCAGAAGTCTAGCCGGTCCTGGCGCGTATCGAGTGCCGTCACGTTCGCGCCGCGCAAACGCGCGAACAGAATCGCGGCCATGCCGATCGGCCCGGTCCCGACAACCAGCACACGCTCGCCTGCCTTCACGTCGCCCCGCCGGGCCGCATGGGCGCCGATCGCGAGAAATTCGACCATCGCGGCTTCGTCGAGCGATACGCCTTCGGCCTTGTGCACGAACTGCGCAGGCAGGCTCAGATACTCCGTGAATGCGCCGTCGCGATGGACGCCGAGCACCTGGATATTGACACAGCAATTGGTCTTGCCTTGCCGGCAAGCGATACAGTGACCGCACGACAGATAGGGCATGACGTAGACAGGCTCAGATACTCCGTGAATGCGCCGTCGCGATGGACGCCGAGCACCTGGATATTGACACAGCAATTGGTCTTGCCTTGCCGGCAAGCGATACAGTGACCGCACGACAGATAGGGCATGACGTAGACAGGGTCTCCTGCGCGCAGGCCGCTGTCAGCATCCGCCTCCTCCACGACACCGGATAGCTCGTGTCCCATCACGCGCGGATACGCGAGATACGGCTGATTGCCCGTGAAAATATGCAGATCGGTGCCGCATACGCCGACGCGCTTCACGCGCAGCAGAACCTGGCCTTGTTCACGTTGCGGCTTCGTACGGTCAACGGCAACGAGCTTGCCGGGTGTTTCGCAAACGACAGTCAGCATGGCATTCCTTGATGACCGGACACGGGCCGGTCGCGAATCGATGACGAAGGCAATTTAGCGAGAACCCGGCAATCTGGTCAAGCCAATTTATAACATCACTTGATTGGTCTGACCTTATGACCGTGGCTTCGGTCCCGTGCCCTCGTCGCCGGGAACCGGTGTAGGCCGCCTTGCAAAAGTTGAGTAACATAGCCGCGCATGCCATCACTCATCTCTCCATGACTGCCAACCCACAGGAATCGACACCGGAAACGCTTGTCGCCTTGCTCGAGCGAGTCGCCGGTGAAGATGCGTCGGCGTTGCGGGAGCTGTATGACGTCGCGTCGCCGAAACTGTTTGGCCTCGCCCTCCGTATATTGAGCAAACCCGAGTGGGCCGAGGAGGTGCTGCAGGACAGTTTCGTCAATATCTGGCGCTTCGCGGGCGACTACCGCCGTGGCTTGTCAGCGCCGATGACGTGGATGTCCGCCATTGTGAGAAACCGTGCCTTCGACCAGCTGAGGCGGGTCAACGCGACGGAAACCGAATGGAACGATATGTTGGATGAGCTGGTCGCGTCAGGCGACCCGACCCCCGAGGAACTGTCATCGATGAGTGCTGAAGCGCGCCAGCTCGCGCGCTGCATGGAAACGCTCGAACCGGTGCAGCGGCAGGCGGTGGCGCTCGCGTATCTGCGCGACCAGAGCCATAGCGAGATCGCCGAGGTTCTGACCGTGCCGCTCGGCACCGTCAAGTCGTGGATCCGGCGCGGCCTCCAGAAGCTCAAGACCTGTCTCGGGGGTGTCTGATGAATCTGCATCGGTATCCCGAACTGATGGATCGCCTCGCCGCCGAATTTGTGATCGGCACGCTGCGCGGCGGCGCCCGCCGCAGGTTTCAACGCTATGCCGACCACGATCCGGTGATCCGGGGCGCGCTGCAGGACTGGGAACGGCGGCTCGCGCCGATGGCCGAACTGGGGCCCGCCGCCACGCCGCCGACGCGGGTCTGGCAAGCCATCGAGGAACAACTGGGATTCGCCGCACGTCGTCAGCTTGAGTCGCGCGCGGCCGAAGCTGCGCGTCCGACGCCAGCCGCGCAGTCCGAACGGCGCCCATGGTTTGAAAGTCTTTCGTTCTGGCGCGGCTGGGCGATCGGTGTCACCGCACTCGCCGCGATTGCTTTCGTGCTCGCGGTGCGTAGCATCCTGCCGCTTTCACCGACCCAGCCGACGCCGCCTACCGTTGCGCAACAGCCTGAAAGCGAGATTTCGCACGTCGCCGTGCTGGACAACAAGGACGCGCAGGCGGTGATGCTGATCTCGTGGGACCCAGTCCACGCGAAGGTCAAGCTGCACCGGCTCACCGACGCCGCGCCGCCGGCAGGCCGCTCGATGCAGCTATGGGGCTTGCCGGCGAATGGCCATCCGGTGTCGCTCGGGGTGATGCCGGATCACGGCGACGCCACGATGCCGGCCGGCGAGCAGCAGCCTCAGCAATATCCCGTGCTGGCGGTGTCGATCGAACCGTCGGGCGGCTCGCCGAATCCGAATGGACCGACAGGACCCGTCGTGTTCACCGGCAAACTTCTGCCGGTTTCCTGATTACCTGAAGATGACCGGCGCCGCCATACGGCGCCCGCAAAACCCATCATATGCAAAGCTTTTACGAAGCAACCGTCGCCCGTCCTGCACGGCCGCCGCTGACCGGCAAACGCAGCGCCGAGGTGTGTATCGTCGGTGCGGGTCTCGCCGGCCTGTCGACTGCGCTGGGTCTTGTCGAGCGTGGCGTGCGCGAAGTAGTCGTGCTGGAAGCGAAGCAGGTTGGCTTCGGTGCGTCGGGACGCAATGGCGGCTTTGTCTTCGGCGGCTATAGCCTCGACTGCGCGGACCTGCTAAAGGCGCTCGGCCCGCAACGCGCGCGCGAACTCTACACACTTACTACCGATGCGGTCGATCTGATGCGCAAGCGTATCGAGCGCTATCGCATCGACTGCGACGACACGCATGCCGGCGTGATCCTCGCGAACTGGTTCGATGAACCCGCGCGCCTCGAGGCGCAGCGGCGTCTGATGAAAGAGTCATTCGGGGTCGACTGGGAACCGGTGGGCAATGCGGAGCTTGCCGAGCGGCTGAAGACGCGCCGTTATCACGGCGGCCTGCTCGAACATAACGCGTTCCATTTCCATCCGCTGAAATACGTGCTTGGCGTGGCGAGAGCCGCTGTCGACGCCGGCGTCGACGTCTACGAGCAATCGCCCGTCATCGGTCTTCATCGGCAAGGCAGCGGCTTTCTGGTCGAAACCGCGAACGGCGCGATCGACGCGAAGCACGTCGTCATGGCAGGTGGCGGCTATGCGCGCAACGTCTATCGACGCGTGGAGCGTGCCGTGCTGCCTATCGCAACGTATGTGATGGCCACTGAACCGCTCGGCCCGCGTCTGAAGGATGCGATCGATTGCGCATCGGCAATCTACGACACGCGCTTCGCTTTCGACTACTACCGGCCCCTGCCCGACACGCGCATCCTGTGGGGCGGCCGCATTTCCGTGCTCGACCGCCAGCCGGAAGTGATCGCACGCCTGCTGCGGCGCGATCTGCTGAAGGTGTATCCGCAACTGCACGACGTGCGCATCGACTACGCGTGGGGTGGCCTGATGAGCTACGCGCGGCACAAGATGCCGCAGATCGGCCAGAGCGCGGATGGTGTCTGGTACGCGGTCGGCTTTGGCGGACATGGCATGGCGCCCACCACCGCGTCAGGCGAACTGCTGGCGGCCGCCATCTCCGGCGAGCGGCCGGTGCCCGAAGCCTTCGGCAGTTTTGGATTGACCCGCACCTTCGGCGCGCTTGGTCTCGCGGCTGCGCAGCTCACCTATACGACGATGCAAACGCGCGACGCGCTCGCTGCGCGGAACACACAGAACAGGCAGACATCCTGAAAGCAGGCGCGCCAGAAGCGCGCAGCCCAACGCCCGTTTATGCCGGAAACCCGCGTCTAACGGGCGTCTAACGGGGCGCCTGGCGGGGATTTGGCCATGCTAGAATGACCCGTCATCGCCGCTTATACGCAAAATGAAAATGGGAAGCAAGGCCGCCGAGCCCGACAACCACGGCATCGTGTCCGAAGCCCGGCGCAAGTACGATCCCGAAGAGACAAAGCGCAACATCCTCGACGTCGCAACGCAGGAATTCTCCGCGATGGGTCTCACCGGCGCCCGCGTCGATGCTATCGCGGAGCGCACGAACACCACCAAGCGCATGCTCTACTACTACTTCGGCAGCAAGGAAGGGTTGTACGAGGCCGTGCTCGACAAGGTGTACGGCGACATCCGCGCGCTGGAGCAGGATCTGCACATCGATGAACTGGATCCGCGCGAAGGCCTGCGCAAGCTCGTCGAATTCACGTTCGACTATCACGACAAGCATCGCGATTTCGTTCGCCTCGTCAACATCGAGAACATTCACGGCGCGAAATACATCGAGCAGATGAAGACGTTCAAGAGCCGCAATGCAAGCGTGGTGAGAACGATTGAAGATCTGCTCGGGCGCGGCGTGGCGGCGGGACAGTTCCGCGGCGACGTCGATGCCATCGATCTGCATCTGATGATCAGTTCGCTGTGCTTTCACCGCGTCGCGAACCGTCACACGTTTGGCGCGGCGTTCGGTCGCGATCCCTCGCATCCGCGTCTGCGGGCGCGGCATCGGGCGATGGTCGTCGACGCGATATTGCGCTTTGTGAAGCAGGAAAACTAGGAACAAACCGGCGCGTTCGATACTGCAACGCGCCGGTGTGCTGGTTCAAACAGCGTGCGGATGGGCTTCAGTCAGTCAGCACGATCCGCTTGATATCGCCGACGATAAAAATATACGAAAGCGCGCCAATCAACGCGACGACGCCGATGAACACCAGCGCGCCGACGAACGACCCCGTCGCCGAAACGATGAAGCCGACCGCAAGCGGCGTCACGATCCCGGCCAGGTTCGCCGCGAAGTTGAAGATGCCCCCCGTCACGCCGAGCAGGCCGTCCGGTGCGATATCGGACACGAGCGTCCAGCCGAGTGCCGCCATCCCCTGTGCAAAGAACGCCACCGACAGGATCACGATGACCGTGACATTGCTGTCGACGTAGTTGGCCAGAATGATCGTCGAGGCAAGCAGCAGGCCGGCGATGATCGGCAGCTTGCGCGCCACGTTCGGCGAGACACCGCGACGCAGCAGCCAGTCGGAGAACGTGCCGCCGAACATCACGCCGACCGAAGCCGCAATGAACGGCATGATTGCGAAGAAGCCGATCTTGAGCCAGCCCATGTGCCGCTCGGTCGCGAGATAGGTCGGGAACCACGTGAGGAAGAACACCAGCGTCGAGTTGCCGGCGAACTGGCCAAGGCAGATGCCGGTAAGTTGACGATGCTTCAGCAGGCGGCCGATCGTGCGCCATTCGAAGCCGCTCTTCTTTTTCTGGCCGGATTCCTTGTTCGCGTGCGTCAGCCCGCCACCCTCTTCGATATAGGCGAGTTCAGCCGCATTCGCGCCCTTGTGATCGAACGGCTCGCGATAGAACATCCACCAGATCCCGCCGAACACGATGCCCACCGCGCCCACCACATAGAACAGCGAACGCCAGCCAAAGGCGCCCATCAACGCAAACAGGAACGGGCTGAAGAACGCCAGGCCAATGTATTCGCCGACGGTGTACGTGCCGGTCGCCATCGCGCGTTCGCTTTGCGGGAACCATGTCGCGACGACCCGGCTATTGGTCGGGAAGCACGGCGCCTCCGACACCCCTAGCCCGAGACGGAACGCAACCAGCCCGCCGATGCCATGCACGAGCCCCTGCGCCAACGTGCACAGCGACCAGAACGTCATCGACAGGAAATAGGTGACCTTGCTGCCGAAGCGGTCGAGGAACAGTCCGCCTGGAATCTGCGCGAGCACATAGCTCCATGAAAACATCGAGAAAATCACGCCCATGACGGCCGCACTGATGCCGAGTTCTTTGGTCAGCTGCGGCGCGGCGATGCCGAGAATGGTGCGATCAAGGTAGTTGATCATCGTCCCGATCGCGAGCAGCGCCAGGATGCCGTAGCGCGCGTTCGAACGACGCATCCCGCTGACGCCGGCTGCAGATCCTGCCGGTGGCGACACCGGAGTTTCCGGCCGGGTTGCTTGAGAGCTTTGCGACATTTTAGTCTCCACGTTTTGTAGTGTATTAGCGGCTCAACAGCGACTGAAAGTGCGTAAACATGCGTTCGGCGTCAGGCTCGAGTCCGGTGAAAAGCCGGAACGCGTCGACAGCCTGATAGACCGCCATCCCGCCACCCGTCAGCGTGCGGCAACCCACGGCCTCGGCAGCCTGCAGGAGCGCGGTGCGAATCGGGAAGTACACGACATCGGCAACCCACAGGCCCTTGTGCAGTAGTTCCGCCGGTAACGGCAGGCCAGGGAGCTTGGCCATGCCGGTCGGGGTTGCATGGATCAGGCCGGTGGCGGCCGCCATTGCTTCCGGCAGCGAACCGCCCGCCTTGACCGTTGAAGCGGGGAATCGCTTCTGCAGTTCGTCCGCCAGTGCGCTTGCGCGCGCGGCATCGACATCGAACAGCGTAAACTCGCGCGCGCCCATCGTCATAGCGGCATGCGCCACGGCTGCGCCCGCGCCGCCCGCGCCCAGTTGCACCACACGCTCGAGCGACACATCCGGCAGCCCGCGCCTGAACGCGCGCGCGAAGCCGGACCAGTCGGTGTTGTGGCCGATGCGACGCCCGTCCTTCAGCAGCACGGTGTTGACTGCACCCAGCGCGCGCGCATCGTCCGACAGTTCGTGCAGCAGTGGAATCACGCTCTGCTTGCAGGGATAGGTGATGTTCAGGCCGTTGAAGCCCATCCGCTCGGCGGCGAGCAACAGGTCCGGCAATGCGGATGCATCGAGCTTCAACGCTTCGAGATCGATGCGACGATAGACATAGCTCAAGCCGAGTTGCCGCGCTTCTTCTTCGTGCATCGCAGGGCTCAGCGAGCCGCCGATGCCCGAGCCGATCAGACCAACCAGATAAGACGATGACGCGCTCATTTCAGGTTCCTTGCGTTCAGTATCGTGGCCATCCGTTCCAGCGCGAGCACATAGCCTTGCGTGCCGCATCCGCAGATCACCGCCTCCGCCAGCGCGGACACATACGAGTGATGGCGAAAAGCCTCACGCTTGTGAATGTTCGAGATGTGGACTTCGATCACCGGCTTTTCGATCGCGATGATCGCGTCGGCAATGGCGACCGATGTATGCGAGTACGCCGCCGGATTGATCACGATGCCCTGCATCGTCGTCCGGGCTTCGTGCAGCCAGTCGATCAACTGATGCTCAGCGTTCGACTGACGGAAATCGATTGCAAGATCCAGCCGCTTGCCGGCTTCGCGGCAAAGCTGCTCGACGTCGGCAAGCGTCTCCGAGCCGTAGATCGCCGGCTGGCGCGTACCGAGCAGGTTGAGGTTGGGTCCGTTCAGGACCAGCACCGAAGCAAAACTCATCAAATACCACTCCAGAAGAAAGCACGCGGAACTCACCGCAGGCCGGGCAGCCTTCCCCGACGGTAGCGCAGTGTGCGCTCGATCGCGCACGATGTCTTTCCGGGTTTATCCGAATTTGTACCATCTAGTTAGTTTGTATAGAATCGCGCCGCTAACTGGATAAAGTGTCAAAGTCCGTGGTCCAGATATGTAATTGACGGGTAGCCGATGGCTCACGACGCTGCGCACACCGCCCTGCCGCGGTACGCCGTCTGCTTCTTGTCAGTCACACCCTTTCCCCTCGCAGGAGCCGTTTCATGCAGCGTTCGATTGCCACCGTGTCCATCAGCGGGACACTCGTAGAGAAGTTGACCGCCATTCAGACGGCCGGCTTCGATGGCATCGAAATCTTCGAAAACGACCTGTTGTATTTCGACGGCTCACCAGCCGATGTCCGGCGCATTGCCGCCGATCTCGGTCTGAAAATCGTGCTGTTCCAGCCATTCCGCGATTTCGAGGGCGTCAGCGCCGAGCGCCTCGCGCGCAACCTCGATCGTGTGAAGCGCAAGTTCGATCTGATGCACGAACTGGGCACCGACCGCATTCTGGTTTGCAGCAATGTCTCGCCCGATACGATCGGCGACGACGCGCTGATCGTCGATCAGCTCGGCGCGCTTGCACGCGCGGCACAGGAAGCCGGCGTCATAGCGGGTTATGAGGCGCTTGCGTGGGGGCGGCATGTGAATTCATACCGGCACGCGCGCCGGCTCGTCGATGCGGTGAACCACCCGAATCTCGGGCTCGTGCTCGACAGCTTCCATACGCTATCGATCAACGATCCGGTCGACGAAATCGCCACCATTCCCGGCGACCGCATCGTGTTCGTGCAGATCGCCGACGCGCCGAAGCTCACGATGGACGTGCTCGAATGGAGCCGCCACTACCGCTGCTTTCCAGGCCAGGGCAACTTCGACCTGGCGAATTTCACGGTACGTGTGATCGAAGCGGGCTATCAGGGACCGCTGTCGCTGGAGATCTTCAACGATGGCTTCCGCGCGGCGCCGACCGCTGCGACCGCGGCTGACGGCTATCGCTCCTTGCTCTATCTGGAAGACGAAACACGCGCGGCATTGAAACGTGAGGGCGCAGCAACGCATCAGCTGTACGAACCGCCGGCCGCGCCGGAACACGTCGGCATCCAGTTCCTCGAATTTGCCGTCGACGATACCGCGCGCAACCAGCTGGTCGACTGGCTCACGCGTCTGCGTTTTCGTCCGGCCGGGCGGCATCGCTCGAAAGATGTCGCGTTGTATCAGCACGGCGCGGCGTCGATCGTGCTCAACGCAGAAGCCGATTCGTTCGCGAGCGCTTTCTTCATGCAGCACGGCCTGTCGCTGTGTGCATCGGCATTTCGTGTCGACGACGCGAAACTTGCTTTCGAACGCGCGGCAGGCTTTCGCTACGCGCCGTTCTCAGGTCGCATCGGGCCGAACGAACGCGTGCTGCCAGCCGTGCAGGCGCCGGACGCCAGCCTGAACTATTTCGTTGACGAAGCACCCGACGAACCCACGCTCTTCGAAGCCGATTTCGTGCTGACGGATACGAACGGACCGAGCGAAGTCGGCCCGCTCTGCGGCATCGATCACGTGTGCCTGTCGCTTCCGGCCGACTCGTTGAACGCCTGGGTGCTCTACTTCAAGACGGCGTTCGGCTTCGAAGCCGAAGCGGACTGGCTGGTGCCTGACCCGTACGGTCTCGTACGCAGCCGCGCCGTGCGTAGCCGCGACGGCTCGGTGCGTATCGTGCTGAACGCGTCGCTCGACCGGCATACCGCGGTGGCCGAATCGCTGTCGATGTATCGAGGCTCGGGCCTGAACCATGTCGCATTGGGCACGAACGACATCTTCAGCGCCATCCCGAAGTTCGTCGCCGACGGCCTGCCGCTGTTGCGTATTCCGGGAAACTATTACGACGACCTTTCGTCTCGCTACGCGCTACGTGATGAAACGCTTATGACGTTGCGTAGGCACAACATTCTGTACGACCGCGATGAACGCGGTGGTGAGTTTTTCCACGCTTATACGGAACAATTGGACCAGCGTTTTTTTCTCGAGATTGTGCAACGGCGGGGCGGATACGACGGGTACGGTGCAACCAACGCCGCCGTCCGCCTCGCCGCCCAGGCTCAACACAAAAAACACGCAGCATGCTAAGTGTTTTTCTTGTTTGACAAGGAAAACGGTTTCCACCAACATGCTTGACAAATAAAAACCGGGATCCGGTTTAAGACATTCTTTTCTCGCCTCGCAACCGAATGCGAAAACAACGAAGGAGACTGCAGATGAAATCTGGCGGCACACTCAAGAAGGTCCTTATCACGGCCGGCGCGGCGCTCGTCGCGGCACCTGCTTTCGCGCAAAGCAGCGTCACGCTGTACGGCATGGTCGACGATGCGCTGGTCTACGTGAATAACCAGAAGGGCCATGCGAACTGGTATCTGCGTCAGGGCAACCTGTACGCGTCGAAGTGGGGCCTGCGCGGCGCCGAGGACATCGGCGGCGGCACCAAGGTCATCTTCGACCTGCAGAACGGCTTCGACCTGAATACCGGCGCGCTGTCGTCGTCCACGCAGATCTTCAACCGCCAGGCCTACGTCGGTGTGCAGAACAACACCTACGGCACGTTCACGGCGGGCCGCCAGTACACGCCGTACTACCAGTTCGTCGGGCCGCTGGCCTCGAGCAACTGGCTGACCGGCGCGACCGGCGCACACCCGGGCGATATCGACGGCCTTGATACGACGATCCGGATCAACAACGCGATGGTCTACTCGACGCCGATCTGGAACGGCCTCCAGGCCAGCGCGATGTACGCGCTCGGCGGCATTGCCGGGCGCACCGGCGCAGGCCAGACGATCAGCGGCGCGCTGCGCTACTCGAACGGTCCGCTCGGTGTGGCCGCGGGCTACCTGAAGCTGGACAACGCGCAGACCAACCTGCCGCTGGCGCCGACCGCCACGGCGGCGTTCGACCCGGCCTCGACGGGCAGCTTCGGCGCTTCGGCGCTGAACAACGGCTACCTGACCGCGGCGTCGGTCGAGCACGCGTCGGTGGCCGGCAACTACACGCTGGGCGACCTGATGCTGGGCCTGAACTATTCGAACGTCAAATACGTGCCGAATGCCCGCTCGATCTTCACCAATACGGCGGTCTTCAACACGTATGCGGCGCTGGCGGTGTACCGCTTCACGCCGGCCTTCGATGTGGCCGGCGCGTTCGCCTACACGCTGGCCTCGAAGGCGAACGGCATCAACGACGCGGCGCATTACCAGCAGTACTCGCTGAAGGAGGCCTACCACCTCTCGAAGCGCACCACGCTCTACGCGCTGCAGGCGTACCAGCACGCCAGCGGCCAGACGCTTGGCATCAAGGGCGCGGGCAACATCATCAATGCCGCCCCGGCAGTCGGCGACTCGCAGAACTCGACGCCTTCGTCGACGAACGGGCAGTTCGTCGGCATGGTGGGTATGGCGTTCACGTTCTAAGGTTCGCCTGAACCGATGGCCGCCGGCACCGTCCGGCGGTCATCGAATTCCTTCTGCAGAACCGTCGATACGGCCCCGCAACAGGGTCACGACCGGACAGAATACGGCCAGAATCAGGCCATCATCCCGACACAGACAAGCCCCGGGCAGGCCGCCTCCCCGGCCGGAAATACCGGACCCGATATAATGAAGATTGGTCCGCACTACCGCGCCTGTCTGTGTTCTCGCCGATAGCGGCATTATTCTGGCGCCATCCTGGCGTCGCGAGCACAGCCCGCGTGGATTCGACATGCCAGGAGAGTCATGAAGAAATTTGCTGCAACGCTGTCGATTCCGTTCCTTCTTGCCGCTTGCGCGCAGTTCCAGAATCCGGACGCGGGCGAACCGGTCTCCGATCACCCCACCCAGCGCTCGGTCAACGATGTCGTCGAATGCATGACGCAGGAAGCCGCCAAACACGACGCCAGCTTCAAGACCACCGCCATCCCGCAGGGCTCGATGCTCGACTTCGGTGATTCGAACATCGTCAAGGTCCGCAGCGACAACGGCGCGACGCAGTACCGCTTCTACACGGGGAAACGCCATGCATCGAACCTGTGGATCGAAGGCGCCAGCAAAATCTGCGCGCCCTGAGCCGGCAATTATTTCCGGTCGCATAGGACAAGTCTTAATCATTCTTTAAGACTTCATCCGTATGATCGTCCGGACCACAATGCACAACGAGGTGCGCCCATGGATGAGCCGAACTCGCAGAACACGAACACGAACGTAGTCCCGGCTTCCGCGAAGCGGCCGACAATCCTGCGCCGCCTGTTGAGCCATCACGAACTGGCGACGCTGCTGCTCTTGCTTCACGCACCTGTCGACGCGATGGCAAAGCCCGAAATTCCGATACTTCAGAAGGCCGGGCTGGTTGAAAGCGTTTCGTCGGATGCCGGCGCTCCGCGAATCCGCCTGACGTCTGAAGGCAACGCGATCCTTCGCGGACTCGGCGTGAAGTGATGCAGATACTGACTCTGAAGCGGTGAGGCGACGTCCCCACTCGCTTCGTGCGCCGCCTCCGTTTGCCACTCCGGTTTGCCCCGTCAAGCCTGCCAGACTGCATATCCTGCCTCACGCAGTCCGATTCCCAGTTCCACTTCCATGTCCGCCGCGCCGTCATATGGCATCGGATTGAAGACTTCATACAACGCCGGCAAGAGACGCAATCCGTAGTCGCGTACGAACCGGTTCGCCTGAATGCCCGCCTTGTGCCGGTCGAAGCGCACGTCGGGGTCGAGTCCTGTCATCCCTACGTACACGCACGGCTTGTCGAAACGGTAATCCGGGTTGGCACCGCGAAAGCGCGGCTCGTTCCACACCGTATCGTCAAGTTCGACGACATAGACGTAGTAGTGGTAAGTCTTCTGGCGACGTGCCATGTGCCGCCGCTTCAGCCGCGCGCGGTGCCGTGCAGCAGCATCCGGTACTCGGTCGGCGTTATGCCGACGGTCGCCTTGAACTGCCGCGTGAACGCGCTGTGATCGGTGTAGCCACATAACGCGGCGACGTCGGTGACCTTGTCGTGCGAAACGAGCAGCGCAGTGGCCGCGTCGAGCCGCGTTTTAAGCAGAACCTGGCGCGGCGTCAGATGAAACACCTTGTGAAAATACCGCTCAAGCTGCGCCACCGACATGTCCGCCATTGCGGCGAGATGCTTCAGGTTAAGCGGCTGAACGTAGTTGTCCTGGATGTACTGGACCACGGTCGCGAGCCGGCTGTATGCGGGATGGCCGCCCTCATCAGCTTTCAGGTCGCGGGAAATGCCGGCGAGCCCGACGATATGACCTTCCGGGTCGCGCAGCGGCTGCTTGTTGGTCAGGCACCAGCCCGGCTGGCGGCCGGGATACAGATGCAGCTCCAGTTGATCGACCAGCTGGTTCCCGACGCTGACGATCGCTTTGTCCTGCGCGGTGTAGACGCGTCCGAAGCGGCGCGGAAACACGTCTTCGGCAGTTTTGCCGAGCAGCGCCTCTTTGTCCTTGTAGCCGCAGCGCGAGGCCAACGTCCGGTTCACGAGCACGTAGCGCGCCTGCGTATCCTTGATGAAGAAGACGACGTCAGGCATCGCATCGAAGACCGGTTCCAGCAGCGTGAAATGCGAAAGCATGCCGGTCAGCGTGGCGGCGCCCGGATCGAGCGGGTAAGCCAGCGTATTCATTGTGCGTGTCCAGGTGTCGGTTGCGAAGCGGTCGTCTTGTGCAGTCGATTATAGGGCCGCCCAGCAAGCGAAAAGAATCCGGATAAGCCGCTGAGATCCCCTACGGGGGTCCGGGTGTCCGCACCCTTCCCCTCACCCGACCGATGCGCTCAGCCAGCGCATGCACCGTCGTCCAGGCAGGCAGCCATCAGCGTGCCAATCTGTGCTGGACTAAACGGCGGACGCGCCTGCGCCACATCCCAGCCGAAGTATGTATGCGCTGCCGTGCCGCAGATACGACCCTGACACGCCCCCATGCCGCATCGCGTGTGCAGTTTGGCGTCGCGCCACGTCGGATAGACGCGGACGTCGCCGACCGTTACGTCTTCGCAACGGCATAGCAGGGTTTCGTCGGACGGCATCGCAAATGCGGCCCGCGTCACCGGGAAACTGTCTTCCAGGCGCGCCGCGAAGCGCCGCCAGCGCATGCGTTGCGCGCGCAACGATGTCGCCTGGTGCGGTGCGCCGCTTGCCACGAGTCCGGCGATTTCCCCCTCGACACGCGCCAGTTCCATTCCGCCGATGCCCGTGCATTCGCCAGCCGCCAGCACGCCGTCGACCGATGTGCAAAGCGCGTCGTCCACGGCAATCGCGCCGGCATCGTCGAGCGTGCATCCCAGCGCCTGCGCGAGCGTCACATTCGGCACGAGGCCGTAACCGCACGCGACGCGATCGCAGGCCAGCGTCACGTCACGCGCCCCTCTGCGGATGACCACCTCTTCAACGCGACCGTCGCCGCGCACTTCATGCACCGCGCTGCCAGTCCAGTATCGCAGGCCTGCAAAGCCCCGCGTGAGTTGTGCGGCCTGCAGCAACTTCGACGGCGTCGCAACGAGCGATGCCCCGAAGCGCGCCACCGCTGACGCTGGCGCCTGCTCGACCACGGCAAGCACCCGCGCACCGGCCTCGCGCGCAGTCGCAAGCGATGCGATCAGCAACGGCCCGCTGCCCGCGATCACGATCCGTTCACCGCGCACCGGAACAC
This sequence comes from Paraburkholderia sp. BL10I2N1, assembly GCF_004361815.1. Taxonomy (NCBI): domain Bacteria; kingdom Pseudomonadati; phylum Pseudomonadota; class Betaproteobacteria; order Burkholderiales; family Burkholderiaceae; genus Paraburkholderia; species Paraburkholderia sp. BL10I2N1. The sequence goes on along the minus strand of NZ_SNWA01000002.1, from coordinate 3,049,121 downwards.
CGCTTTTGATCAGAGCCTGCAGACCGCCCGCGCCGGTGACACCGGGCAAAGTCCAGCCCGTAAACGGTAACAGGCGCTCGCGAGCGCCCGTCGCCAGAATCAGGCGGCCGTAGCTCAGGCTAAACCCACCGTGCTCCACCGATTCGACCAGCAGGCCGTGTTCAGGCAGCGGGGCGATGACGCGTGTCGAAGTCAGCAGCGTGACGTTGGGATGTTCGTGCAGACGGGTCAGCAGCGCGGACAACTGCGCCTTCGGTGGATGGGCCGGCCCTTGACGCCAAACCTGACCGCCTGCGAGCGGATTGTCATCGAGTACGGCCACGCGCGCGCCCTGCTTCGCGGCCACCCATGCCGCGCTCAGTCCCGCCGGACCGGCACCCGCGATCGCGATATCGAAGCGCCGGGTCATAGGGATCCCGTCGTTTCAATGATCTGCCCGTCCCGGCTGAGGGCCTGGCACGCGAGAACGTGGGCGCGCCCGTCGACCGTGACACGGCATTCCTGGCAGACGCCCATGCCACACAGCGGCCCGCGCGACTGGCCGCTCACCGACGTGCGCGTGATGCGCACGCCGCTAGTTGCAAGAGCCGCAGCGACCGTGACTCCCGCTGCGACTTCCCTGAAGTCGCCATCGATCGTCACACGGACCAGACCGGCGTTGGCGCTAGACATGACAGGCTCCCTGCGCAAAGCGAGCCGGCAGAAAGGGGGCTACCGGAATCGCGGCGGCGGTCCGCGTGATCTGCGCGGCGAGCAGCTTCGCCGTCGCCAGCGATGTGGTCACGCCAAGACCTTCGTGGCCGACCGCAAGCCAGATGCCCTGCGCGGCATCGCCCGCCGGTCCGATCAAAGGCAAACCGTCCGGCGATGCCGCCCGAAAACCGGTCCATGCGCGGATGCCGTTCAGCCTCGTCAGCGCGGGCAGGTAGCGGGCCGCACGCTGCAACATCTGGGCGAGCACGGGCATTTCGACGGCAGGATCCGTCGTATCAAACTGACGCGATGAACCGATTAGCAACTGCCCGGTTGGCCGTGGCTGCGCATTGAATGCGACCGACGTTCCTGTCGCGTGATGGGCGCTCTTGATGTAACCCAGTTCCAGAAGCTGGTGGCGGATGAAGCCGGGGTAACGGTCAGTGATGAGCAGATGCCCTTTTTTAGGCTGCAACGGAATAGACGGCACCAGCCGATGCGCGCCAAGACCGTTCGCCACGATCACGTGTGCCGCGCTCACATGCTCGCCGCTCGATAGCGTCACGTGCTGCGCGTCCACCCTGGCTACTTCGGTATTCAGTCGCACGCGGATGCGGGCTGCGTGAGGTGATTGCGCGAGCAACCATTCAGCCGCGGTCGGCGCATAGACGATGCTGTCTTGCTCGATCAGGAGACCACCCGCCATGGACGGCGCGAGTGCGGGTTCGCGGGCACGCAACGCCGCAGCATCCAGCATTTGCGCTGCCACGCCCTGCGCCGCAAACGCGTCGTGCATGGCGCGAGCGGCCTCGCATTCCTCATCGTCAGTGGCGACCCACAGCGTGCCGCAGCGCGCGAACGCGTCGCACCCGCGCAACTGCGGCCCAATCTCATGCCACAGATCACGCGAGTACCGGCTCAACGCGAATTCGGCCGGCGAATCGTTCATCACGACGATATGGCCCATTCCTGCCGCCGTCGCGCCGCCGCCGATGCCGTGCGCGTCGATCACCTGTACCCGCATGCCGCGCGCCGCGAGTTCGGCCGCACATGCCGCGCCGACAATACCGGCCCCGACGATCACTGCATCCGCTGTCATACCGTCCGGATACCCCACGCGAACGGATCGCGCTCGTCGAAACAGAGCCGTCCTTCGGACATGATGTGCGCGCGACCAGTGATAGTGGGCACCACCGTCGCGCCGTCGCCGCTGTAGCGATAGCTCGCCTCGAACACGCTGCCGATGATGCTTTCCTGGCGCCACACAGCACCTTCCGCGAGCTTGCCGTCGGCCGCGAGGCAGGCGATTTTCGCACTCGTGCCGGTGCCGCAGGGCGAACGATCATAGGCATTGCCAGGACACAGCACGAAGCTGCGGCTGTCGATGCCTTCCCGCGACGGCGGCCCGAAGAGTTCGATGTGATCGATCAGCGCGGCGTCGGCGCCCGTGATGTGCTGGGCGCTCAGCGCGTCCCGGATCGCAGACGTGAACGTCGTCAGTTCCGCGATATTCGCCGGCACGAGCGTGCGGCCGTGATCGGCGACCAGAAAAAACCAGTTGCCGCCCCAGCCGATATCGCCCGTCAGCGTGCCGTAGCCCGGCACGTCGACCGCGACCGCCTTGCGGAACCGGTACGCGGGAACGTTACGCACAGAGACGCTGCCGTCGCGGTTGAGCGTCGCCTCGACAATGCCGACTGGCGTTTCGATCCGGTGCTGCCCCGGCCCGATGCGTCCCATATGTGCGAGCGAGACGACGAGCCCGATCGTGCCGTGTCCGCACATGCCGAGATAGCCGACATTGTTGAAGAAGATCACGCCGGCCGCGCACCCGGGATCGTCCGGCTCGCACAACAGCGCGCCGACCACCACGTCGGAGCCACGCGGTTCGGTGACCACACCCGCGCGCCAGTGGTCGAATTGCGTGCGGAATACGTCGAGCCGTTCGGCTAGCGTTCCGCTGCCGAGATCGGGGCCGCCCGACACGACCAGACGGGTCGGTTCACCGCCGGTGTGCGAATCAATCACGTTCAGGGTTTTCATGCCGCCATGTTAGAAACGCGGCTGATATGAGTCTTGGTGACATTGCGCGCGGATTGTGACGATTTCAGCATAATCAATCTGAATACACCGCGAACCTTGCATGCCTTTCCCACTATGTCGATAACGTCATCTGGCAGCACGCATTCCTGCCATGTTGGGGACGCGATGCGCGTTGCTCGCCATCTGTCAGCTTCGCACCGGCAACATCTGACTCAGTACGGCACGTCAGCATACCTACTGGCGTTTTCGCGCCTGGCCGCTGTGCCGAAATCGTCATCCGGCACGCGCTAAACGCGCAAGACGGGGGATTTATACCTGCTTAAACTGCGTTCAATTCATCACACTCAGGAGAGCAATCGTGGCGCATATCTGGGAAGGCGTCTGGCCCGCAGTCACCACCAAGTTCAACGCGGATTTCAGCATAGATCACACATGGACGAAAAAGAACATCGAGGCGCAGATCGATGCGGGTGTCGACGGGATCATCGTGTGCGGCTCGCTCGGCGAAGCATCCACGCTGTCGCTCGATGAAAAGCTGGACGTGCTGGACATCGCCGTCGACGCGTCGCGTGGCCGTGTGCCGGTACTGCTGACGATTGCGGAAAACAGCACGCTCGACGCCTGCCGTCAGGCGGAGGCTGGCGTGAAGCGCGGCGCGGCTGGCTATATGGTGCTGCCGGGCCTGCGCTACCTGTCGGATCGACGCGAGACGCTGAATCACTTCCGCATGGTCGCTAACGCCAGCGCGCTGCCGCTGATGATCTACAACAATCCGCTCGCTTACGGCGTCGACATGACACCGGAGATGTTCGCCGAAATCGCCGACGAAAAGAAAATCGTCGCGATCAAGGAGTCGTGCGGCGATGTGCGGCGCGTGACTGACCTGATCAATGTCGTGGGCGACCGCTTCGCGATCCTGTGCGGTGTCGATAACCTCGCGATGGAAGCCATTCTGATGGGCGCGCACGGTTGGGTAGCAGGACTTGTGTGCGCGTTTCCGCATGAAACCGTCGCGATCTACAAGTTGCTCAAAGCCGGACGGATTGAAGAAGCGCGCGCAATCTACCGATGGTTTGCGCCGTTGCTTGCATTGGATGTATCGGCAAAGCTCGTGCAGAACATCAAGCTTGCTGAAGCGATCGTCGGACTCGGCACTGAGCCCGTGCGTCCGCCACGCCTGCCGCTCGCGGGCGACGAGCGCAAGGCTGTCGAAGCGTTGATCCGCCGCTCGATCGAAACGCGCCCGGTGCCGCCCAAACTCTAGGTCAGAGGCGCGAGACTCAGACAGCGCAGCAACCGCGTTTCGGCGCGGCCGCTGCCTGTCGCTATTTCAACAGGACGGCCACTCGCGCGGCCTCGTGCTTTTCCAACAGCACCCACTGATGCTGGCCCGGTCACTGTCTCCGATCCCCTGCGAGGCGTAGCAGACGAACCTACAGCCCGACGTCACCATTCCTGGCACGCTCAATGGCATACGTGACGGCGGTCTGCATGGCGTCGTCGCGACTGGCGAATTTCTGGGGAATCTTGTGCCTCATGACCTGCACGAATGTCCTGGCGAGATCGCTCTTGAGCTCGAACAGCACGGATGCCTCCCACTGCCCCGGCGATGACTCAAACACCGTGCAATGTCCGACGTAGCCACTCTCTTCAAAAACAGTACATTCCGTCATGGCACTCTCCTTCGCCATTCCCGATCTCTTCGTTCAAGCCACGCTGCTCGACATAAAGTCTGCGGGCAGTGGTCATGTCAGGCTCCCGTGCCTAAGTATCGAAGTACAGGTAAAACTCCCATGGATGCGGACGCAGCTTGATGCTGTCGATTTCGCGTTTGCGCTTGTATTCGAGCCATGTCGCGATCACGTCGTCGGTGAATACATCGCCTTTGCGCAGAAACGCGTTGTCGGCTTCGAGCGCCGCGAGCGCCGCGTCGAGTGAGCCAGGCACCTGCCGTATATTGCTGGCTTCTTCGGGCGGGAGGTCGTAGATGTTCCGGTCGAGCGGGTCGCCAGGATCGATTTTGTTTTCAATGCCGTCGAGGCCGGCCATCAGCATCGCGGCAAAGGCGAGGTAAGCATTGGCCGACGGGTCCGGACAGCGGAATTCGACGCGTCGTGCGTTCGGCGAGTCCGAATACATCGGGATGCGTGCCGCGGCCGAACGGTTGCGCTGCGACATCGCCAGATTGACGGGTGCCTCATACCCCGGCACCAGACGCTTGTACGAATTCGTCGTCGGTGCGCAGAAAGCCATCAACGCGGGTGCGTGTTGCAGCAGGCCGCCTATGTACCAGCGGCACAATTCCGAAGTCAGCGCCCAGCCATTTGCGTCGTAAAAGAGATTCAGTCCGTCTTTCCACAGGCTCTGGTGGCAGTGCATGCCGCTCGCGTTGTCGGCAAACAATGGCTTCGGCATAAAGGTTGCAACCTTCCCGTGCCGGCGCGCGACGTTTTTGCAAACGTATTTGTAGATCATCACGTTGTCGGCCATGCGCGTGAGCGTAGTGAAACGCATGTCGATCTCGTTCTGGCCGGCGGTCGCCACCTCGTGGTGATGCACTTCGACCTGCACCCCCGCCTGCTGCAACGTCAGCGCGATCTGCGAGCGGATCTCCTGGAGCGTGTCGTGTGGCGGCACCGGGAAATAGCCCTCCTTATAGCGCTGCTTGTAGCCGAGATTGCCGCCGCCATACGCGCCCTCGTCGCGACCGGTGTTCCAGTCGCCCTCGGCCGACTCTACGTAGTAGTAGCCGCAGTGCTGATCCTGCCCGAAGCGGATCGAGTCGAAGATAAAAAATTCCAGTTCGGGCCCGACGTAACAGGTCGTCGCGATACCCGTCTGGCGCAGATAGTTCTCGGCTTTTTTCGCAACGAAGCGCGGATCACGCGAATACGGTTGCTGCAGCACCGGATCGACCACATCGCAGATGATCGACAGGGTCGGCGTATCGCAAACGGGATCGACGAAAGCAGTCGCCGGGTCGGGTCTCAGCAACATGTCGGACTCGTGGATCTCCTGAAAGCCTCGGATCGACGAGCCGTCAAAACCGATCCCGGCGCTGAACAGGTCTTCGTGGACCTCAGGGAGCGTGATCGAGAAGTGCTGCCACAGGCCGGGCAAATCGGTGAACTTCAGATCGACGATCTGGATAGCGTGTTTCCGCAGCAGGTCGATCACATCGCTCGCACTTGCCGGTCGCGTGACGCCGTAGCTGCCTGCTTCGACGGATACAGCGAAAGGCGATCCGGAAGCGCCTTGAGTACTGGCCATGGACACTCTCCTCTTCCGGCTCCTTGAGCTTGATCCAACCCTCGTACGTGCACGAACGACAACGGCATACCTGAGTGCAGCTAGCGGTCTTCCGCGAGGGCTTTCAGATGGGCTTCGCCAGCATCCTGCGCAGCGGCGCGCGTGGTATACGACTCGTCCGAAACGAGCGAGCGCTTGACCTTTTGGGCGCTGAAGTCGACCAGCGTGATGACCCACACATGGGCGCCAGCCTGCTCAGCGGTTTGCACGAAAGCGCGCACGTCGCCGCTGTCGTCTGTTTTCATCGTGACCTCCCAGGAAGTGTGTCGGGATTAAGACGCTGGCGGCGCCGCACACGCAAATGCCCGCGTGTCGCCGGAGCCGTTCTTCGCGTAACTTGATTTTAGGCAATGGCGCCGGGTGCTGCGGGTTGTTTGCAGGCTTTTCCTGAGGATGGCCTTAGATTCATCTTCACGCACGCCAGACTGACTTCAACCGGCCAAACTCAGCAGGCCGGGTATATGACCGATACAGCTCGCCGACCGTGCCGAACGCCAGGGCTGGCTTAAGCGTCGCGCCCGGGAGAACCCGTGTAATCCAGTCGTATGCGTTCATATCGCGCTGCCCGGCACGCACTGCGTCTGTCAGCGCGATGAGCGCCTTGTCCGCCGAGTGCTCCCCAAAGTCCACGAAAAGATGCTCTAGCGGATGTCTCGCAGCGGTTGTAGCGCGCAAAGCGGGGGTTGCCGTCGTCAAGTTGCTCTCCTGCGTGGGTGGGTTCTTCCGTATAGCAAAGCCATGTGACACGACATCCAGTGCCTCGGTGACGACCTGCTGCCACGACAGAACCTGGGCGCCGTCTGGAAAACCGAGGCCCGCCCCGGACGTGGAGGTGGCGGCTCGACACGTAGTCTTGAGCTAGCCGCATCCTTCAGAGCGAAGCAACGTTCGAAGGCCGTTCTGTCAATGAAGTATTCGAAATGGATTTGAAAGCTCTCCCGGAAAAGATCCGTCCGATCTGGCACGCGGTATATACCGCAATATATAAACCTGCAATAACGGGTAAACGATGCCAGCAAATCAGGCCTTTCGGTAAAAATCGCGGTATATACTGCACATCGCACTGACCGGACCAGGCGGTACGACCCCACAGAGTCTTTCTATTCCCAGGAGAATTGCATGAACATGTTTTCAGGCTGGAAGAGCGGTGCATTAACGCTGGCATTGTGCGCGGCGAGCCTGTGCGCCCACGCGGACGACCAGTTGGCGAACGTCAGGAAGGCCGGCGAGCTGGTGGTCGGCACGGAGATGCAGTTTGCGCCGTTCGACTTCCTCGATAACGGCCAGCAAGCCGGGTTCAACAAGGACCTGTTTGCCGAAGTCGGCAAGGAACTCGGCGTGAAGGTGCGCTTCATCGACCTGCCGTGGCCGAGCGTGCTTCCCGGTCTGGAAGCAAAAAAATTCGATATGGTCGGCGGTCCGTTGACGGTCACGAAGGCGCGCATGGACCGCTATGCCTATACCCTCCCGATCGCTGATGCAACCGACGCCCTGCTCAAGCGCACCGGCGACAACTCCGTCAAGCAGGCGTCGGATATCGCCGGCAAGACGGTCGGCGCGGGCAAGAGCACCGCGCAGTACGAGCAGCTGAAAAGCTGGGCTGCCACGCTGCCGAAGCCGCCGGAAATCCGCGAGTACGTCGACTTCAATCAGGCTTACTCCGATCTCGCCGCGGGTCGCATTGTCGCCGTCGCGAACTCGGTGACCAATATCGCCTATGTCGCGAAAGAGCGTCCCGACACGTTCACCGTCGTGCAACCAGCGTTCGGAGCGAAGGTCTATTACGCCTACTGCATGCGTAAGGATGCAGACAGCAAATCGCTTCTTGACGCATTCGACGCTGCGCTCGTGAAAATGCACAACGACGGACGCCTCGCCGCCCTGCAGAAGAAGTGGCTTGGCGTGGCGATGGATACCCCCACCACACAGCCCGCACCGAACTATTGAGCGAGCCTGCACTGTTCACCGGACGTATGCGGCGGCTCGATAGCCCACACGTCCGGTCTGCCTCACCGCCCCCCTCTCTTCGACGCTCTCGACCATGTTCAGTCCGACTGTGTTTGCGCACGCATTCCCCCTGTTGCTCCAGGCGGCAACTGCGACAGTGGGTATCTCGCTGACCGGCCTCGTGATCGGTTTCTTTGTGGCACTCGCCGTCTGCGCCGCGCGCCTCTCCGCCCGTCGAACCCTACGCGCATCCGGAAGCGCGTACGTGTTCTTTTTCCGCGGCGTGCCGCTGCTCGTGCAACTGCTGCTCGTGTACTACCTTCTGCCGTTCGTGGGCATCAACGTGCCGCCGCTTGTCGCGGCCATTAGCGCGGTGTCGCTTTGTTCCGCTGCATATATCGCGGAAATCCTGCGCGGCGGCTTTCTGGGCATTGCGCATGGACAGATCGAGGCCGCACGCATGCTCGGCATCCGGCCATTCGACATGCTTCGGCGCATCCAGGTGCCGCAGGCATTTCGGCTTACCCTGCCATCGCTCGCCAACGAGATGGTGCTGCTGATCAAGGCATCGTCGCTGATTTCGGTAGTCGGTGTTGCTGAAATCACGCGCACCGCGCAGAACATTGCCGCCGGCACCTATCGGCCGCTCGAAGCGTATCTGGCCGCCGGCCTGATCTATTTCGTGATCAACGGCACGCTCGCGGCGCTCGCCCATCTGGCCGAACACCGGCTCCACGCATGAGGCCTCACGATGAAACAGTTCGATCTCACCGTCATCACGCAGAACCTTCAGCCGATACTGTCCGGTCTCGCCAATACCATCGGCACATGGACGGCCGGCGTGGTGATCGGCATGGTCCTCGGCTTCCTGATCGCCGTCCTGCAACTGTTCAGCGGTTCGCTGGTCCGTGGCGTACTGCGCGCCTATGTCGAGTTTTTCCGCAGCACGCCCTTTCTCGTCCAGCTCTTCCTGCTTTACTACGGCGGTCCGTCATTCGGCCTGACGCTCGAACCCATGACAACTGGCGTCATCGGGCTGGGTCTCTATGGAAGCGCCTATTTTGCTGAAGCCTTCCGCTCCGGGTTCCGCTCGATCCCTCGCGGCCATCTCGAAGCGGCCCAATGCCTTGGACTGACGCGCTGGCATATGGTACGGCGGGTCCAGCTTCCGCAGATGCTCGTCCTGATCGTGCCCGCACTCACGAATCTGACGATCGTGTTGAGCAAGGAAACCGCCGTCCTGTCGATCGTCACCGTTCCGGAACTCACGTTCGTCCTGACGGGTATCGGTTCGGCAACGTTCGCCTTTATGGAAACACTGCTCGTGCTGTGCGTCTGCTATCTCGCCCTCGTCGAACTCACGGCGCGCGCCGGCGCATGGGCAGAAACACGTCTTGCCCGCTTTAGCGCCTGACCGGAATCCCCAGCCATGAATGCGATTACCGATATGCCTATCTCCTCCACTCCGAACGCCACTGCTTCAGCGCGTCAGCCTCTGATCGAGGTGCGCAAGCTCGGCAAGCGGTTCGGTGAAGTTGAAGTGTTACGAGGTGTCGACCTCGAAATCGACAAATCCGAAGTGGTCTGCATCATCGGGCCGTCCGGATCCGGGAAAAGCACGTTGCTGCGCTGTGTCGCGGCGCTCGAAACCTACGACCGGGGCGAAGTGCTGATCGAAGGCGAACTGCTCGGCTACACCGAACGCAACGGTCGCCGCATGCGGGCGTCGCAGGGCGAGATCAACCGGGTGCGGCGCAACGTCGGCATGGTGTTCCAGCAGTTCAACCTGTGGCCACACATGAGCGCGCTCGGCAACGTCATCGAAGCACTGAAGCGTGTGCGCGGCCTGTCGCACGACGATGCGAAACGGCGCGGCATGGCGATGCTGGAGACCGTCGGTCTCGCGCACAAGGCCGACGCTTACCCGGCCAAGCTCTCGGGCGGCCAGCAGCAGCGCGTCGCCATCGCACGCGCGCTGGCGATGGAACCGCACATCATGCTGTTCGACGAGCCCACCTCGGCGCTCGATCCCGAACTGGTCGGCGAGGTGTTGCAGGTGATGAAGCAGCTCGCGCGCGACGGCATGACGATGGTTGTTGTGACCCATGAAATGGGATTCGCCGCCCAGGTCGCCGACAAGGTGGTGTTCATCGATCAGGGACGCATCGCCGTGCAGGGATCGCCACAACAGGTGTTTCATGATGCAGCCAATCCACGCCTGCGCCAGTTCCTGCAAAACTACTTTGATCGCAACGCGTTCTGGACGCGAAACAACGACACGGAGCCAGCATGACCCCAACCGATGCGCTGATTGGCGCGCTTCGCCCCGAAGTGCGCCAATTGCCCGCCTATAACGCGGGTTTGTCCGCGCGACATGTCCGCGAGCAGTTCGGTGTAACACGCGTCGTCAAACTCGCCAGCAACGAAAACCCGCACGGCGCGAGCGCACGCGTGACCGAGGCACTGGCGCAGGCGCTCGTCGACGGCGTGGGGGTCTATCCGGACCCGACCTGCGGCGCGTTGCGGGCAGCGCTTGCAGAACACGTTTCTGTCGGTGCTGGACAACTCATTTTTGGCAACGGCTCCGAAGATCTTCTCTCGGTGGCAGCGCACACGTTTCTCGCACCCGGCGACGAGGTCGTCACCGTCGTGCCGTCGTTCGGCCTGCACGTCATCTGCCCGCAGAGCATCGGCGCCACCGTCAGGACCGTTCCCATGCGCGGCTTCGAATTCGACATCGACGCGCTCTGCTCCGCGCTCACGCCACGCACCCGGATGCTGATCGTGAGCAACCCCTCCAATCCGGTTGGCTGTGCGATGGACGGGGCGCAAATCACGCGGCTGTTGTCCTGTGTGTCGCCTGGTACGCTGGTCCTCTGGGACGAAGCGTACTACGAGTATGCGACGGCCACGCCCGGCTACGCAGACTGTCTGGCGCTGCTGGCGGCGTCCGGCTTGCCGTGGCTGGTGCTGCGGACCTTTTCCAAAGCGTATGGTCTCGCCGGCTTGCGGATTGGATATGGCATCGCGTCCGACCCGCGACTCGCCGATCTGATGAACCGGGTTCGTACGCCGTTCAATATCAATCATTTCGCGCAGTGCGCCGCCGTCGCGGCATTGTCCGACGTGGAGCACGTTGCGCAGAGTGTCGCGCACGTCAGTCATGAACGCGAGGCGATGCGTGCTTCGTTGGTCGCCCTCGGCTATTCGCCCGCGCGATCCTGCGCGAACTTCCTCTTTTTCGACACGCATGAAGATGCGGTCGATCTGTCGCAGCGCCTGTTACGCGAAGGCGTCATCGTCAAGCCGTGGCGTGAACAGGGCTACGCCAGTTGCATCCGCGTATCGATCGGCAGCAGCGACGACAACGACCGCTTTGTTGCGGCGCTCACCCGCCTCTCGCGGGGTACAGAAGCGAGGGACACAAATTGAAATCCGCTGAACGGACCAGGTCATCCCCGGCGAAGGGTCTCGCACACCCGCCTGGCGCCGCGGCCAAACGCGCTATCCTGGCGACGGCAACGCCTACGGTGTCGAGCGAAGGCCCGGCCATCGCCCGCTACGAGCGAGTCAAGACCTACATCCGCACCACCATCGACTCCGGCACCTGGAAATCGGGAGACCGGATACCCTCCGAGCTCAGTCTGGTCGAAACGCTCGGCGTGTCGCGCATGACGATCAATCGGGCATTGCGCGAGTTGAGCGACGAAGGCCTGCTCACGCGGCTGTCTGGTGTCGGCACCTTCGTCGCGGAATCGAAACCGCAATCCACGCTGCTGATGATTGCGCATATCGGAGACGAAATCCGCTCACGCGGTCACGCGTACAGCTACGCAATACTGCTCCAGAAGCGGGAAACGGCCCCGGCCTTCGTGTCGAACGCTCTGGGACTTGAGCCTGGCGCATCCGTGTTCCACGTGATCTGCGTGCATCGTGAAAACGGCCTGCCGGTTCAGCTCGAAGACCGCTATGTCAATCCTGAGGTCGCACCGGAATTCCTCGATCAGGACTTCAGCAGCAAACGTCCGTCGGCCTATCTGTTTAGTTCCGTGCCCCTCGATGAGATCGAACACGTGGTCGATGCAGGCCTCGTGACAGCGGCCGAGGCGCAACTGCTCGACATCGCCGTCGAGGAACCCTGCCTCATCCTGGTGCGGCGAACCTGGACCGCAGGCGTCGCTGTCACCTTCGCGCGTTTCGTTCATCCAGGTTCGCGCTATCGGCTTGGGTGCCGCTTTACGCCCGATGTCGCTCGACGACAAAGCTAGCGCCCCCTGCAATCTCTTCTTTATTTTTTTAACATCGGACAGTCATGACTCAAATCGAAAACGTTGTCACCCTCGTGCCTGGCGAGGTCAGGCTCGATCGGTTGCGCAGGATCCTGCGCGACGCCACGCCGGTTGCGATCGATGCGCTTGCGTTTCCAGAGGTCGATCGCAGCCACGCAGTCGTCGACGATGTGATCGCGCGCGGCGCAGTGGTCTACGGAATCAACACCGGCTTCGGCAAGATGGCGCAAACCGTGATCCCTTCGGACAAGCTCGCCGAACTGCAGAAGAATCTGGTGCTGTCGCACAGCGTCGGCACGGGCACGCTGCTCGACGACAGCACGGTCCGCCTGATCATGACGCTGAAGGCGATCAGCCTCGCCCGCGGCCACTCCGGCGTGCGGCCGGAAGCGATCCATGCGCTCGTGAGTCTCATCAATGCGGGTGTCTATCCGTGCATTCCGGCCAAGGGATCGGTGGGCGCTTCGGGCGACCTGGCGCCGCTCGCGCATATGACGTCCGTGCTGATCGGCGTCGGTCATGCACGCGTCGGTGGCGAACGTGTCAGCGCGATCGAGGGATTGCGCTACGCCGGGCTCGAGCCCCTGCAACTCGGCCCGAAGGAAGGACTTGCGTTCCTCAATGGCACGCAGGTTTCCACTGCCCTGGCACTGGTGGGTCTGTTTGCTGCTGAAGACGTGTTCGCGTCCGCGGTACTTGCAGGCGCCTTGTCGCTCGAAGCGATCAAGGGCTCGCTCGTGCCGTTCGACAGCCGCATCCATGCGGCGCGTGGGCAACCGGGCCAGATCGATGTCGCCGCGGCTTACCGCGCGCTCCTCGCGGACAGCCAGATCGTTTCGTCACATCAGGATTGCGGGCGTGTGCAGGATCCGTATTCGATCCGCTGCCAGCCGCAGGTGATGGGCGCATGCCTGGACCAGCTGCGTCATGCCGCTGAGGTATTGCGTATCGAAGCGAATGCGGCCTCGGACAATCCGCTTGTATTCGCCGAACAGGGCGACGTGCTGTCCGGCGGAAACTTCCACGCCGAACCGGTCGCCATTGCGGCAGACAACATTGCGATAGCGATCGCTGAAATCGGTGCGATATCCGAACGTCGTCTCGCCTTGCTGCTCGATACGAATCTGTCGGGTTTGCCGCCGTTTCTCGTGAGCGACGGCGGCCTCCACTCGGGCTTCATGATTGCGCAGGTGACCGCCGCAGCGCTCGCCTCGGAGAACAAATCGCTCGCTCATCCGGCCAGTGTCGATAGCCTGCCGACATCCGCCAACCAGGAAGATCACGTGTCGATGGCGACGTTTGCCGCACGACGCCTCGGCGACATGGCGGAAAACACCGCTGTTGTGGTAGGTATCGAAGCCATGGCGGCGGCGCAAGGTGTGGACTTTCACCGCCCACTGCGCTCGACCGATACGATCGAAGGCGTGATCGCGGAGATTCGCCGGCACGTCGCGTTTTACGAAAAGGACCGCTATCTGGCCGACGACATCGAAGCGATGAAAACGTGGGTGAGGACCATTGAGGCGCCCGCTTCCGTGGCAAAACTTTTGCCCAGTGCGGCGCGCCATGCGTAGGGACGTAAGGATGGCGACCCATCTGATCGCGGCACCTTCCGACGCACCTGAGGAGGAGGAGGTGCCGTCCTCTACGCTTGCGGCTGACGTTCGCCGCCCGTCAAGGGTCGCCGCTCAATTACAGGTGCGCGACAATGCGCAGCGCACCCGTTTTGTCCTCGTGTGGAGCAGCGCCGACGGGCAATCGGTGACACCTGCGACAAGCCGGACTTTCCGCACCATCCGCGAGGCGTTGGCAGAAGGCGTCGCGCGCTTTGGCGTTCTGCCGATACGCCAGCGCCAGATCACGGGGCTTTGATAGTCATGTGGCGGGCCTGAAGGATCGCTTCAGCGAGGCGCTCGACGGCCCGTGCCGGGTTACGCCCGGTGGCCCTCGCCAGCTTGTGTCGGCTGCCGGACAACCAGAACGGGAATGGCACTGTGTGTCAGGACCTTCTGGGTTTCACTGCCGAGCAACATGGCGCGCATACCGCCCCGGCCATGGGATGCCATGACAATGAGATCGCAGTTTCGTTGCTCTGCAACGCTGATAATCGCCTCATACGGGTGAGCGTGGTTCCTCGCAACCGTGTCGCACTCGACGCCGGCCTGCGTGGCGGCCTTCGTGACCACTGCGAGATAGTTCTCCGCGTGCTTCCGGGTAACCTGAATGAATCGGTCCTCGGTGTCCGCAAGCATTTCGGTGCCGTACGCGAGGACGTGGAATTCCGGAATGACATGGAGCGCCGTCAATCTGGCTTCGCTTTCCCTGGCGAGAGTCACCGCCATCTGAACGGCGGCGTCGGAGAGTGCCGAACCGTCGGTCGCAACCAGCAGATGCTTGAACATACCTTTCTCCCCGCGGACAGACCTGTTCGCCTTGACGTCCTGTTCGGGGCCAACGTTTGACCCAGGCGAGCCCGAATCAGGGCGATTCCTTTCAGTATAGTCAGCGCGAACAAGACCTGCTCCTCCTGATTCGCGAAAGCCGGCATCGACGGCGCCCAAACCCGCGGGATCGTGACGGTGTTCATGCGTAGTCTGCGGCCGCCACGAAAAAGTCAGACGAGCAGACGCAGGCGCCCTGGCGGAGCAACCTGTCTATACATATTCAGCGAGGTCAATGACAACGAAATCTGTATATACAATCTGGCTTGATTGCCTGTATACCCGATCCCCGACTCTCCCTCTCCGCGTAACGATTCCGTAATTTCCCGGCCTTTTCACGATCGCTCCGCGAGAAAACCCTAGTTGCGATCCACAATGTGGATCGGCTATCTTGTATGTACAAGTTGTAGATTCAAGTGCATGGCGCCGTATTTGAATGCGATATGCCTATACAACATTTTTTCTGCCCCCGACGTTCCAGGATGCTCCGAATCCTGTTGCATTTAGTATCACGAAGTACCTCTCTGGAGATTCCATGAAGAAACTCGCTCTGTGTATCGCCCTCGCAACCATCGCCACCGGTGCCTATGCAAAAGACTGGTCCACCATCCGGTTCGGGGTCGACGCAAGCTACCCGCCGTTCGAGTCGAAGGGCGCCGACGGCAAGCTGACCGGTTTCGACATCGATCTCGGCAACCAGATCTGCGCGCGCCTGAAAGCGAAGTGCGTGTGGGTCGAAAACGACTTCGACGGCATGATCCCGGCGCTGAAGGCGAAGAAGTTCGACGGCGTGCTGTCGTCGATGTCCATGACGCCGCAACGTGCGGAACAGATCAGCTTCTCGTCAAAGCTGTTCAACACGCCGACACGCCTCATCGCCAAGAAGGGCTCGCCCCTGCTCCCGACGCCGGAATCGCTGGCAGGCAAAGCGATTGGCGTCGAACAGGGCACGATCCAGGAAACGTACGCCAAGACATACTGGGAGCCTAAGGGCGCCAAGGTTGTGTCGTATCAGAACCAGGACCAGGTCTATATCGACCTGCTCTCCGGTCGTCTGGACGGAGCGTTGCAGGACGCGGCACAGGCCGACATCGGCTTTCTGAACACCCCGCGCGGCGCGGGCTTCCAGTTCGCCGGCAAGGACATCATCGACGCGAAGGTCCTCGGCAATGGCGCGGGCATCGGCCTTCGCAAGGACGATGCCGATCTCAAGGCGAAGATCGACAACGCGATCGCCGACATGATCAAGGATGGCACCTACAAGACGATCGAGAAAAAGTACTTCAACTTCGACGTCTACGGTAGCTGAGCGCTTTCCGTCGATTCCTCCGCAGCGTGTGCCCCGGCGCGGTTTCATCCGCCGGGCGGGCACGCAACAACGGCGCCGAGCGGACGCTTACCAATCGGGCGCCGGGCAATCAAGGGTACGAATACATGTTCTTCCACGGGTACGGCCCACTCCTCCTCGCGGGAACCTGGGAAACGGTCAGGCTGGCAGTGTTGTCGCTGGGGGCATCCTTCCTGCTGGGTCTTGGAGGCGCCGCGGCGAAGCTGTCGCGCAACCGGGTGCTCTCTCGCTTCGGCACACTCTATACGACACTGATTCGCGCAGTTCCTGATCTCGTGCTGATGCTGCTGCTGTTCTATGGCATTCAGATCCTGCTCAACAATCTGACCGACTCCCTCGGCGTCGCCCAGATCGACATCGACCCGTTCGTGGCGGGCGTCATCACGCTCGGCTTCATCTACGGCGCGTACTTCACCGAGACCTTCCGGGGCGCTTTTCTTGCTGTTCCTCGCGGGCAGCTTGAGGCCGGTTACGCGTACGGCATGAGTTCGTGGCGAGTGTTCAGGCGCATCATGTTCCCGCAAATGATGCGCTTCGCGCTACCCGGCATCGGCAACAACTGGCAGGTGCTCGTCAAGGCAACGGCGCTTGTATCGATCATTGGCCTCGCCGACGTCGTCAAGGCCTCACAGGATGCAGGCAAGAGCACGCTTGAATTTTTCTTTTTCACCGTGACGGCCGGGGCGATTTATCTTGCGATCACAACCGTGTCGAACCTCGTGCTGGTCTGGCTTGAGAAGCGCTACTCGGCAGGCGTACGGAGGGTCCCATTGTGATCGAACTCGTCAGGCAATACTGGCAAAATTTCCTCTTCACCGACGGATATCGCTACAGCGGTCTTGTCATCACATTGTGGCTGCTAGTCGCCTCAGTGGGTCTGGGGTTCCTGCTTGCTGTGCCGCTGGCGGTTGCCCGCTCGTCGAGCAACCGCTTCATCTCCGGACCCATCTGGCTCTTTACGTATGTCTTTCGCGGCACGCCGCTCTACGTACAGTTGCTTGTTGTCTATACGGGGCTCTACAGCCTTCACTTCGTGCACTCGCATGCGGCGCTCGACGCGTTTTTCCGCAGCGCGATGAATTGCACGTTACTCGCCTTCGCTTTGAACGAATGCGCCTACGTCACCGAGATATTTGCGGGAACGATCAAGGCGACACCCTATGGCGAGATCGAGGCCGCACAGGCTTACGGGATGTCGAAGTACAAGCTCTACACGCGCATCATCCTGCCGTCTGCGTTGCGGCGCGCGCTGCCCAACTACAGCAACGAAGTCATCCTGATGCTGCATGCGACGACGCTCGCATTCACGGCCACCGTACCAGACATCCTGAAGGTGACGCGCGACGTCAACTCTGCAACCTATGCATCCTTCCAGGCCTACACCATTGCCGCCGTCATGTACGCCTGCATCGTATTCGCGCTCGTATGGGCGTTTCGCCGGATGGAAACACGCTTGCTGGCCTTTTTGAAGCCGCAAGGGCATTGAACCTGGCTGCCTGCGGCCAAGATGGAGTGTATCGAGAATGTATAAGCTGACTGTCGACGATCTGCACAAGAAATTCGGTGACAACGAGGTTCTGAAAGGCGTATCGCTCAAGGCAAAGGCTGGCGATGTCATCAGCATCATCGGTTCGAGCGGCTCCGGGAAAAGCACTTTTTTGCGGTGCATAAATTTTCTCGAGCGGCCTTGCGCGGGGCGCATCATCCTCAACGCGGAAGAGGTCCAGACGACGCTCGACAGAAACGGCGCGTTGCAGGTTAGCGATCACCGCCAGTTGCAGAAAATGCGCACCAGGCTTTCGATGGTGTTTCAGCACTTCAACCTGTGGGCGCACATGACCGTGCTGGAAAACATCATCGAGGCGCCCCTCAGCGTGTTGGGTTTGAGTCGTGCCGAAGCGGAGCAGCGGACCCGCAAGTATCTAACCAAGGTGGGGCTCACGGCCGGCATGGAAAGCAAATACCCGTCTCATCTGTCTGGCGGCCAGCAACAACGGGTAGCCATTGCACGCGCGCTGGCGATGGAGCCGGAAGTCATGCTGTTTGACGAACCCACGTCCGCGCTCGATCCGGAACTGGTCGGCGAGGTACTGAAAGTGATGCAGTCGCTGGCGGAAGAAGGACGCACGATGATCGTGGTCACGCACGAGATGGGATTTGCGCGCAACGTGTCGAACCATGTGATCTTCCTGCACAAGGGGAAAATCGAAGAGGAAGGTCATCCTCAGGAAGTGCTGGTCAACCCGAAAAGCGAACGGTTGAGTCAGTTCCTTGCCGGGAACCTGAAATGACAACGGGCCTTGACCCGGTTCAAGGGGCTGTTCAGGACTCGATCGCCGGATACGGACTGTAATACGCGGTCGGTTTGGCGCTATGTTCGTCTTCCTGCGCACGTCGTCTCCGACACCTCCTGGCACCTCATCCACCTGACACGCACAACGCAACACGGGCTAAATCCATGCAAATCAAAACACACCCGCTCATCTCGCCGACGCTTGGTACTGAACGCCATCTGACCAGCTTTCACTATGGACCGACCGGCGGCCAGAAAATTTACATCCAGTCGTCGTTGCACGCTGACGAACTGCCGGGCATGCTCGTCGCCTGGCGCCTGCGCAAGCATTTCGCCGACCTCGAAGCCGCAGGCAAGCTGCGCGGTGAAGTGATCGTCGTGCCCGTCTCGAATCCGATCGGCCTCAACCAATGGATTCTCGGCTCGCACATCGGTCGCTTTGAAGGCAACACGGCGCAAAACTTCAACCGCAACTTCTACGACCTGACGACCCTGGTCATGCCCCGTGTCGAAGCGCGCCTGACGGGCAATATCGACGAGAACCGGCAGGTAGTGCGCACCGCCATGCGCGAAACACTTGACGAACAGACGCCACGCACCGAACTCGATTCGCAACGGCTTGCATTGCAAAAGCTCTCTTACGACGCGGACGTCGTGCTCGATCTGCATTGCGACTGGGATGCAGCGATGCATCTGTACACCAATCCGGATACCTGGGAGGAAGTGGAGCCCCTGGCGCGCTATATCGGCGCCAAGGCGTCGCTGCTGGCTCTGAACGCAGACGGCAATCCATTCGACGAGATTCACAGCTTCTGCTGGTCCAACCTGCGTTCGCGTTATGGCGAGCAACATCCGATTCCCAATGGCAGCGTTTCGGTGACCGTCGAACTGCGGGGCCAGCGCGATGTGTCGCATGAGTTTGCCGAACAGGATGCTCGGGCGATCGTCAATTATCTTTGCCATCGCGGCTTCATCGAAGCTGAAGCCGAGCCGCTGCCAGCGCTGTCGTTCCCTGCCACACCGTTTGCGGGTGCGGCAGCGGTCACCGCGCCAGTAAGCGGCGTGATCGCCTTTCGCGCTGAACTCGGCGCATGGATTGAATCTGGCCAGCCCGTTGCCGACATCATCGATCCGCTTACGGACCAGGTGACCACGCTGAACGCGCCGACGACCGGCGTGCTGTACGCGCGTCACTCACTCCGGTTTGCCTCGGCCGGGTTGTCGGTAGCCCACGTCGCTGGCGCGACAGCGTTTAGAACAGGCTCTCTCTTGCCGCTTTGACTATGTAGACGGCCCTGTCACGGTTACCCGCTGCCCCAAGCCGACATCGATCTCCAACGAACGACGTTGTGGCAGGTAATCATTTCGGGTAGCGGAGCAACTGTATTTCAACGCCAGCGCTGCTGCACCTGTGACGCAAGGAGGGCAACTCAGGCAGCCTTATGCTTGTCCGACTCGACTGTGCGGAGGGACAGCAGCCGGTAGCCGCTTCGGTACACTGGCTGCAACCGGAGCCCATTGCGCGCCTCGATCTCGAGCAGCAGACGCAGCCGCGACACATGGCTGTCAATCGTTCGGGTGGACTCGCGGAATTCCCGTCCCCATACCATCGCAAAGATGTGATCACGCGTCAGCACACGTCCGATATTCGAAAAGAACAGCGACGCAAGACGATACTGCGTGCCTGATAGACGCACCGGCGCGCCGCGCAGCGTCACCACCTGGTGGCGTGCATCGAAATGGTAGGGGCCGACATCGGACCGCACCGCGCCCTGCCTGTCTGGATACGCGCGCCGCAGCAGCGCAGTCACCCGCGCGCGAAACTCCGCGGGACGGATAGGCAGTTGCACGTAATCGTCCGCGCCGTACGCGAATGCGCGCACGATGGCTTCCTCCGAATCGTCGAACGACGCGAAAATAACCGGTATCTGCTCCGCCCCCACCCATCGCGCGGATCTGAGCACTTCGCCACCCGACAAACGGAGGCCCTGCCAGTCCAGCACCAGGAGGTCTGCTGTAGAAAGCGCCAGTGACTTCGACAGGATCAGCCCATCCTGATAGATCACGCACGTATGGCCCGCTTCGTTGAAGATTTTTTCGATCGCCCTGCTCTGAACCGGATCACGCTGGAGGATGGCAACACGCATTGGGAGGACTCACAACAGATTGACTCGCAAGAGATTCTGTTTGGACGTCGTGCTACCGCCTATAAGATGATTCTGAATATGGAGGTGGCGTACCGTGTTGCTTTCGGAACGCATGCGCAGCCACGCCCCACCGAACGCCTGCACATCTAGCCGGCTCGCGGAGCCCCCAGGAGCCTCGATCTTTCATCCTGTAAAATATCCGGTTGGCATAAAAGTCGTCAGCACGCGCGCCCTTATCCGGGCGGCCGTGCCTCGTGTTCCGTGCTCTACCCGGCGCCTTCACACTTCTCACCCGACGACGGCCGGTTTCCACGCGCTACGCGTGGCGTTCAATCCAAAAAAACACATCGCAATGCAAGCTACGGATCTGGGTAGGGCACAACCCGTCATGACACGCGCCCTCAAGGGCAGCGACTACAAAACGCTGGGACTCGCAGCACTCGGTGGTGCACTCGAGTTCTACGACTTCATCATCTTCGTGTTCTTCGCTCCGGCGATCGGACAGCTGTTCTTTCCCGCCTCGATGCCCGACTGGCTGCGCCAGTTGCAAACCTTCGGCATTTTCGCGGCGGGCTACCTGGCGCGCCCGCTCGGCGGCATCATCATGGCGCACTTCGGCGACCTGTTTGGCCGCAAGCGCATGTTCACGCTGAGCGTGCTGCTGATGTCGGTGCCGACGCTGATGATGGGCCTGTTGCCCACCTACACGAGCATCGGCGTGTTCGCGCCGGTGCTGCTGCTGGTGTTCCGTGTGCTGCAGGGCGCGGCAGTCGGCGGCGAAGTGCCGGGCGCATGGGTGTTCGTCTCCGAGCACGTACCGCAGCGTCACGTCGGCTATGCGTGCGGCACGCTCACCGCGGGCCTGACGGCGGGCATTCTGCTCGGCTCGCTGATTGCGGCTGCGGTCAACCGTCATTTCGCCCCCGCGGAAATTGCCGCCTACGCATGGCGGATCCCGTTCCTGGCCGGCGGCGTGTTCGGGCTCTTTTCGGTCTATCTGCGCCGCTGGCTGCACGAAACGCCGGTGTTCGCCGAACTGAAGCAGCGCAAGTCGCTGGCAGCGGAGATCCCGCTGAAAGCCGTGCTGCGCGACCACGGCCGCGCGGTCATCGTATCGATGCTGCTGACGTGGATGCTGTCGGCAGCGATCGTCGTCGTGATCCTGATGACGCCGACGTTGCTGCAGAAGCAGTTTCACATCGACCCGGCTACCGCGTTGCTTGCAAACTGCGCGGCGACGCTCTGCCTGACGATCGGCTGTGTCACCGCCGGCTCGATCGCCGGACGCATCGGCGCAGGCCGCACGATCTTCGTCGGCGGGCTGGCGCTCGCCGTGTCCTACTACGCGATGATGCAGCAACTCGCTGTCGATACGTCGTCGCTCGTGCCGCTCTACGCGGTCAGCGGTTTCTTCGTTGGCGTGATCGGCGCGATTCCGTTCGTGATGGTCAAGGCGTTTCCGCCGGTCGTGCGCTTCTCGGGCATCTCGTTCTCGTACAACGTCGCCTATGCGATCTTCGGCGGCTTGACGCCGGTTGTCGTGTCGCTAATGATGAAGTCGAATCCGATGGCGCCGGCGCTGTATGTCGGCGCGCTGTGCGTCGTCGGCGCACTGACGACGCTGTTCATCAAGGATGCTGCGGCGTCGCGCTGAATTCGTTCGAAAAGGCTGAGCCGGCAACGCAACATCATATGATCGACTGACCCGGTGCGTCGCCCTCACCGGCTCAGGCACGTGCAGCGGGCTCACGACGGCGCACCTCCCGGTGCACCGTTCCGCTTTCCGGGTACGTTCGCGGACGACATCGACACTTCACGCCGGTCCGAAACTTCCCGCCATGGAATGGTTCAGGCTACGTCCCATGAACTCATCCAGATCCTCTTTTACGCCCGCACTCGCCCGCATCGTGACAACGGTCAGCGTCGGCTTCGTCGTCACACAGCTCGACGTCACCATCGTCAACATCGCGCTCGCCAACCTCGGCGCCGATCTGCACGCGGGTGTCGCCGGATTGCAATGGATCGTCGATGCATACACGCTCGCGTTCGCGGTCCTGATGTTGTCTTTCGGTGTGCTCGGCGACCGGCTCGGCGCGCGCCGCGCGTACGCGGCCGGCATGACGCTGTTCGCGCTGGCGTCACTCGCCTGTGGGCTCTCATTGAACGCGCCGATGCTGGTGGCCGCCCGCGCGCTCCAGGGTGTGGGCGCCGCCGCCATGCTGCCGAACTCGCTCGCACTCCTCAATCAGGCATGCCGCCACGATCCGAAGTTGCGTGCACGCGCCGTTGGACTCTGGACCGCGGCCGGCGCGATCTCGATTGCGGCGGGTCCCGTGATCGGCGGCCTGCTGATCGCCGCATTCGGCTGGCGCAGCATCTTTCTCGTGAATCTGCCGCTGTGTGCCGCCGGTCTCTTTGCGACCTGGGCCTGGATACCGCGCGCCGCAACCCAGCCCTCATCGCAGCAGGTTGCGCAGCAGCGTCCGCGTGGGATCGATCTGCCGGGCCAGTTGCTCGCGGTCGTGACACTCACGGCGTTCACCGCCGCGGTCATTGAATGGCGGCCGCTGGGTCTCGCCCACCCGCTCGTGGCAGGCGGATTCATGCTGGCGCTCGTCGCGGGTGCGGCCTTCATCGCGGTCGAGGCCCGCGTGCGCGAACCCATGCTGCCACTGGCGCTGTTCGGCAATCGCACGTTCAGTGCCACCGTGCTGTTCGGCATCTGCGTGAATCTGACCTACTACGGTATAGTGTTCGTGCTGAGCCTGTACCTGCAACGTGTGCGCGGGGACACGCCACTTCAGGCAGGCCTGGCGTTCCTGCCGCTCACGGGCGGGTTCCTCGTCTCGAACGTGGTCAGCGGCTGGGTAGTCGGCCGGTTCGGTGTGCGCGTACCGATGATCGTCGGCGCAACGATCGCGGCGCTTGGGTACGGTCTGCTGCATTTCATCGAGGCGTCGACGCCGCTTGTCGCGATGCTCGTGCCGTTCCTGCTGATTCCGTCAGGCATGGGACTCGCCGTGCCGGCCATGACGACAGCCGTCCTCGCCACAGTCGAGCCGCGCCGCGCAGCCACCGCCTCCGCCGTACTGAATACGGCCCGCCAGGCTGGCGGCGCAATCGGCGTGGCAGCGTTCGGAGCGCTCGCGAGCGGGGCCGAAGCGACGAACATCGTCGCGGGACTGCATGGATCGACGGCGATCTGCGTCGGCCTGTTGCTCACGGGCGTGGTGCTCGGCTGCCTCGTGCATCCAGAGCCTCATGCGCGCAGACCGGATGGGGCAGCCACCCCTTCGCCCAACCGCCCGAGCAATGCAGGCTGAAGGCAGCCTGCCCGCCGGCGCAGAAAAGACAAAGCCCACGATGCGACTGCACAGTGGGCTTTGTCTTCCTGATATCGCGTTACAGACTGGCTTCCTGAATCTGGCCCGTATCGAGCGCGCGCTCCACGAGCCCTTCTTCCTGCACCTTGCGAATGGCGTTTTCGAGAAGCTTTTCGGGCTCTTCGATTTCCGCCTTGATGGCGCCGATCAGCCCGGAGGCATCGAGAATAACGAGTGTTTTCGCCGAATCGGCCTCGCTGATGATAACGCGATGCGGTGTCGGCCCTTCGCCGAGGCTCGCGCAAAACCGCATCACCTTGCCGCCGATCGTCTGGTCAAAACCCTGGATCATTGTCTGCTCCCTGCATCGATATACAACCCCGAACATGGGAAACTCTGCAGAAACAGTACGCGCAAACGAGCTGCGCCGCCACCATCCTGTTTTGTCCGCCTATGAGCCCGCAGGTTCACAAACCACTCAATCCGCCGCGCGGCGCACGCGCGCCGTCGACGCTGATGCGGCCCGCGCCAGTCACGCAAAGCAGCAGGAAACCGCCGGCAATGCCGATGTTCTTCCAGAAGTGAATGAGCATGTCATGCTGGACGGCCGCATCGGCAATGTTCCAGAAATCGTGACCCAGCACGGCGGTTGCGACCGTGTACACGGCCATGATGAGCCCGAGCGGCCGGATCTTGAAGCCGAGTACGAGGAACACCCCCCCGAGCGTTTCGACAGCGACAGCAATGGGCGCCGCGACCTGCACGAATGGCACACCCTTCGAGTGCAGATATCCGACGAAGCCTGCGTAGCCAAGCAGCTTCATCACGCCACCCCACAGAAACAGCACCGCGAGGGCAATACGTGCGATGAAGATTACGCCGGAATCGACGGGACGCGTCATGAGAGGGCTCCTGTGAAGAATATGCAGAAGACCGGGCTGATTAGTGACAGTTCCCGGACGCTGTCGTCAGAATATGTGCATTACCCAGGTTTTCCAAGCGAAAAGACGCGTCGCCCGGCCCGGGTGAGGCGCCGCAGCGGCAGCCAGAACGTCGTGTGGCGATCCGGGTCCGGCTTGCTGCGCACACGCCAACTTGTCATATTCCTTTCACCGCATCGAGCGGAATGTGTCGCCGCGCCGCGACCCGCGACGATCGCAAGGCAAGCCGGCCGCGTGCGCATTTCGCAGACGCGGCCGTCACACGAAATGTCGTATGCCCGAACGGCGGAGGCGGCTTTTCGATGAAGGCATCGAGGTCGCTCGCGTGGTGGGCGCGGCGCCTCCTCAAGAAACAGCTTACTTTGGAGCGTCCGGTGCGAGCAGCACGCCTTTCTTGAACACGAAGCATCCATAACCGCGCTGTTCGCCCGTCACGATCACGCAATACGCGTTGCGCGCACGTTCGTAGAAGGCAAAGCGCTCGATAGACGCAAACGGCACGTCGCGGCCTTCCGCCGCGTTCACTTCCACCTGCGCCTCACGTTGCACGACGGGAATCGTATCCGGCTCGCCGACCACTTCCATACGCAGGGCCGGGTGGTCGACAAACGTGTCGAGCGGCAACACCGACAGCACCGCGCGAATCGCCCGGGCCGAATCGACGCCGTCGAGACGCAGCGGCTTGCCGGTCACGGTTGCGCGCGCAACGGAGTCGGACGGGAAATTCGCGTCGCAGATGACCAGTTCGTCACCGTGGCCCATCGCGCGCAGCGCGTACAGCACATCGGCATTCAGCAGCGTGCCAGATTCTTCAGCACTTGATCTCCTTCATGGTTGGTTGGCATGCAGCCCGTCTTCGGCAGGCGGTCCGCCTGCGTAAGGTAACCGCATATTCGCCGCCTGCACAGGCGTGCATCAAAACAGCTGGCCCTCACTCCACGGTGCGAACCGGCCGCACGGCGCTTCGCCACGCGGCCCATCATCACGAAACCGAACGGCTAGTCGGGATCGGAGAAGCGCCTGCGGGAGTCGATTACGTCAGAAGTAATGGAATCGGGGCGGCGCTTGGCTATCATCGGCAACATGAACACACTTTCTCACTCCCCGTCCCTTCCGTCAGGTGGCTCGACGGACCGCCGCTCCGTCGGCGAACTGCTGCGCGAATGGCGACAGCGTCGGCGCATGAGCCAGTTGCTGCTCGCGGCCGAAGCGGACATCTCGACGCGGCATCTGAGCTTCGTCGAATCGGGCCGTGCGGTTCCTAGCCGCGAGATGGTGATGCATCTGGCCGAGCGCCTCGACGTGCCGCTGCGCGCGCGCAACGCACTGCTGGTCGCAGCCGGTTATGCGCCGCTCTTTCGCGAGCGGCCATTGACCGACCCGCAACTGGCGGCCGCGCGCGAAGCCGTCGATCTCGTGCTGAAGGGGCACGAGCCGTACCCGGCGCTCGCGATCGACCGCCACTGGACGATCGTCGCGACCAACCGCGCGCTCGCGCCGCTCGTCGCCAATGCGAGCCCCGCGTTGCTCGAAGCGCCGGTCAACGCGCTGCGGTTGAGCCTGCATCCTGACGGCCTCGCATCGTCGATCGTCAACTGGCATGCGTGGCGTACCCACGTGCTTGCGCGCCTGCAACGCCAGGTCGATGTGAGCGCCGATGAGACCCTTGCCGCCCTGCGCGACGAACTGGCCGCCTATCCGTCGCCGCCAGGGGCGCTCGCCGCGGACGACCACCGCACATCTGATGCTGGCCAGATCGCCGTTCCGCTGCGGCTGCGCACGCCGCTTGGCGTACTGTCGTTCTACAGCACGACGACGGTGTTCGGCACGCCTGTCGATGTGACGTTGTCCGAACTCGCGATCGAGGCGTTTTTTCCCGCCGATCCACAGACTGCCGCCGCACTGCGCGCGCATGCGGAAACTCAGGCGCCGACGGAACAGGACGGCGGAAGATAGGCCGTCACCATCAGCTACCATGCAGGGAAACAACCAGCATGGGGGACAGCGGTGGCTGATCAAGGCAACGACATCCTCGTCAGGCAACTCGGCCCTGACGACCGCGACGCGTATTTCACGCTTCGTCTGCAAGGCCTGAAAGCACATCCCGAAGCGTTTGCAACGAGCTACGACGAAGCCCTGCAACGAGGGCCGTCGCTGCACGACGCGACGTTGCAGGGCACGCGCACCGACGAAGGCGACTTTCTGCTGGGTGCGTTTGCCGGCGCAGGCGGTCCGCTCGTCGGCATTGTCGGGCTTTTTCGCGCACAACGAATCAAGAAGCGCCACAAGGCGTCCGCAGGCGGCATGTACGTCTCGCCGGAGGCCTCGGGACGCGGTGTCGGACGCGCGCTGCTCTCCGAACTGTTCGTGCGGGCCCAGCGGATGGAAGGCCTGCAGCAGATCCAGCTTGTCGTGGCGAGTACGAACGAGACGACGCGGCGGCTGTACGAATCGTTCGGCTTCCGCACGTACGGGCGGGAAATCGGGGCGATGTGCATCGACGGCGTCCTGTACGACGCCGACTACATGGCACGTCATCTGTGAAGTGAAACACACCGGATTGGACCGCAAGACCTGGAGTGTCAAGCGCCCCGCGACTCCGTAGACTGAACCTCATCGGTTACCCTCACTGGAGCAGGAAATGAATCAGACGGCGCTGTTTGAGCCCGCGAGCGACCTCGAGCCGCCGGCAGCCATCGCTACACGAAGTGCCACACCGCGTGTGCACCACGCGACACGCGAAACGTACCCGTTCGCCACGGCGGGATCCGTTGCGCAGCGTGTCGATGCGATCGACTGGGCGCGTGCCGAGGAAGAACTGGATAGCCACGGTTGCGCCACCATCGCGAACCTCCTCACATCGGCCGAATGCGATGCGCTGACCGCCCTCTATGGCCGCGACGAACTCTATCGCAGCCGTGTCGTCATGGCGCGCCACGGCTTCGGACGTGGCGAATACAGGTACTACGCGTATCCGCTTCCGGACATCGTCGGCGGCCTGCGTACGGCGCTCTATCCGCATCTGGCGCCGGTGGCGAACCGCTGGAACGCGGCCATGCACATCGACGTGCGCTATCCAGCGGCGCACGACGCCTTCCTGCGCCGCTGCCACGAAGCCGGCCAGCTACGTCCGACTCCGCTAATCCTCCAGTACGGCAAGGACGACTACAACTGCCTGCATCAGGATCTTTACGGCGAGCACGTGTTTCCGCTCCAGATCGCGATCCTGCTGTCAGCGCCGGGTGAGGAATTCACAGGCGGCGAGTTCGTGTTGACCGAGCAACGTCCGCGCATGCAGTCGCGCGCAGAGGTCGTCCCTCTGGGCAAGGGCGATGCGGTTATCTTTGCAGTGAACGATCGCCCTGTGCAGGGCACGCGCGGACCTTACCGCGTCAAGCTGCGTCACGCCGTGAGCCGGCTACGTTCCGGCCATCGACACACGCTGGGCGTGATTTTCCACGACGCGCAGTGAAGTCGAGGCGGTTGCCACAACGTGCGCAGCCATCTATATCGCGTGTCGAGCGATAACCGCCGCCGCCCTCGCCGACCTGTACCCACCGGTCAGCCGCGTCCCCGCCCACTCACTGGTTGCCACAATGGCGGCTGGCCTTTTGTCCCGCTGCGGCGAGCGTCTCGTCCAGGGTTGTCAATGACTCCAGTTTCAGCGGGAACGTGTCAGGCAGCCTGCACAGCTGGTAAGGGACTCGTCGCCGCATTCATCGTCAACATAACCGGCACCCGCCGCAGCTTACGTCTGGCCTGAACATGGAGCGCTCGCGCCCGGCCAGTTTCCAGCCGTTACAAATTCCCCTTGGTTTGTAACATCTGACTAAAAGCAGGCGTAACAAATTACATCAGCGGAACCCGCCAACAGAGCCCGTATTTTTTACCGTAAGCCATTTCAGCTTATCTTTCAGTTCTCTTCTGTTCTCTGTCTTCCCTGTTCCCGCCCGAATTTCTTTCACACTCCCTATGGATTACCATAATACTCCGCCTGGTAAGGCTTTGCGACCAGCTACTGGAATTCCTCCTGGCAAAAAAAAGCCTTAACCTCGACTGTTTCAATTGGATGAAAACATTACCGAAATCGAGTGTGGTTTTTTGAGATATTTTTTATGAAAGGGATTGCTTTCCGCAATCTGTGTTCATACAATTCGCTCCAAGGTGTTACTAGATGTAACACCTTGTATCAAAGATTCGATGACGCCGGAGATCTTCAGTGTCCGGCGGGGCAAAAAAGATAACGGCAAAAAGCCGGCATATAGATAGATCGGGGCTTCGGAAAACTGAAAAATGGACCGCAGCAGCGAGACGCTGGATTCAATCCGCGAGATCAATTTGTCTTACATCATGCTTGCGCAACGTATGTTGCGCGAGGACAAGCCAGTCGGGATGTTCCGGTTGGGACTGTCGTCGGAACTGGCCGATCTGCTTGCCGGTCTGTCGCTCGCGCAGATCGTCAAGCTGGCCGCTTCCGATCAGCTTTTATGCTTCTTCCGCTTCAATGACCACACGATGCTGTCGGCGTTGACGCAAACCGCGAAACACGCGGAAGTAGCGCCGACCCACGCGGCTATCCTGCTTGCAGGACAGCCCGCAGAGCAGTTCGCATAAAAGGTGACAGCGATGCTCAAGCGAAGCCTGACGGAAGACGCACAGGAAGTATTCCGCGCCATCGCGCTGATCGAACTCGGCGCGCGCATGCAGGTGCTCGAAAGTGAACTGACGCTTTCGCGCGACCGCATGATCCGCCTGTATCGCGAGGTCAAGGGCGTATCGCCGCCGAAGGGCATGCTGCCCTTCTCGGCCGACTGGTACATGACCTGGCTCGCGAACATTCACGCTTCATTGTTCTATAACACCTATCTATTCCTGAAGAAGGAAGCGCGTTGCTCGCATCTTGATGCGCTGACGAAGGGCTATCGCCTGTATCTGGAGCATTGCCAGCACAGCGATACGGATCCGGTACTGGATCTGACGCGCGCGTGGACCCTCGTGCGTTTCTTCGACGCCGATATCCTGCAACTCACGCCTTGCTGCCGTTGCAGCGGCAAGTTTGTGGCGCACCGGCACGATCTGCAGCGCAATGTCGTGTGTGGCGCCTGCCAGCCGCCGTCTCGCGCTGGCAAGACGAAAAAGGCCGCGGCTGCCGCGAAGCAGGAAGCATTGCAGGTCGCCGAAGCGGCTTGAGCTTCATCATCCGAAGCTTCATCTGAGTTTGTCACCCGCGTTTGTCAAATGAGCCGGCGCGACTTGCCGGCTTGCCCTCCAGACGTTCCAGGCGGGACGTATCCGCTTCTCCCCAAAATTAACTGAACAATCCGAATGTCTGCGCCACGAGCCACAGGTTCGCCGCGCTGATCACGCCGAAGAGCATCCAGGCGAGCAGCCTTGTCGGCAACCGGTTGGCAAAGTCGCCCATCAGGTTGCGATCGTTCGTCATACGGATCAGCGGATAGAGCGCGAACGGCAGTTGCAGGCTCAGCGCCACCTGGCTTGCCACCAGCAGTGTGCCCACCGCACCGTTGCCCAACATCGACACACCGATCAACGCGGGTATCAACGCCAGCGCACGCGTGATGAAGCGGCGCTGCCAGCAGGGAATCTTCAGGTTCAGGAATCCTTCCATGATGACCTGCCCCGCCACGGTGCCGGTGAACGTCGAACTCTGTCCCGACGCCAGCAGCGTGACGGCAAACAGCACTGCGGCCAGGCCGCCGCCGACGATCGGCGTGAGCAGCTTGTAGGCGTCCTCGATCTCGGTGACCTGATTGTGGCCGGTCGCATTGAACGCCGCGGCGGCGAGAATCAGGATTGCTGCGTTGATCAGCATTGCGAGCAGCAGCGAAACGATCGTATCGATCCGCGACAGCCCGATCGCCGACGCGATGCTCGGCTTGTCGCGCTTCACCACGCGCGTCTGGACTATCGACGAATGCAGATACAAGTTGTGCGGCATGACGGTGGCGCCGAGGATGCCGATCGCCAGATACAGCGGTTCGCGCTCGCCGACTGCGTGCCAGGACGGAATGAGCCCCTGCGCGACCGCCGGCCAGTGCGGCTTCACGAGAATGAGCTGGACGATATAGCCAAGTCCGATCGTGGCGATCAGGCCGAGAATGATTGCTTCGAGGGAGCGGAAATTCTTGCCCTGCAAACCGAGCACGATCAGCGTGTCGAACGCCGTCAGGATCACGCCGGTGGTCAGCGAGCAACCCAGCAGCAGGTGAAACGCCAGCGCACCGCCCAGCACTTCAGCGAGATCGCACGCGACAATCGATATCTCCGCCAGAAACCATTGCACCCGCGCGACATTGGGCGAATAACGCGCGCGCGACAGCATCGCCAGATCCTGCCCTGTCACGATGCCAAGCCGCATGCACAGGCACTGCAGCACCATAGCCGCGAGGCTCGACAGCATCACCACGAACAGCAGGTTGTAACCGTAGCGGGAGCCGGCCTCGATGTCAGTCGCCCAGTTGCCCGGGTCCATGTAGCCGATCGAAATCAGCAGGCCCGGGCCCGCGAACTGAAGGATCTTCTTCCAGAAGGGCGCGCCTTGCGGTACGAACACTGAGCCCTTGACCTCGGACGGGCAGAACGGCGCGGTAGCAGTGGTGGGTAGTTTGAATGGCAAGCCGGTCGTCTCTCGAGGGGGATGGAACGCCTGCCAGCTGGCGTTGCAGGCGACCTCAAGTGTACAAAGAAACGTCCGGCAATGTCCCGTTGAGCGCGTAGCGGCCGACGTCGCGCAATCGGTAGTCGAGAGGGTCGTGCAGCGTGTGGACGCGCGCGGTGCGCGAGGATTTTCGCCTTGGACGTCGCGAGCGCGACCTGCGCACTTTCTTTGGCGCTGAGCCAGTCCTGCCGGCGTACGTGGTTCGGGCCGTGCGAGCGACGACCGGCAAAACGACTGCTGCTTTCAATGCATTGAAACGGCGACAGGCTGGACGAACCGTCCAGCCTGTCGCTTTACCGCATAACGCGAGGCAAGGTCTATTGCTTCGCGACCTGCTGCGTCCCGTTTGCTGCCTGGTCGGAGTTCGCGTCAGGCTTCACGTCGCCCCAACCGCCGCCAAGCGCGCGAATCAGGTTGACCGTCGACACCGCCTGCGTGCCCGCAAGATGGCTCGCCTGCAGTTGCGACAGCAGCACCTGCCGCTCGCCGTCGATCACGTCGAGATAGCTCACCTGCCCTTCCTGATACTGGGTGCGCGACAGATGCGCCGCGCGCTCCGACGCGTTCACCGCATCGTTCTGCTCACGCATCTGGTCGTCGAGCAGCCGCAGGTCGGCCAGATTGTCCTCGACTTCGCGGAACGCCACGAGCACCTGCTGACGATACTGCGCGACATCTTCGTCATACTTCGCGCGCGCCTGATCGAGCCCGGCCTGACGACGGCCACCATCGAAAATCGGCACGGTCAGCGCCGTGCCTGCAAACGGCCCGAGCAGGAACGCACGGCTCGACCACATGAAGAGGTCGCCGAGCGTCGCCGACTCAAACCCGAACGCGCCGGTGATATCGAGCTTCGGGAAGAACGCCGACTTCGCAAGACCGACGCGCGCATTCGCCGCCGCCATCGCACGCTCGGCTGCCGCGATATCGGGCCGGCGTTCGAGCAGCGCGGACGGCAATCCAGCAGGCACACGCGCCGTCACGAGTGCAAGCGGCGTTTCGGGGAACGAGAAGTCCGCCGGCGCCTTGCCGAGCAGAATCGCAAGGCTATGCTCGGATGCCGCCCGCTGCCGCGCGACACCCACTGCATCGGCACGGGCGCTCGCCAGTTCGTTCTTCGACCGCGATACGTCGAGTTCGCTGATATCGCCTTCCTTGAAGCGCTGCTGGACGAGCTTCAGCGTATCCTCGCGCAGCGCCACCGTGCGACGGTACAGATCCTGATCCGTGTCGAGCTCGCGCAGCTGGAAGTAGTTCTGCGCCACATCCGCCTGCAAGGCAAGCTGCACCGAGCGGAACAGCGCCTCGCTTTGTTGCGCATCGGCGCGTGCTGCGTTGACGTTCGAACTGACGCGACCGAACAGGTCCGCCTCGTACGCGACGGTGCCCTGCGCGCGCCAGAGCGTCTGCGTCGGCACATCCGCGTTCTGCGGCAGGCCCTGCGATGCCGGCGAGAGACGCTCACGCGTCGGCCCGAACCCCGCATCGATCGATGGGAACCACGCCGCCCTCGCGGACTGCTGCAACGCGCGCGACTGCTGCACGCGCGCCGCTGCTGCCTTCAGGTCCTGGTTGGCCGCCGCAGCCTGCTTCTCCAGATCGTTGAGCGTCGCGTCGCCGAACACCGTCCACCATTCGCCGCGGTGCGCGTCGTCGGCGGGCTGCGCCGGCATCCACGTCCCCGCATCCTTCGCGTCGATGACCGGCGCTTCCTTGAACGCCGCCGGTACGGGTGCATCGGGACGTTTGTAGGTCGGCTCGACCGAGCAGGCCGCCAGCAACATGAACAACAGCCCGCTTGCTGCCGCGCGGCCCCACCCGCGCATGGATTCAAACCGTTTCATTTCTTTTTCTCCCTCAGGCGTCCGCCGCCGGCATGCCGCCGCCGGTGTAGTGCGGCGCATCTTTTTGTGCCACATGTATCGTTCCGCCTGCCAGCGTGCGCAGCACGACGTAGAAGACCGGCGTCAACATCAGGCCGAACAGCGTGACGCCCAGCATCCCGAAGAACACTGCGATGCCCATCGCGTGACGCATTTCCGAACCGGCACCCGACGACAGCACCAGCGGCACCACACCCATGATGAAGGCGATCGACGTCATCAGGATTGGACGCAACCGCATGCGGCTTGCCTCGATCGCGGCGGACAGCGGCGTGTGGCCATCGTGTTCCAGTTCACGGGCGAACTCGACGATCAGGATCGCGTTCTTCGAGGCCAGCCCCACCAGCACCATCAGGCCGATCTGCGTGAAGATGTTGTTGTCGCCCTGCGTGAGCCACACGCCGGTCAGCGCGGACAGCACGCTCATCGGCACGATCAGGATCACCGCCAGCGGCAGCGTCAGGCTTTCATACAGCGCGGCCAGCACGAGGAACACGAGCAGCACGCTGATCGGGAACACCCACAAGCCGGCGTTGCCTGCGAGGATCTGCTGGTACGTGAGGTCGGTCCATTCGAACTTGACGCCGCGCGGCAAGGTTTCCGCCGCGATACGTTCGGCCGCAGCCTGTGCCTGACCCGACGAGTAGCCCGGTGCCGGACCGCCGTTGATGTCGGCCGCCGTGTAGCCGTTGTAGCGCACCACCATTTCCGGGCCGTACGTCGGCGTGACCGTGACGAGCGACGACAGCGGCACCATTTCACCGGCGGCATTGCGCGTCTTCAGTTGCATGATGTCGTCCGCGCGTTGACGGAACGGCGCGTCAGCCTGCACCCGCACCTGATACACGCGGCCAAAGCGGTTGAAGTCGTTCACGTACTGCGAGCCGAGATAGATCTGCATCGTGTCGAACACATCCGTCACTGGCACGCCGAGCTGTTTCGCCTTCACGCGGTCCAGGTCGACGTTCAGTTGCGGCACGTTGATCTGGTAGCTCGAGAAGGTCGGGCCGAGTTCAGGCGCGGCCGAGGCGCGTTTGATGAACGCTTCGGTTGCCTTGTTCAGTTCCGCGTACCCGAGCGCGCCGTGATCCTCAAGCTGGAGCTTGAACCCTCCGAGCGTGCCGAGGCCCAGCACCGGCGGCGGCGGGAACACCGCGACGAACGAGTCCTTGATGGCGCCGTACTTCTGGTTCAATGCCCCCGCGATAGCGCCTGCGGAGAGTGCCTTGCTGCCGCGCTCAGCGAACGGCTTGAGCGTGACGAACACGATGCCCGCGCTGGAACTGTTCGTGAAGCCGTTCACCGACAGCCCCGGGAACGCAACCGCGCTCTCGACCCCTGGCTGCTTCAGCGCGATGTCGCTCATATCGCGGATCACATTTTCGGTGCGATCGAGCGACGCGCCGTTCGGCAACTGGGCAAACGCGATCAGATACTCCTTGTCCTGCGCGGGCACGAAGCCGCCAGGCACGATGTGCGACACGAACGCCGTCGCACCGAGCAGCACCGCATAGACCACGAGCATCGCGCCCTTGCGGCCCAGCACGCCCTTCACACCGCGACCATAAGCTTCAGAACCGCGATGGAACACCTTGTTGAAGCCCCTGAAGAAGGGGCCGAGCACGCGATTCATCACACGCGTCAACCAGTCTTCCTTCTCGCCATGGCCGCGCAGCAGCATCGCCGACAGGGCAGGCGAAAGCGTCAGCGAGTTGAATGCCGAAATCACCGTCGAGATCGCGATGGTCATCGCGAACTGCTTGTAGAACTGGCCCGTGAGACCGCTCATGAACGCGAGCGGAACGAACACGGCGACCAGCGTCAGCGCGATCGCGATGATCGGCCCGCTTACCTCCTGCATCGCCTTGTAGGTTGCATCGCGCGCACTGAGCCCGCTTTCGATGTTCCGCTCGACGTTTTCGACGACCACAATGGCATCGTCGACCACGATCCCGATCGCCAGCACCATTCCGAACAGCGACAGCGCGTTGATCGAGAAACCGAACGCGAGCAGCAGCGAGAACGTCCCGACAATCGACACCGGCACCGCAATCAGCGGGATGATCGACGCACGCCACGTCTGCAGGAACACGATCACCACGATCACGACGAGCGCGATCGCTTCGAGCAGCGTATGCACCACCGCCTCGATACTCGAGCGCACGAACTGCGTCGGGTCATAAACGATCTTGTAGTCGACGCCCGCCGGCATGTCCTCATGCAGTTCCTTCATCTGCTTGCGGACTTCGTCGGAGATCGCGAGCGAGTTCGCTCCCGGAGCCTGGTTGATCGCGAGCGCGACCGCCGGCTTGTTGTCGAGCAGCGAACGCAGTCCGTATTCCGAAGCGGCAAGCTCGATGCGTCCAAGGTCGCGCAGGTACGTGACGCCGCCATCCGGCGCGGTCTTGACGATGATGTCGCCGAATTCGCTTTCGGTCGTCAGACGCCCGCGCGCATTCACCGACAACTGCAGCGGCGTGCCCGGCACGGAAGGCGAGGCGCCGACCTGGCCGGCCGCAACCTGGATGTTCTGCTCGCGGATCGCGTTGACGACCTCGGTCGCGGTCAGGTTGCGCTGCGCCACCTTTTGCGGATCGAGCCACACGCGCATCGCATAGTCACCCGCACCCCACAGCTGCACCTGGCCCACGCCCTGGATCCGCTCGAGACGGTCCTTCACGTTCAGGAGCGCGTAGTTGCGCAGGTACGTCATGTCGTACTGGTTGTTCGGCGAGATCAGGTGGACCACCATCGTCAGCGTCGGCGAACTCTTGATCGTGGTCACGCCAAGACGCTGCACGTCTTCCGGCAGGCGCGGCAGCGCCTGGTTCACGCGGTTCTGCACCAGTTGCGTCGCGAGGTCGGGATTGGTGCCAAGCTTGAACGTGACCGTCAGCGTCAGATTGCCGTCGCTATTGGCCTGCGACTGCATGTACAGCATGTTTTCGACGCCGTTGATCTGCTCTTCGAGCGGCGAAGCCACTGCTTCTGCGATCACCTTCGGATTGGCGCCCGGATACTGCGCGTGCACGACGACCGATGGCGGCACGACTTCCGGGTATTCGGAGATCGGCAACTGGAAGAGCGAGATCACGCCCGCCAGCAGGATCAGGACCGATAGCACACCCGCGAAGATGGGCCGGTCGATGAAAAACTTTGATATGTTCATTGGAGGCTCTTGAGATGTGAGCGCTTGCGCGGAGCGAAGACGTCAAGTGCGCGAAACATCGTCTGCATGACGGGGTTCACGAGCTCTTCGCTGCTGCTTTCGCGCGCGCCGGCGTCTGCGTCTGGGCGAGCGGTGCGCCGTTCGGGTTGCTGTCGCCGGTCATCGGCACCATGTGCGCGCGGACTTCCGCACCTGGACGCACACGCTGCGTACCGTTGACGACAATGCGATCGCCTGGTTTCAGACCGTCCGCGACGACGCGCAGATTGCCCTGTTGACCACCGACCTGCACTTCGCGATAAGCGACATGGTTGTCCTTGTCGACCACGAACACGAACTTCTTGTCCTGGTCCGTGCCGATAGCCGCGTCATCGATCAGAAGCGCCGGATGCGGCGCGCTGCCGCCGACCTTGATGCGCGCATAGAGACCCGGCACGAGCGCGCCGTCCTCGTTGTCGAAGCGCGCCCGCACGCGGATCGTGCCCGACGACGTGTCGAGCCGGTTGTCCACCGAGTCGATCCAGCCGCTGCGCGAATAGCCGCTTTCGTTGGCAAGGCCGAGGTCGACCGGCACCTTCCGACCATCCTTGGCGCGGCCGATGTACTGGAGATACGTCTGCTCATCGGCGTCGAACGATGCGTAGATCGGCGACACGGACACGAGCGTCGTCAACGGCGCCGCACTCGCGCCCGCCGACACCACGTTGCCCACCGTGAATTCCGCGCGCGATACGCGGCCCGACACCGGCGCTACGATCTTCGTGTAGCCGAGGTTGATCTTCGCGGTTTCCAGCGCCGCCTGCGCGGCCTTCTGGTTGGCGCTCGCTTCGCGGGCCGCATTCTGCTTCTCGTCGTAGTCGCGCTTGGCGATCGCGTTATCGCCGATCAGGCGTTGCGCGCGCTCCCAGTCGCTTTGCGTGTAGCCCATCCGCGCCTGCGCGGCCGCCAGCTGCGCGTCGGCGCGATCGACTTCCGCCGCATACGGGCGCGGGTCGATCACGAACAGCGTATCGCCCTTCTTCACCAGCGCGCCGTCCTTGAAGTTGACCGACACGATCGTGCCCGACACCTGCGGACGAATGTCGACCTTCTCCACCGCTTCGAGCCGGCCCGAATAGGTTTGCCAGTCGGTGATCGTCTTTTCGATGACGGTCGCGACATCCACTTCAGGCACGACAGTCGGCGCCGACTGCGCCGGCGCACGTGCATCCACCCGGATCGCGCCGAGCGTACCCAGCCCGGCAAGCACGATGACGGTGACCACCGCGATCGTTAGACGTGAACGAGAAAGAGGAAACATGGACATGACAGACTCCCGGATTCGTTGGTTAAAGTTGGTTTTTTGAAGTCGACTAGCGTTGAGTGCGTGCGGCAAAGCGGGACTGGAAAAACCGGACGGCCTCCTCCAGCGCCGCCGTGTGTCCCGCGAGCGCCGAGTGCGACACGCTCGGATAGCGGACGACCTGCGTCGGCACGCCGGCATCGATCAGGCTGCTGGCATATTTCTCCGCCTCGACGTGCAGCACATCGTTTTGCGCGGTGATGATGAGCGTCGCCGGCAGACCCGCGAGCCGCGCCGATTCCAGCGGTGCGGCGTACGGGTGTATCCGTTGCGAGGCCTTCGGCAGGTACGCGCGATAGCAGGCCGCGCACTCGCTTGCAGTAATGTCCGAGCCGAGACGTTTCTCGTCGCCGAGCCTTGTCAGGCTTGGGTCGAGCATCGGGCCGAAGAGCGCCTGCGCGTCGATCCGCACGTCGGCGCGATCGCGGGCGATGAACGCCAGACAGTTCGCGAGCTGGCCGCCCGCATCATGGCCGGCGACACCGATCCGCTTCGTGTTGCCACCGAAGGCCCGCGCCCGCGTCTGAACCCAGAGCGCGGCGCGATGCGCGTCTTCCGGCGCGGCCGGAAACGGAAACTGCGGCGCGAGCGAATAGCCGACCGACACGACGAGCGCCGGTAAGTGTTCTGCAAAATAACGCGCGGCCGGATCGGCTTCGTCGACCGAACCGCGCACGAAACCGCCGCCGTGGAAATAAAGCAGTACCGGCAGTGCGGTTTTATTCGGCCGTCGATAGAGGCGCAGCGTGATGTCCTGCGCATATCCTTCAATCTCCACATCCGACACGGCAAGCGTCGCCACAGCCTGTGCGGGCGCGCCATCGGCGGCGATGAAGGGGTATGACGGCTTGAAAGCATCCATAGGGGCCAGCGCAATGCGCGTAAAACTCGAATGGTGCCAATTGTGGGTTCGGCAGACTCGCAAATAAATGCCTATAATCCGGCAACACAATTCGGCGCCCCTGAACAATCGATCGGCTTATTCGGTTGAGCGATTCCAGTCCAGCAGCGCCAGCCCCTATCCGGAGGTTTGCCATGGATCGGCTTCAGGCCATGCAGGTGTTCACACGGGTTGTCGATACCAACAGCTTCACGCGCGCGGCGGAAACGCTCGACATGCCGCGGGCGTCCGTCACCACGATCATCCAGAATCTCGAAGCGTTTCTCGGCGTGCGGCTCATGCACCGCACGACGCGGCGTCTGTCGCTCACACCCGACGGCGCGGCGTATTACGAGCGTTGCGTGCGCATCCTCGCGGATGTCGAGGAAACCGAGGCCAGCTTCCAGCTCGGCAACCGGAAGCCGCACGGTAAGCTGCGCATCGACATGCCCGGCTCGATCGGACGGCTGCTCGTCATTCCGTCCCTGTGCGAATTCCACACGCGCTATCCGGACATCGATCTGCAACTCGGCTTGACTGACCGGCCAGTCGACCTGCTGCAGGAAGGGGTCGACTGCGTGGTGCGGGTTGGCGCGCTACAGGATTCGTCGCTGGTCGCGCGACGCATCGGATTGTTCGAGGCCGTGTCGTGCGCGGCACCGGAGTATCTGGAGAAACACGGCACCCCGAAGACGATCGAAGACCTCGAGAATCACCGGGCCGTGAATTATTTCTCGAGCCGCACCGGCCGCGTCATCGACTGGGCGTTCAAGGTCGACGACAAGGAAATCGAGGTGAAGATGAAGGGCCTCATCTCGGTGAACGATGCGGATGCCTACTTGACGTGCGGCGTCGAGGGTTTCGGCTTGATCCAGCCGCCGGTTTTCATGGCGCTGCCGCTTCTTCGGTCAGGCCAGCTGGTTGAAGTGTTGCCCGACCTGAGGCCGCTACCGATGCCCATTTCGGTGGTCTATCCGCATAGCCGGCATCTGTCGTCGAAGGTGCGGGCGTTTGTCGACTGGATCGCGGAAGTATTCGATCGCTGCCCGCTTCTGAGCGGCCGGGGCAGCCTCGACAAGACCTGCACGAAGCGCACTTTCGAAGAGCGCGAATCCGCGCCTGCGCTCGATACGCCGGTCGACTCCGAGTGGGTCGCCTGATTCGCATGGTGTGTGGCAATCGCGGCCTCTGCCGCGATTGTTCTGGAATCGCGACAATTCATTTCGCGAAACCCGGATTTATCCCAACCCCTCCGAAGCCTACATTTCACCCTGTCGCAGCGCTGATGACAGCGCCTCAAACGAATCGACAGGAGTGAATCATGAAGCGCAATCTCGTTGCAGGTCTTGTTCTGTCGCTGCTCGCAAGCGCTCCGGCCTTTGCCGGCGGCGGTGGCGGCATCGGCCATGCCGGCACGTACAACGATCAGTGGTGGGCAGGTTCGAGCACGAAAACCCGTGCGGAAGTCCGCGCTGAAGTTGCTGATTCGTACCGTCAAGGCACGCTGCCTTCGCTGAACAAGACCAGCTATCCCGAGCAAGGCCTCATCGGCCGCACGCAGGCCGAACGCCTGGCTGTCCAGGCTGGCGGCGACACGACGCGCGTAGCCGGCTCGGTACAACAGGCCGCCCAGTAACGAGGACGCCGCGCGACCTCGTTGCAGGATCACGCGGCACTCTCTGAAACTGCACTGCGTCGGTGGCTGGATGCAATGCCGTTCAGGCAATGACTTTCGTGGAGTAAATCATGAGCAATGCCAATCCTTCGGAACTCGATCACTGGAATTCCGACACGCCCGTATGGGTGCCGTTTCGGCCGGCGCAACACTAAGCTGACGCGACGATTCAACGGCGCGGCACACCGCTGCGCCATTCGTCCCAGTGCGTGACGATGTCCTGCACGAGTGGATTGCCGGCACGATACAGATTGTCGATGGCCGGCGCGAAACCGCCTTGTGCCTGGTAGTTCAGCAGGTTATCAACACTCGACTGCCCGTTATGCGGACGGTCGAAATCCGAGCCTGCGCGCAATACGGCAATGCGGTTCAGGTCGACGCGATGCGCGGCTGCCGCGCGCTTTAAGGCCTCGTAGGTCGCGTTGTCTTCCTGCTGCGTCGTGCAATAGACACCTTTGCCGTCGGTCACGATTTTCGTCCATTCACGCGCCCGGTCGCCGAGTGCCTTGCCGGACCACCATGTGTCGCCTGCCAGCGTGTCGCACTGGATAACGGTGGGCGGCTGGTTCGCTGGCGCGTAGCGGTATTTCGCGCGAGCGGCTTGCGCCTGCGGATTGTCGGAGAGCGTCAGATTGCGCGACAGCGCGTAGGCCGCATCGGCAAGCTGCGGATTGAGCTGGAAGACCTCGGTTCGATAGTCGAGCGGCGGCATCTCCGTCGGGCTTTTTGTGTTGATGCCAAGGTAGCCCGAGCGCCATTTCGAAGGCTTCTCCCGCGCGTCGATTTCCCACTGGATGCCGAAGTCCACCAGATATTTTGCCCACGCTGCCGAGCCGATCGTGCCGCGCAGCGGGTCGATACCGGCGATGCCGGCGACCATGAAGTACGTGTCGCGCAGATCGAAACGCGGTGAGAATGCGAGCGCCATGATCGATGCGGCCGCGTTCGTATGGCCCATGCCGGTTGTGACAACACAGACGTCCTGGTTGTTGCAGTGGACTGCCGGGTAGTCGGGTGAGAGACCCGCGACCGGGATGTCCTGCCACGGGCCGAGGTGGTCGAGCCATACCTGGCCCTCGGGTGCGAACATCGAGACGATCATCACTTTGACGTGACGCGCGTGTGGCGCGGTTTCGCCGGTTTGGGCGAAGGCATCGGCGCTCTGGGCACCCGGCTGTGATGCTGTCATGGCTGCGCATCCTGCCAGCGACAAAGCTGTCAGCGCCGTTAAGGTTCGGGTCAACATCCGGTTTGTCCTTTCCTTTTTTGTCTGCGTTGCTGGTGTTTGCGCTCTATTGCGATACGCCCTGTTCTTCTATCGCGGTCGATGGTGAGTATAGGTTGTGATGGGCGTTTTTTGTTTCTCCCGCTGTGTTGGCGGAGGTGCTTGCCGTCGGGGTAGTTTCGCGCTCGAGCGCTCGTTGCTTCCACCGTCAGGAATGTGGAACGATGAATCTGGGTGCGCGAGCAAAAAGTGCGGCAAGTCGTTACCGAGGCTGGCGGGACTGCCGTGAGGCTCCTGAAGGAGCCATCTCCCATGTGAGCGGTAAACCCTATTTCCAGAAAAAAAACCTGTCGACTGCGAAGGAATATGCTAGAAAATAACAATCGTTCGGGGTACCAGATCTTGTTTGTGGCTTTCAAAAATCTTAATTGGCCGCGAGGTGGATCATGAGAATAGAGACGCTTTCAGGGGTAAAGCTGTCGGCGGTGGCACTGGCGCTATCGCTACAATTTAACCCCGCGTGGGCTGGCGTCCCTGAAGCCATGGATAGCAGCGACGATGTGCCGGCTGGCTCGCTCAGTCCGGACGAGTATCAGGTCAATGCAGACGGCATGAAGGAAGATCCGAACGCGAAGATGTCCGACGTGGCCCGGGCTTATCGCAACGGCTACATCAACCGCGGCAAGCAGGATCAGGCGGATTACAACGCCATGATTGACTCGCACAACCACGGTCAACGGCAACCCGCGAAGCAGCAGGTTGCCCGGGTGGATGTCCCTCCGCTGCCGCCGGGTGTTCCGGACGACGACAACCCGAACTACACGACAGTCCCGCCGCGACCGCAACCCCAAGCCCAGCCCCAACCGCGCCCGTACGTGCAACGTCAGGTACCGCAGCCGCAATACAGGCAGGTGTACCAGCAGCCGCAGTATGCGCCCGCGGCGCCGATGCAGTATCAGCAGGCGCCCGAATTTGTGCAGGCACCCACATTCGATGATGATAGCCAGCCGATGTACGTGCAACAGGCGTACGCACCACCGCCTCCGCCCCCTGTCCAGTACATTCCTGTCTACACCCAGCCCCAGTACGTGGAGGCGCCCGTGGTCCAGACAGTCGTCGCTCAACCCGTTCCGTATCAGGTTTACAGCCCCTACTGGGGCGCACCACGCGTGTATGCCTATCGTGCACCGATGGTGAGCTATCGCATGTGGCGGTGAGCGAATCGGGAATTCGATGACCGGGCGTCCGGCTATCCACGTCACGTCAAAGGTTCGACGGCAAGACGGCGAACAGTCATCGATAATTTCTGCATCGTTATCCTAATAGATTATTCCTGGATCTGCGTTGCCTGTCCAATCTCAAAGGCACTGCGTTCTAGCGGACAGTACACGCCGGGCAGACGTGCCGCGAAAAGATTGAACAAACAATTCGTGCTGCACTGGTGCGCGAGAGCATCAAACGTGGTCCCGGACTTCAAGGCCCCGAGCACGGCTTTCGCGGTCGCGTCGTCCGCTTCCGTGATGGTGCGCGGCTTATATTCTTCCTTGCCGAGCGAGGCGACGATAGCGTCGTAGCGCGCCTTGACCTCAGTGCCGGTCACCTGCTCCGGATAAACGTTGTCCCTCAGGCGTCATCGTGGCGGTCATGCTCCGCTTCCACATAGACCGCGATCGCCTCGCGGGATCAATCATCGTATGTTAGAAGGGGCACATAAGTCTGCGGAATGCCGGAATAGTATTCGCTGGTACGCAGGAATCTGCGCGCGCTCGATGGAATTGGGGGCCGGTAATGCAAGAATTGGGTTGCGAGCTCATCAGTCGTGCGGAACTGCCCACATTGCCCGCCGCTGACATCAACAGATTGGCCCAGACACTAGACACGTCCGGCGTTGCGGTTCTGCGCGATGTCATTCCAGCAGCGATGCTCGACAAGGCACGGGACTACATCAAGTGCCAATTGCACCAGCGCGACAACCAGTACTTCGGACTGACTGGTCGCGAGTGGATCGTTGCGAGCCCGCTCGCTGAACTGGCCCGCTCGTCCGCGTTCCATGACATCCTCGCCTCATTGTGGGAACACGCGATGCGGCGTGCAGCCCCAGACGTCGAGGTCACCTCGTCTCTCCGGGTGCTGGCCGGAACAATCGGTCTCAAGCACTCCGGTCTTTTTCATTACGATTCGTACGTCGTAACGGCG
This sequence comes from Paraburkholderia sp. BL10I2N1, assembly GCF_004361815.1. Lineage (NCBI taxonomy): Bacteria > Pseudomonadati > Pseudomonadota > Betaproteobacteria > Burkholderiales > Burkholderiaceae > Paraburkholderia > Paraburkholderia sp. BL10I2N1. Next base: position 3,005,298 of record NZ_SNWA01000002.1, on the reverse strand, counting down.
CTCGTGCCGCTCATCATTCCAGACGGCGCAGACGAACCGCGTGGTGATCTCATCCTGTACCCGAACCTGCGTCGCGTGCGCCGTCACGCGATAGTCAACGTTCTCGAGAAGGCGGTGGTCGAGAACGCTTTGTGCCGTGCGATCTGGCGCCTGCCGCTTGTTCAGCGCTGGCTGTCCGCGCGCGCCATTCCGATGCAGCCGGGGAACATCTATTTCTTCTGGGGCATGCGATCGTTGCATGCCAACCGGCCTTGCCTGCCTGAAAGCGTGCGCTGCACCGCGCTGTTTCATTTCGGAGACCCGCACGCCGCCAGCGTGCTCAAACGATTCAGCGCAAGACATCATCAGGCGAGGCTCAAGAACCTGAACCGGGCCCCACGCACTCGTGCTCCGCACTGATCCTGTGAAGCGGGTCCAGCTGCCAACAGGCTTCTTTCATCGACGCAGGAAGGTGCGGTCAGTGAACTCGACATGCAATGAAACCCGAACCCGCGTGAATCTCACCCCACCACGATTCGCGGCGCGCCGTCACGCATCTCGCCAATCACCGTCGCACGATCGAAGTCATCGGCATGGAACAGTGCCAGCACCTCGTCGACCGTATCGGGCGCGCAAGCAACCAGCAAACCGCCGGACGTCTGCGGATCGGTCAGCAACGGACGTGCGATTTCCGGTAAGCCGTGACCGAGCGACACGCTCTCGCCATACGAAGCCCAGTTGCGTCCCGAAGCGCCCGTGAAGACACCCGCCGACGCAAACGCCTCCACACCCGCGAGCCATGGCAGATCCGCATAGCGCAGGTGCGCGCTCAAGCCCGCCCCGCGGGCCAGTTCCAGCGTATGACCGAGCAGGCCGAAGCCCGTCACGTCGGTCAACGCATGCACGCCCGGCAGCGCGGCGAGGCCCGTGCCGGGACGGTTGAGCTTCGTCGTCGTGGCGATCATCGCGGCGTAGCCGGCCTCGTCCAGCTGGTCTTTCTTCAGCGCCGCCGACAGCACACCGACGCCCAGCGGCTTGCCGAGCACGAGCACATCACCGGCACGCGCCGCCGCGTTGCGCTTCACGCGCTGCGGATGCACGACGCCCAGCGCTGCAAGGCCGTAGATCGGTTCGACGGAATCGATCGAATGGCCGCCCGCAACCGGGATGCCGGCCTGCGTGCACACGTCTTCGCCGCCGCGCAGCACCGCCGCGATCACGTCGTGCGGCAGTACGTTGATCGGCATGCCCACCAGCGCCAGCGCGAGGATCGGCTTGCCGCCCATCGCGTACACGTCGGACAGTGCATTGGTCGCGGCAATCCGGCCGAAATCGTAGGGATCGTCGACGATCGGCATGAAGAAATCGGTGGTCGCGACAATGGCCTGCTCGTCGTTCAGGCGATAGACGGCCGCGTCGTCGGCGGTCTCGCTGCCGACCAGTAGATCGGGAAACGCAGGTAACGGCACGCTGCGCTTCAGCAAATCGGACAGCACGCCAGGCGCTATCTTGCAGCCGCACCCACCGCCATGCGAGAGGCTCGTAAGACGCGGAACTGCGGTGCTCGATGAGGTGTTTTGAGTCATGGCTGGTTAAAGGGCAAAAAAACGGTGGGGCAAAACCCGGTGGGCCAAAATTCAGTGCGAAATGGCGTCAGCCCGTATTATGGGCAATCCGCGCGCGATGCGTACAGTCAGCGCGCAACACCGCGTCGCGCCGATGCTGTTATACATCGGCGCGAACCTGCGTGAAACTTCGCCCGCTCCCGTTACGCCCGCTCCAGCACCGCCATTTCCCGCACGATCACAAGCAGCATCGACAGGCTCGCGCCGCCAGTCGCGCGCAGGTCGGCGAAGAGGCGCGCGAATCGCTCCAGCGACGCCTTGCGCTTCGCCTCCCATATCTCGACGAGGGTCTGCGGCAAGTCGTGCGCGGATGCGTGCGCGAGCGCACTGGTCGTAAGCGCCCGCTTGAGCCGCGCCAGTTCCGCAAGCGAAGCCGCGCGCGCCAGCATGTCCCAGTGCGTGGGCGTCGGCAACGCCATGGCGCGCTCGGCGATCCAGCCATAGTTGAGCCGCGTACCCAGTGCGAAGTACACACCGGCAACGAGTTCCAGGCTCGTATTGGATGCGGCCGATACTTCGGCGATGTCAAGCAGCGCAGCCGAGATATCGCCGCCTGCGACCCGCATCGCCAGTTCGCTATCGACACCGGCTTCCACCAGCTCGCGCTGCCGTGCCGACAGCGCCTCCATATCGGCCTCAGGCAGGAGTTGTGGCAACTGCGGCGTCAGGCGCTCGACCGCATCGCGGCACCGCTCGAGCAACTCCACCACACCACCGTCGTGCACCGCACCGGACTCGAACTGCCGGATGAACCACAACGCTGCGCGCTCCAGCAGACGGGTCACATCGACAAACATGCGCGCCTGCACATCGTCGGCGACGCGATTGTCGAGCGCATCGATCTTGCGCCATACGTCGTCGAGCTCGAACACATCACGCGCCATGACGCACGCGCGCACGATCTCGCCAGGCTGCGCATCGGTCTCCTCCATCAGCCGATGCACGAACGCGCAACCGACACGATTGACGAGCGCATTGGTCAGATAGGTCGCCAGGATTTCGCGTTTCAACGGATGGTGCTTCATCGGCGCGCTGAACCGGTTCTGCAGGGGCTTCGGAAAATACTCGACCAGCATGCCGGCGACGAGCGGATCTTCCGGCATATCGGATTCGAGCAGCGCGTCGTACAGCCACATCTTGCTGTAGGCCAGCAACACCGCACGCTCCGGCGTCGTGAGACCCTGTCTGGCGGCCTGGCGTTCGGCTACTTCTTCATCGGTCGGCAAAAACTCGATCACGCGATTCAGGCGCCCGGCGCGTTCGAGCCAACGCATCAACCGTGCTTCCGGATCGAGCATCTCGACCCCGTAGCGCCCTGCGATCGAAAGTGCCTGCGTCTGGTAGTAGTTGTCCTGCAGCACGAGCAGGCCGACTTCGTCGGTCATCTCCGCGAGCAGCGCGTTGCGCTGCTTTTCGGTCATTTCGCCGTCCGCCACGACGAGACCAAGCAGTATCTTGATGTTGACCTCGTGATCCGAACAGTCGACGCCCGCGGAATTGTCGATCGCATCGGTATTGATACGGCCCCCGCGCTGCGCGAACTCGATGCGCCCGTATTGCGTGAGCCCGAGGTTACCGCCCTCGGCGACCACCTTGCAGCGCAGATCCGCGCCGTTCACGCGCACCGCGTCGTTAGCCTTGTCGCCCACCTGCGCGTGCGTCTCGTGATTCGCCTTCACGTAAGTGCCAATGCCGCCGTTGTAGAGCAGATCGACCGGCGCCATCAGGATCGCGCGTATGAGTTCGTTCGGCGCGAGCGCGGCTGCATTGATACCGAGTGCCGTCTGCACGGCTGGCGAAAGTGGGATCGTCTTCGCCGTACGCGGAAACACACCGCCGCCCGCCGAGATCAACGACGTATCGTAGTCGGCCCAGCTCGAACGCTCCAGCGCAAAAATCCGGCCGCGTTCGACAATGCTCGTCGCCGGATTGGGTGTGGGATCGAGAAAGATATGCCGATGATCGAACGCGGCGACTAGGCAGATATGCGGCGACAGCAGCATGCCGTTACCGAACACGTCGCCCGACATGTCGCCGACACCGACCACCGTGAAATTCATCGTCTGTGTATCGACGCCCATCTCACGGAAATGCCGCTTCACCGACTCCCATGCGCCACGCGCGGTAATGGCCATTTTCTTGTGGTCGTAGCCCACCGAGCCACCGGAGGCGAACGCATCGTCGAGCCAGAAACCATACTCTTGCGAAATCGCGTTGGCGTAGTCGGAAAATGTGGCCGTGCCCTTATCGGCGGCGACGACCAGATACGGATCGTCCGGATCGTGGCGCACGACTTCCGGCGGCGGCACGATCGCGCCGCCCACGCGGTTGTCGGTCACATCGAGCAGGCCGCGCAGAAAGGTCTGATAGCACGCGACGCCTTCCCGCAGCCACAGGTCGCGATCGGAAGGTGGCGGCGGATTTTTCACGACAAAGCCGCCTTTCGAGCCGACCGGCACGATGACGACGTTCTTCACCATCTGCGCCTTCATCAGGCCGAGCACCTCAGTGCGGAAATCCTCGCGACGATCCGACCAGCGCAAGCCGCCGCGTGCAACACGTCCGCCGCGCAGATGCACCCCTTCGACGCGCGGCGAATACACCCAGATCTCGAACATCGGCTTCGGTTCGGGCAGCCCCGGCACCTCCGCCGGATCGAACTTGAACGACAGATACGGTTTCGGGTGACCATGCACATCGTGCCGGTAATAGTTGGTCCGCTGGGTCGCATTGATCACGCCCAGAAACTGGCGAAGAATCCGGTCTTCATCGAGATTCGGGACCTGGTCGAGCGCGCTGCCGATCGCTTTCAGCAACTCCTCTACCCGCGCCTCACGCGTCTCGCCCAGCACCGGATCGAAGCGTGTCACGAACAGTTCGACCAGCCGCTTTGCGATCTCCGGATTGCCCGTCAACGCCCGCTCGATGTAAGCGTCGCTGAAGGTCGACCCTACCTGACGCAGATATTTTGCATACGCGCGCAGGATCGTCACCTGGCGTGCGTCGAGTTGCGCGCGCAGCACGAGACGGTTGAAGTCGTCGTTTTCGATTTCACCCGTCCAGACCTGCTCGAACGCGTCTTCGAACAGATCCTTCACGTGCTCGATATCGAATTCGACATCGTCGGCCAGCTCCAGCCCAAAATCGTGAATCCATGCGGGCGTCACACCCGGCGCTTCGATCAGATACGGCCGCTCTTCGTCGACCCGCACACCCAGATGTTCGAGCATCGGCAGGCTGCGCGACAAGGCAATCGGCTCGCCCGCGCGATAGACCTTGAAACGGAATGCGCGCGGCCCCGCCTCGATCGGGCGATACAGATTCATCGCGAGCCGTTCGGTGCCCTGCAGGCGTTCGATCAGGTCGATATCGCGCACCGCCGTGCGTGCGGGATAGTCGTCGCGATAGCCCGCCGGAAAGGAATCGGCATAGCGTTGCAGCAAAGCGTTGCCCTGCTCCTCGCCAAACGTTTCAAGCAGCGCGTCGGCCAGATCGTCCTGCCAGCGGCGCGTAACCTGCACGAGCCGCGCTTCGAGCTCGCGCGTGTCGACGTCCGGCATCGCGCCAGGCTCGGCGCGGACCACAAAATGAATCCGCGCGAGCGCCGACTCCGACAACAGCGGCGTGAACTCGACACTCGTCCCATTGAACGCGCTCATCAGCAGCTTCGCGATGCGGCGGCGCAGATCGGTGTTGTACTTCTCGCGTGGCACGAAGGTGAGGCAAGACACGAACCGGCCGAAGCGGTCGCGCCGCACGAAAAGGCGCGTGCGCTGATGTTCCTGAAGACGCAGGACGCCGAGCGCGGCGTCGTACAGCTCTTCTTCGTCGGTCTGGAAGAGTTCGTCGCGCGGCCACGTCTCGAGTACCGTCACGAGCGATTTCGCGAGATGCCCCTTTGGCAGAAATCCCGCGCGTTTGACAATATTCGCGCACTTGCGGCGCATGATCGGAATATCCGCGGTTGATCCGAAATAGGCGGTCGACGTGTACAGTCCGATAAAGCGTCGTTCGCCGTTCACCTTGCCGTCCGGCCCCACCCGCTTCACGCCCACGTAGTCGAGATAGCCCGGCCGGTGCACGGTCGCGCGCGAATTCGCCTTGGTGATGAAGATGGGCGATGCTGCGCCGATAATGTCGGCGGCCGCGGCGGGCAACGGGGCGATCTCCGCCGCGCTTGCCGCACGCAGCGTTTCGCGCAGGATGCCAAGGCCGGTGCCGGGCACGCCACGCAGCCCGAAGCCGCCGTCGACCGGCACCAGATCGTAGTCGCGCTGACCAAGGAACGTGAAATGATCGGCCACCATCCATTCGACGAAAGCGCGCGCCTCGGCGCCATCGGCACCGCTTTCACGGGCCTTCATTTCCTTGACGGTGTCGCGCGCGATCTCGACGATCTTCGGCCAGTCTTCGACGGCCGCCCGCACATCGCCGAGCATCTTCGCGATGTCGCCGCGCAAGGCTTCGAGATTGGCAGCGTCGCCGCACCGGTCGACTTCGAAATGGATGAAGGAGGCCAGTTGCGAGTGTGGATCGGCGGCGTCCGTGGCACCCAGACCGACGCGCACGATGCTGCCATCGTTGCCGCGCCAGATCCGGAACACCGGGTGCACGACGGAATGCAACGCGAGCCCGAGCCGGTTGACGGCCATCGAGACCGAATCGACTAGAAACGGCATGTCGTCATTCACGATTTCGATGACTGTGTGATCCGAATGCCAGCCGTGCTGTTCGAGAATCGGGTTGTAGACCCGCAGCCGCTCGCTGCCTGGAACAAAGCGCTGGGCGGTCTGCCAGTGCGCCATGCCGGCGCCGTACAGGTCGGCGATGCTGCGGCTTTGCAGGTCGCTTGCATCGACAAAGTCATAGTAATGCAACAGAAACGGCTCGACGATCGCAAACGCCGGTTCAGGCAATCGCCCTCGCGCAAACTCGACGAGATCGTTAAGCAGATGGGCTACTGATTCTTCGTTCCTTGCTTGCATGATGTCCTCCACGGCGGGTGACTATCGATGGCATCGTCAGAAACGAATTATGCGCCCTTCGGGTGCAAAAGCACCGTGCATCCGCACATTGGTGCAGTGCCGTTTTCTCGTGTGCGGACGCGGCGCGTGAATGAGCAAACGGAGTATTCATCGATAAATCCATGTGCGAAATGGCAATCGCCGGACTCGCCCGACAGCCAGCCGACATGACGCGCACGTGACAGCACGCATATGTGGTCTGGCGCACAGAGTTTTTCTCAAGTCAAACCAGATGGAGTCCCAATCACTTTGAAAAATGGGTGTCTGGCTGTTGCGGAAATAACGCATCTCAGGGTTCAACTGATTAGCGTTAAGGCCATGCATGCGCTAGTCTTTTATGGTCCGCGTTGATGTGGATTGGCGGACCATAAGAACAGACTTTCCATGGAGTGCGGTCAATTCTTCCGCTCATCTCCATGTGCATGGCCAAGTACTCACCGTGCTGCCGGAACAAGGCACCCGTGATGAATTTTCGTCCAAGCTCAGAGCCCGACAACTGGACGTCATAGTCGCTAGCCCTGGCTCGCTGCCGAACCAAAACCGGGGTGGACCTGCAAGCCTTATCATGGAGACAGAACCATGAAGAGCGTGCCATACCGACGCATCGGTGTCATCAGCTACGCGGCGTTACTGCTGTTCAGCGCCGAAGGCCACGCACAGTCACTCGAGACGCAAGCCGAGCAGGCAAGGCAAGCCAGTCTGCCCAACCAGCCGAATCAGCCCGATCAGGCAAATCCGGCCGATCAGGCCACCCAGGCCACCCAGACGAATCAGCCCCCCCAGGCCAACCCGCCCAGCCAGGCTGACGTCAACGCATTGCGCGCAGAACTCAACCAGCGCATGAAGGAAATCGACGCCCTCAAGCGCAAGCTCGCCGACGAAGAGGCGGGCATCGCGCGGATCAGCCGTGCGCTGGATACCGGCAGGCTCGAAACGCAGCGAGCCACGGGCGGAGAAGATGCCAACGGACTGCCGGTCGGCGCGGCGGCAACAGGCGGAGCGACTGCAGCGGCGCAAGCCGTCACGGCAGACCAGGCCCAGAATGCGCAGAACGCCGGCAGCAACGCTCAACAACCCGCTGCGGGTGCAGAGAATCAACCGGTCGGCCAGGCGCCCGTGGCGGACACGCGCCCGCCTGCGGTCGCTCCGATCTTCGACCAGCCTGGCGTGCTTACGCCACGCCATACGCTCGTGGTCGAACCGTACTTCCAGTTTGCGTATTCGTCGGAAAATCAGCTCTCGCTCGTCGGGTACACAATCATCCCTGCGTTGCTGATCGGGCTTATCAATGTGAGCCAGGTCAAGACGACCACGCTGACAGGCGGCGTTGCCCTTCGCTACGGGATCACGAACCGGCTGGAGTTTGAAGTCCGCGTGCCGTACGTGTATCAGACCAACGATACCGTAGCCCGCGAGATCTTCACCGGTGCCGCTTCGAACAGCGTGATCAGCAGCAACGGCAACGGCATCGGCGATGTCGAAATGACGATGCGCTATCAGTTCAACCAGGGCGGCCCCGACAAGTTCTACTATGTCGGCTGGCTGCGCTTCAAGACCGCTACCGGCAAGAGTCCGTTCGACGTGACGACCGATTGCGTCACGAGGTGTATCGCCAATACGACCGGAACCGGCCTGCCGCTGCACCAGCCGACCGGCTCCGGGTTCCTCGCGATCCAGCCGGGTCTCACCTGGCTCTTCCCGACCGACCCGGTCGTGTTTTTCGGCAACTTCAGCTATCTGCACAGCTTCGGAAAAGACGAGAGTCTGACGCTCATAGACGGCGTGCATCAGGACCTCGGCAAGGTTCAACCGGGCGACATCTGGGGATTCAACATCGGGATGGGCCTTGCGCTGAACGAGAAGGCGTCGGTCAGTATCGGCTATGACATGAGCATCATCCAGCCGACCAGCCAGAACGGTGAGACCGTAACCGGCTCGGTGCGAACCATTCTTGGCACGTTACTGATTGGCTATTCATACCGGCTGACGCCGAAAACCACACTCAACTTCTCGATCGGCGCAGGTCTGACACGTGACACGCCAGACGTTACCCTTACGATGCGCGTGCCGATTGCCTTCTGAGCGGTCTCCAGGTTTCGCGATCCGCGCGGCTGGCATCCACCCCGATCTGTCTAGCGGGGGCGCACGGCGGCTGCCAGCGCGCTGTTCAGCGTCGTACCGATGTTCATTGCCTTGAACGCCGCGAGCGAATTAACGCTCGTGTTGATTGTCGTGAGGGCCTGGATCTGCTGGTTGCTCAACGTGTTCTGAATAACAGCTCCGGTCACCCCAGGCAACGCGCCCGGCTGCACGGTGTTGTTTAGCCCGTTCTGGACGAGCGCTCCGCTATTGGCGCTGGCCAGCATCTGCGCCTGCTGCGGGGTCATCTGGGCGACGTTCGGAATGTTGAAGCTCGTCGACGAAACGAGGTTGCCGTTGACGAAAGCGACGCGTGAAATGCCGAATGACACGACCAGACCCGACGGCAGGTCGAACCCGCCGCGCATGTTGTCCAGACGGGACTCGTCGACTGCTACGAGGTCGGCGGATGCCCAGGCGTCGGCATCGTCGTGCTTTTGCGCTGCGCGCGCAGGCTTGCCGTCGGTGGTCGCTTCGACCTTCTGACCGGTGGCTGCCGACGGCGCGCGTTGCGCCGACTGAACGGGCACATCCATGGAGACCTTCAGGTTCAGCGCCGCGGCACGTGCGAGCAGGCCGTCACTCGCTGACGGGGTAGCCGCGACTCCCATTGGGCGCACCACGTCCGGTTTGGCGTTTGCCATCGCTGGCATGGCAATCTTTGCGGGCGCGACCATCGGGCTCACCGTTTGTGCAACGTGAGGCGAGGCGCCAGGCGCCTCTCGCGCGACGTTCTTTGCCGACGCAACCACCTGCGTGTCCGGTCCGGGCACGGCGGCGCCCGGTGCAACACTTCCCGTGATGGGTGCGAGTCCCGCCGCAGACACCACTGGTATATCCGCCACACCCACGGCATCCGATGCGGTGCTTTCTGCGCGTGCGGCATGCTGTGCCGATGTAGCCTGCGCCTCAGCCACCTGAGCGGAAACCGGGACAGCGCTCATCACCGGGACGACAACCTTTACCGACACAGTCGGCATACGCGCGGCGTCCGGGACGGCATTCGTCGCCAGTGCAACGTCTTGTGCCGATACAGCTGGCACTTTCGGCACAAGAACGGAGTCAGGCACGGCACTCGTCACCGGCGCAACATCCTGTGTCGACGCAACCGGCATGTCCGGCATGCTCGCAAACTTCGGCACAGCACCCATCGCGGGCGCAACATCCTGTGTAGAAACAACCAGCACGTGCGGCACATGCACGGCATCAGACACAGCGCTCGTCACCGGAGCATCATTCTGTGCCGACGCGACCGACACATCCGGCACACGCACTGCATCAGGCACCGCACCCATTACCGGCGCGTCATCCTGTGCCGACGCGACCGACACATCCGGCGCACGCACCGCATAAGGCACCGCACCCATTACCGGCGCGTCATCCTGTGCCGATGCAACCGACACGTCCGGTACACGCACTGCATCAGGCAGAGCGCTCGTTACCGGCGCCACGTCCAGTGTCGACAGCACCGCCGTGCGTGCCGTGTACACGACGTCCGGCACAGCACTGCCCTGCGCAACCGGCGCTGCTTCCGGCACCGGGGCGACGCCTGCATCGTCCGCCTGCACGACTACATCAGGCGCATCGCCTGACGTCACCAGTGCAGTATCCTGCGCCACGCCATCCGTCATATTCGAAGCGGCGTCCAGCGCTGGATTGCGCATCGGTATGATCCGTCCCGTCGCGATGGTCGGCGATTCGCTGCTCGCCGCGCCCGCACCCAGGGACGACATGGCACCGCATACCATCGTGACGATGCTCGCGAGCTTTAGATGTTCGGGTCTCATCATCGCTCTCAGAATTCACCTGGGCCGAGTTTCGGAACCACCACACTGAACAGACCCTCGCGTGGAATGCCCGTATACAGCGGGGCGTCCGGCGCGACATGCCAGTCCCGCAGATCATTGAACCTCGACTGTTCATGTCGGTTGTGAATGACGAACAGCACGCGGTCTTGCCACTTCTCCTCGAAACTCTCCTTCGACATGGCATGCGTGCCGGTGGCGGGATCGCCTACCAGGACCCGCCCACCGCGTACCCCCTTGACGACGACGAAGTGGTGATAGCCATGTTCGACGATCAGCACGATCGCAGGCGTTTGGGTCTGCTCGAGTTTTTCCAGCGGAACCTCATAACCGTCAGCCTCGAAGCCTCGCGATGTCAGAAAATTGCGGATATCGAGCAGAGAGAAACCTTCCCTGCGAATCTTCTCCTGGTCGCCGTGCTCGAACATTTCGGCGAAGGCCTGCTGTTCGGTGACCGGAAAATCGTATTGATACGTCAGCAGCGTCGCCAACGCAGCCGAGCCGCAACTGAAGTCGTACTGCTGCCTGACGGTCCGCTTGAAGCGGGCTTCTTTCAGGCTCGTCACGTGCAACGCGTAGTACCCGCCAGAAGGATCGGCGATGTCGATCGGATCCGCGAGCGCGGCCGACATCAAGACCCCGCACGAGAGCGCGATGCACACAGCGACGGATTTCATCACTCAATCCCCAAAGTGCACGTTCAGGACAGTCGCATTCTGGATGAGCACGTTGGCGCCGGTATTCTGGATGACCGTCGGCAGACCGCTTGAACTCGCGAACGAGCCCCCGGTTATCGCGTTCGAGCCGGTTGAAACCTTGTAAGCCGTGTTGTCGGAGACCGTACCGGTCAAGTTGTTCTGGCCAACCAGCGCGTCACCGCCCCGATATGCGTCCAGTTGCTCGGAAGTCATTGCTACACCGAAGCCGTCCTGCTGAGCCGGTTGGGACGCCGTGGCACTGGAAGTCGTTGAGCGAGTGCCTGTTGTTGCAGTGGAAGTGGTCGCGGACGCGACGGACACAGACGTATCCGCGGATGCAGCCGGCCGGTCACCTGCCGCAGCGGCTTGCGCCGCCGGCTGGGGTGAAGACAACCCATCCGCCGCCTGCGCGGAGAAGGCAGCCATCGCCATCACGACCGGTAATACCAGCAGCGAAACGCTCTTTCGCGCTTGCATGGATGTCTCCCTGGCCTCTGTGCAGTCAGCGGCGACTGCACGAAGACCGGATATCTGTGACCTGTGCCGTGCGGGCTGCCCGCCGTGCACCGGCCACGTTGTCCACCTGACGTTGGGACGATTGCCGTGAGGCGTTTTGGATATACGCCCCACGGCAGATTCCCCCGCATTCACGCACAGCCGACTCTGACTCAATGTCCGACAGTCAGATTCGCCTGAACGGTGACAGCTTGTTGCGCGAAGGAAGCCATGCTACTGCTCTGGTTCATGACCGAGATGCCCGCTGCCGACTGAGCCGCCGCCGTCATGGTGTTAGACGCGTCGAACGTGCCGGCATTGACAGTGTTCGTGCCGCCTGCACCGCCCGCGCCGCCAACACCACCGTTGCCAACGCCGCCAGTCCCGGTCGCACCCGCTGCACCTGCAACACCTGCCGCACCTGCTGCACCTGCGCCTCCGGTCGCGCTGCCATTGGTGGCGGTCGACATCGCGCTGCCGTTGGTACCGCTGCCGCCGGTACCCGTGCCGCCCGCGCCGCCATTGCCAGCCGTGGCCGTCGCAGCGCCACCCGCACCGCCGGTGCCCGTACCTGCACCGCCCGATGCCGTGACCGCGCCGGTCGTGGCCGCACCTCCGGTAGCCGTGGCTACCCCGCCGGTGCCGCCGCCTGCGCCGCCAGCGCCACCCGCGCTGCCCGCGCCGCCCGCCGACGTCGAGGTTGCCGTGGAGTGACGGGCAGCACTTGCACCGCCACCGTCGCCGCCGCCTCCGCCGCTGCCGCCCTTGCCACCATTGCCGCTATCCTTACCGCCCAGGCCAACGGCCACACCGCCTGCGGCTACGCTCACGCCCAGGGCCGACCCGCCCTTGCCGTAGCCGCTGCCGCCCTGCGTGCCACCTGCACTCGCGGAGCCGCCCTTGCCGCCGTCGCCGCCATAGCCGATGCCAGCTGTGGCACTGCCGTTGGTGACGTCGCCGGCCTTCGCGCTGCCGTTCTTCGCGGTGCCACCATCGCCACCGCTGCCGCTATTGCCGCTATTGCCGCCATTGCCGCCGTAGGCAGCACCGCCATAGCCGTTGCCAGCCTTGCCGCCGCTGCCGCCTGCGGCACTGCCCCAGTTCTTGGCGACGTTGCCGATGCCTGTTACACCCACATAGGTGACCGAGCCTTCCAGCTTGCTCAGCGCGACAACCTTCGTGTGATTGAAGGAGTCCTGCGTGACCGAAGCATTAGAAGCCACCTCATTGGCATTGCTGCCGGTGGTTGTCGTTTGAGTCGAGGTCGCGGTACTGGTGAGACTGTTCGCTCCAGACGTTGACTTCTGATCGCACGACTTCTCGTTGTCACTACATGGATTGGCCATGGCGTATCCGCTGAAGCCCAGGGCCAGGGCTACAGCGGAGGCCATTAAAGTTCTTCGCATAACAGCCTCCTGTTCCTTAATGGCCAACAGTCAGATTCGCCTGAACAGTGACGGCCTGTTGCACAAGCGACGCCGCACCGCTGTTCTGGTTCATCACCACGATGCCCGCTGCCGACTGAGCCGCGCCCGTCATGGTGTTAGCCATGTCGAAAGTGCCAGCATTGACGGAATTGGTCCCACCGGCGCCGCCGGCACCGCCGACTGCTCCGTTGCCTACGCCGCCTGCGCCCGTGCCACCTGCGCCGCCCGCACCACCAGCTGCTCCAGCTGCGCCTACGCCTGCCGTTGCGCTGCCGTTCGACGCCATGGTGCTTGCGCCGCCGTTGGTCGCGCTACCGCCGGTGCCCGTGCCGCCTGCAGCGCCCGCGCCAGCCGTGGCTGTCGCAGCGCCGCCTGCACCGCCCGTGCCGCTACCCGCACCGCCGGTACCGGAGGTCGCGCCAGTCGTCGCCGCTCCGCCTGTACCTGAGCCCGCGCCGCCCGTGCCGCCGCCTGCGCCGCCCGCTGCGCCCGCGCCGCCCGCACCGCCTGCCGACGTCGCCGTCGCGGTCGAGTGCTTGAACGCATGAGCGCCGCCACCGTCGCCGCCGGATCCGCCGCCGCCGCCGCCGCCGCCGTTGCCACCTGCGGAGCCGCCAGCGCCCGCAGCAATACCGCCAGCTGCCAGGCTGCCTGCCGCTGCCCAGCCGCCCTTGCCGGTGCCGTTGCCACCCTGGGTGCCGCCTGCGTGCGCACTGCCGCCCTTGGCGCCGTCACCCCCAATGCCATCGCCGGCCGTTGCGCTGCCGTTAGAGGCATAGCCTGCCGTCGCGCTGCCATTGGTTGCGCTGCCGCCGCTGCCGCCGTTGCCGCCAGCACCGCCGTTGCCGCCGTTGCCGCCGTTGCCCGTGCCGCCCCAGCCGGAACCACCCTTGCCACCGCTACCGCCTGCAGCACTGCCGAAGTTCTTGGCAACGTTGCCGATCCCGTAGACGCTGACGTTACTTACCGTCCCGTCCAGTTTGCTCAGTGCGACGACCTTGGTGCTGTTGAAGGAGTCCTGCCAGACGCTCGCGCCAGAGGCAATTTCGTTGGCATTGCTACCGCTGCCGGTGGTTTGAGTGTTGGTTGCGCTGCTGGTCAGCGAGTTGGCACCCGACGTGGATGTCTGGTCACAGGACTTCGCGTTGTCACTACATGGATTTGCCATCGCGTAGCCACTGAAGCCTAGAGCCAAGGCCGCAGCGGACGCCAGTAAAGTCTTTCGCATGGGATCCTCCTGATGTTCATTCGGGGGTGGGGCGGCTTGGCAAACATCACCAATCCGCCGCACCTAAACGCATAGGCGATGCCATGTTGGTAAGTATTTGAAATTAAAGACAAAGTAATATTTTCCGCAATGCGGAATATTTTTATAAGGGTTTTCCCTGCCATTTTATGTTGCGATTTTGAAACGCATCGTGATATCGAATTGGGGTACGCACACTTTGTGCGATCGCACAATTGTCGTTAATTCAACAGGTTAGCGCGCATTTCTCGTGCGGAACCGGCTCACGGAAAAACGTTTCGCTTTTGTCGGGCCGAATCGGGAACTGCAGGCCGGACCGGTGCTTGCGGCTCCCACCATTTGGGGGCGAAGCCTTGTCCGGCTTGGTTTCTGCGGGATACCGCACGCATGTAAGGTGGCGAAAGAATCAGCCCGCACGATCTCGAAAACGTATCTTTTTGAGATAGAGCGGATTTACCCCGCCGCTTCTATCTGGCCGTATCACTCATTTGCGGGACGGGTAAACCCGCTTGACCTCAACTCATTTTTATCCGTTGGTTCGCAGTGCAACATATCTGACGGATATGCTTCATCCGATAATTTCGGCCTGACTTCGTACTGTCACTGAGAAATGGGCGTGTGCGTCGAAAGGGGCGCCTGAGCAAGCCACGTCGCGATGGCTTCACAAGTCCATTCAGGGTCGTCGTGCGGCAGGTCATGCCCCGCCCATGGATGACGACGATGCGTCGCGCGCCACGCGTTGGCGAGCTGTTCGGAACACACCGGGTTCACGAGCCGGTCATCTGCCGATGAAAGAATCAAGGCCGGACATTGCGGCACGCTCCGCCCTGCACTGAACCGCGCGGCGGCGAAGAGCTGGCGCAGTGCGTTGCCCCGGCCAACAGGCGCGCTGGCGCGAATCGCACACCACGCGGCGAGATCGTCGTTGACGCTGTTCCGGTTGTTACATGTAAGCCGATGAATGAGCGACTCCGGCTCCTGCCCGTCGCCCGTGTGACCCCAGTGCGCTGCAACACGCAGCAGATCCGGCCACGCGTCCGGCCGCAGGCGCTCCTGCGCGCGGCTGAACGGCCGCATGCTGGTATTGATGAGAACAATTCGTTCGATATCCTGTGGATGTCGCTGCGCCCACGCGGTCGCCACCATCCCTCCAAGCGACATCGCCAGAAGCCGGTATGGTCCCGGCACGCCGCTTTGCAGTGCAGCAAGGCGCACGAAACCGACCATATCGGCGACCTCCAGCGGCGCACGCAAACGCGTGTAGGCGCCGTTGCCGGGCAGGTCAGGCAGCAGCACATCGCCGGCATCCGTCGCGGCGCGCAGCAGCCCCGGGAAAGGTCCCCAATGCCTCGCTTCGCGCGTGAGCCCGCGCAGCAGGATCCATGTCGTCATGTGCCCGCCTTGCGGTACCAGTGGTCGATCGCACTTCGCTGTAACTGCTGCCTGCGTTTGCCTTCCGGCAGCCAGCGTTGCGCGGAGAACGCTGCGCGCGTCAGGAATTCAAGCAGGTTCGCGTGCCGCCTCAAAACGCGCGCCGTCCGATGTGCCTTGACCGGATTGAACATGCCCTGGCGCGAGAAGAGTTGCCACGGATTCTTCTTGATCCACAGCCACGAGCCGAGTTCGAGCGTCATCGGCAGCAGAACGTTGGTCGGCGGGGTACGATCGTATGCGTAGTCCCACAGGTCGCCGTGCAGCAGGTACTGATGGCTTTGCGGCTCGAACGTATAGCCGTGATGCGGATGGGCGTGTTCGAACATCGTCTTCAACGCGAACATTTCCGGCAGGTGGCGCATCAGTTCGCGCGTACGGGCATACGGGAACCAGATGCTGTCGCCCCAGCCGTAACCCGAATGACAGTCGAGCGCAAAGCTGAGCGGGCGCATTGCCAGTTCGCTTTCGACGACCCGCAAAAGCGCCTCTGCCTCCGCTTCCATCGGCGCGCCGCGTCGCCCGCGATACCACGGCAGCCATGCACCGAGGCGCTGGCCGCCCGCAAGAAACGGCACGCGGTCGTCGGCATCCTGCGGCGCGTTGCGCATCAGGTCGACGCCGTTCGGATTGGCGCGCGTCGCTGCCCACATGCCGCCGGGATTGACGATCGGCATAAAAATCAGGCGAATCGATTGCAGCTGCCGCACGAGCAGCTCGTCCCATTCGAGCCGCGTGAGCAACGCGCGCATATAGTCGAGCACGAGTTGCGTGCCGATCCGCTCCAGGCCGTGAATACCCCCGAAGAAACCGATGGCAGGCGCCCGTGGATCAGTCGAGCCAATGCTCGCCGTATGGATTGCGAAGGTGCGGCCTTGCACGCGTGTTTCGCAGATGGTCTGAATCTCGAAGCTGGCGCTGCCGTCCTCCAGAATTGCCTTCAGATCTTCGTACTCCGCAAAGCTGTCGGCAAGAAAGCTGAGTGGTTGCATGGCGACGCCGGGTATCGTTGGAAAAGTTTTCGGGGCGTTGGGACGGCACACGTCAATTTCGCCAATATATCCCGTCCACAGCGAATGAAGCGTAACAATGCGACAGTACCGGGCGTCATGTCATGGCGGTGTCACATAACCCATGAACGTTTGCGTGCATCGTGCGTCAACAGATATAGTCGTCTAGATGTCTCAATGCCTTCACCCAACTGTCATAGACGCTTTCTAGAATGTCCGTCAACTTTCCGGCTGTCGGTCGGATCCCTTGACGGAGCATTCATGGAAGCCATCCGCATTGAGCGTCTCAGCAAGACGTTCAACAACGGCCGCAAGGCACTCGACGAAATCGATCTGCGCATCGAGCCGGGCGAAATGGTCGCGCTGATCGGCGCCTCAGGCTCGGGCAAGTCGACGCTCTTGCGGCACATTGCCGGCTTCACGGTATCGGACGCGCAACCCTCGCAGATCTCGATTCTCGGCCGGCCGATCCAGCAGAACGGCCGCATCGTGCGTGAAGTGCGAAGCATTCGGCGCGATATCGGTTTCGTCTTTCAGCAGTTCAACCTCGTGAACCGGCTGTCGGTAGAGAGCAACGTGCTGATCGGCGCCCTCGCGCGGCTGCCGCTGTGGCGTCGTCTGACAGGCCGTTTCCCGCTCACCGAGCGCACGCTTTCAATGAACGCGCTGAGCGAAGTCGGCATCGCCGAGCACGCTTATGAACGCGCAGCGACGCTGTCGGGCGGCCAGCAGCAGCGTGCGGCGCTGGCACGCGCACTCGTGCAGCGCGCCCGCATCATTCTCGCCGACGAGCCGATCGCCTCGCTCGATCCGGAGTCATCGCGCCGGGTGATGGAAATGCTGCGCACGCTGAACGCCGAATATCAGCTGACCGTCCTCGTGTCGCTGCATCAGGTCGACATGGCCATGCAGTACTGCCCGCGCACTGTCGCCATGCGGCGCGGCAAGGTGGTCTACGACGGCCCGTCCAGCGCGCTTACGCCAGCACTGCTCAAGCAACTCTATGGCGACGACGCCCGCGAACTGCTCGACGAAAAGAGCAGCGGCGAGGGCACTGTCGCGCAGTCCGCGCGCTACGCCTTCACGCTCGATCCCGCTCCCACCGTTTGACCGCATCAGCATGCCGGTCACCGACCGGTCACGCTGATTGCGCACGCTCACTACACACGCTCATCCAACGGAAACTGAACCAATGAAACTCCTGCGCTCGCTGATCGTCGGCATGGCCGCATTTGCCAGCCTCGCCACCCAGGCTGTCCGCGCCGAAGACCTGAATCTCGGCATCATTTCGACCGATTCGTCGGCGGTGCTGAAGCAACGCTGGCAGCCGCTGATCGACGATCTCAACAAGCAGACCGGCCTGAACGTGAAGGCGTTCTTCGCTACCGATTATTCGGGCATCATCGAAGGGATGCGCTTTAACAAGGTGCAGGTCGGCTACTTCGGCAACGCGTCGGCGATGGAAGCCGTCGACCGCTCGAACGGCGAAGTCTTCGCGAAGGCGGTGTACGCAAACGGCGACTCGGGTTACAACTCGGTGCTCATCACCAACATCAACAGCCGCTTCAAGACGCTCGACGACGTGTTCAAGAATACGAAGGACGTCACGCTCGGTTTCGGCGATCCGAACTCGACATCCGGCTCACTGATCCCCGGCTATTACCTTTTCGCGAAGCACAACGCGCCGGTGCAAACCTCGTTCAAGACCGTGCTGCCGTCGAGCCACGAAGCGAACCTGCTGGCTGTCGTGAACAACAAGATCGACATTGCGACCAATAACACCGAGATGCTCGATACGCTGAAAAAGCAGCATCCGGACAAGTTCGCCCAGGTGCGCGTGCTGTGGACGTCGCCGCTGATTCCGTCGGATCCGCTCGTGTGGCGCAAGGATCTGCCGCAGGCAACCAAAGACAGGCTGCGCAACTTCTTCCTGAACTATGCGAAGAGCGATCCGCACGAGAAGGAAGTGATGGCCGGCATCACGGGCTACGCTGGTTTCGCGGCTTCGTCTGACGCACAGCTCCTGCCGATCCGTCAGGTCGCGCTGTTCCAGAAGAAGCAGAAGATCGAAAGCGATACGCATCTGTCGGACAGCGACCGCCAGACCCAGCTCGCCGCACTCGACGCCCAGCTTGGCGCGCTCAACGCCGCTGCGTCGAAGCAATGAACGGCGTCGACCTGACGGCTGCCCGTGAGCCGCAACGCACCGGCGCCGCGGGTCACGCGAGCGGGCATCCGGCTGCGCGCGCCGGCAAGCGCAGCTGGGTATCGCTCATCGGCTGGATCGTCGCGATCGCGGTGCTGGGTGCATCGTGGCACGGCGCGGACATGCGTCCGCTCGATCTGCTGACCGATTCCGGCAACATGGGCCAGTTCGCGAAAGACTTCTTTCCGCCGGACTTCACCGAACGGCGCACGTATGTGCACGAGATGCTCGTGACGCTTTCGGTCGCGGTGTGGGGCACGGCCCTGTCGCTCGTGTGCGCCGTACCGTTCGGCCTGATGTCGGCGACCAACATGGCGCCCGCCTGGGTCGTGCAGCCAGTGCGCCGCCTGATGGACGCGTGCCGCGCGATCAACGAGATGGTGTTCGCGATGCTGTTCATCGTCGCGGTCGGTTTGGGTCCGTTCGCCGGCGTGCTCGCGTTGTGGGTCCACACGACCGGTGTGCTGGCCAAGCTGTTTGCCGAAGCGGTCGAAGCCATCGATCCGCGCCCGGCGGAAGGGGTGCGCGCAACAGGCGCCACGAGTCTCGATGAAATCATCTACGGCGTGCTGCCACAGGTGATGCCGTTGTGGATTTCCTACGCGCTGTACCGTTTCGAGTCGAACGTGCGCTCGGCGATGGTGGTCGGCATGGTCGGCGCCGGCGGGATCGGCGTCGTGCTGTACGAAGCGATCCGCTCCTTCGACTACGCGCAGACGGCGGCCGTGATGCTGATGGTGATCGTGGTGGTGAGCGCGATCGATCTCGCTTCCGCCTGGCTGCGCGAACGGGTGATCTGAGGCTGTTCCTGCAATCGCGGTGCCGCGACGTGCGGCACGCACTCTTCTCCCCCTCTCTTCCTTTCTTCAAGCTTCGGACGAGGCCTGCAGCAAGCTTTCGCCGCCTTGAATAATCTGATAGAAAGGCATCTCCGCCGTACCCGGCCAGCGCGGACTCGCCCCGTTGGGCCGCGGACGGCTTCGCGGCAACCGGGTTCTGCCGGAATAACAACACGCTTGCGGCTTTCACCGCCCTCTTACGCCCTGGTCTTTGATGGAAACGTTTGTGGTGCTGCTGGTCCTGTTGTCCGCGTTGCTTCACGCGACCTGGAACGCGTTTCTGCATCTCTCCGAAGACCGGATCTGGCTGCTCGGCATGATGGCGATTCCGTATGTCGTCGTCAGTGCGATCGGTGTCGTCGTCCTGCCATTGCCCGCGCCCGCCGCCTGGCCTTACATCCTGGCTTCCGTGGTGCTCGAGTTCGGCTATTGCCTCGCCCTGATCCGCGCGTACCGTAGCGGCGACTTCGGTCAGATCTATCCGATCGCACGCGGCCTGTCGCCGATGCTCGTGTTCGTCGGCGCACTCATGTTCGCGCACGAGGCGCTCAAGCCGCTGGCTGCCATGGGCGTGATGCTGGTCTCGATCGGCATCGTCTCGCTGGCGTTTCGCCGGAACATGCGGTTTTCGGGCGAGAGCGTGCCATTTGCGCTGCTCACCGGCTTCTTTATCGCGACGTATTCGATCGTCGACGGGATCGGCGCACGTGTGGCAGGCAATGGGCTCAGCTACATCATGTGGGTCTATCTGATCTGGAATGTCCCGCAGTTCCTGCTCGTGTGGCACTGGCGCGGTGGCGCGAGGGGGCTTTTCATCGGGCGCGACAAGGTGTTCAAGGGCATGCTGTCCGGCGTGATCGCGCTCACCGCTTACTGCCTGATCATCGAGGCCTACCGCTATCTGCCGATCGCGATGGTGTCTGCGCTGCGCGAGCTCAGCTCGATCTTCGCGGTGCTGATCGGCTGGCTCGTGATGCGCGAAAAACTGACGACGCGACGCATCGCCGCCTGCCTGCTCGTCACGCTCGGCGCCGTGCTGATCCGCATCTGACTTGCGGTTCGTCGCGCGTCAGCGGCTCACGCAAATTGCGTGAGCGTCGTATCGATCGCCTCGGCGAGCGTATCGAACGCAGGCGCGATTTCATCGTCGGGCACGCACGCATAGCCGATCAGAAGCCCGGAGGGCGCGCGCGCCGGTTCCGCGTAGTAGCCGGACAGCGGCCGCACGACGATGTTGCGTTCCAGCGCGGCTTGCGCCACGGCGCGGTCGTCGGTGCCTTCGGGCAGCTGCATCACGAGATGCAGGCCCGCGTCGCCGCCGACGGCGGGCAGCGCATCGCCATAACGGCGCGCGGCAGCGTCGAGCAGCGTCTGCCGGCGCTGACCGTACAAGGTGCGCATCTTGCGGATATGCGACGTGAAATGCCCTTCCGCAATGAATTCCGCCAGCACCGCCTGCTGCAATAACTGCCCTTCGCGATACAGCTCCGCGCTCGCCGTCGCGAAACTTTCGGCGAGCGCCTCGGGCACCACCAGATAACCGATCCGCAGGCCGGGAAACAACGTCTTGCCGAAGCTGCCGACGTAGATCACCTGACCCGCCGTATCCAGCCCCTGCAGCGAAGCAAGCGGCCGGCTGCCGTAACGAAATTCGCTATCGTAGTCGTCTTCGATGATCCAGCACTGATGCTGGCGCGCATACTCGAGGAGCATCCGCCGCCGCGCGAGGCTCATCACCATGCCGAGCGGGTATTGATGCGACGGCGTAACCAGCATCAGCCGGGGCGGCGCCGCGAGATCGTCGGCGGACGGGTTGATCCCTTCTTCATCTACGGCAATCGGCCGCGATTGCAGGCCCGACACATGCAGCACGCTGCGCACGCCCCAGTAGCAGGGATCTTCGGTCCAGATCACGTCGCCGGGATCGGACAGCAGACGCACGGCCAGATCGACGGACTGGTGGATGCCCGTCGTGATGATGATCTGCTCCGGCGTGCAGCGCACCGAGCGCGACGTGCGCAGGTATTCGGCCAGCGCATGACGCAGCAGCGCGAGGCCGCCGCCCGGCGCGTAGGTCAGCAGGTCGGGACGCAGGCGCCGCCAGTACTTCGCGTGCAGCCGGCTCCAGACGCGCGCGGGAAAGCGCGACACGTCCGGTACGCCGGGCATGAACGCGCCCCATTGCCGCTTCGATACTCCGGCGCCGGCGATCAGCCGCGCGCCGCGCGACGACAGCGCCCGCGCAGCGGGAAGCGGCTGAGACGGTATGTCAGTCACGCTGGACGGTACGTTTGGGGCCGCGGCATCCGGCGCACCCATGATTTCGTCCGGTGCGCTGTCGGCGACGAAGGTGCCGCGCCCGGTCGCCGAACTGACGTAGCCTTCGAGCACCAGCTGCTCGTACACCTGCGTGACGGTATTGCGCGCGATGCCAAGTTCGGCCGCCAGAAGACGCGAAGACGGCACCTTGCTGCCTGCCGGCAGTTCGCGCGACAGGATGGCCTGCTGCAGCAGCCGGTGCAGTTGCCGGTAGACCGGCTGGCCGTTGCCCCGATCGAGCCGCTGGGCCAGCCAGTCGGACAGAACGCTCGCGCGCATGATTGGCTCCTACATTTTTATTGAAATGGCTCTGAAGTTAAGAGCCAAATCTGATTATAGTCGCTACATGTGCCGCTTTGCGCGGCGCCCGACCGCCCCCCGAAGAATGCCAAGCGAAGGAGATGACCATGGCCAACACCAATGCAGGACTTCAAGCCCGTAAGGACGCCGCGACCCCACGTGGCGTCGGCGTGATGTGCAACTTCTACGCCGAGCGCGCGGAGAACGCAGAGCTGTGGGACATCGAGGGTCGCCGTTTCATCGATTTCGGCGCCGGCATTGCCGTGGTCAACACGGGCCACCGTCATCCGAAGATCGTCGCCGCGATCCGCGAGCAACTGGATCACTTCACGCACACCGCGTATCAGATCGTGCCGTACGCCTCGTATGTCGAACTGGCCGAGAAGATCAACGCCCGCGCGCCGGGCGACCATCCGAAGAAAACCGCGTTCTTCACGACCGGCGCCGAAGCTGTCGAAAACGCGATCAAGATTGCGCGCGCGGCAACCGGCCGTCCGGGCGTGATCGCGTTCACGGGCGGCTTTCACGGCCGCACGCTGATGGGCATGGCGCTGACGGGCAAGGTCGCACCGTACAAGATCGGCTTCGGACCGTTCCCGTCGGACGTCTTCCATGCCCCGTTCCCGAACCCGCTGCATGGCGTCTCGGTTGCCGATTCACTGCGCGCGATCGAACATCTGTTCAAGGCCGATATCGATCCGAAGCGCGTCGCCGCGATCATTTTCGAGCCGGTGCAAGGTGAAGGCGGTTTCTATGCGGCGCCGACCGAGTTCGTGCGGGCGCTGCGCAAGCTGTGCAACGAGCACGGCATCCTGCTGATCGCCGACGAAGTGCAGACGGGTTTTGCACGCACCGGCAAGCTGTTCGCGATGCAGCACTATGACGTCGTGCCGGATCTGATGACGATCGCCAAGAGTTTGGCGGGCGGCATGCCGCTGTCGGGCGTGGTCGGCCGTGCGGAGATCATGGATGCGGCAGCGCCTGGCGGGCTGGGTGGCACGTACGCCGGCAATCCGCTGGCCGTGGCAGCCGCGCACGCCGTGCTCGACATCATCGACGAAGAGCAACTGTGCGAGCGTGCAACTGTTCTCGGCGAACGCCTGAAGGCGAGGCTCGTCGCGCTGCGCGGCGAAGTCGCGCAGATCGCCGACGTGCGCGGCCCGGGCGCGATGGTCGCAGTCGAGTTCAACAAGGCCGGCACCAGCGAGCCGGACGCCGACTTCACGAAGCGCGTGCAGGCGCGTGCACTCGAGCGCGGTCTTTTGCTGCTCACGTGCGGCGTCTACTCGAACGTGATCCGCTTCCTGTTCCCGCTGACGATTCAGGACGCCGTCTTCGAAGAAGGGGTCGCCATTCTCGAAGAGGTATTGAAGGAAACCGTGGGCATTGCCGCCTGATTCGCCTTCTTTCCAGAAACCTTCGAGAACCCGATCATGACGCAAACGCTTGCAAATCTGAAAGACCCGAAGCTGTTGCAAACTCGCGCCTGGCTCGCGGGCCAATGGCAACAGGCGGACGACGACACCACGTTCGACGTCGTCAACCCGGCAACCGGCGAGCGCATCGCCAAAGTGCCGCGCATGGGCGCGCAGGAAACCCGTCGCGCGATCGAGGCCGCCCACGCGGCGTGGCCGGCGTGGCGTGCAAAAACGGGCAAGGAACGCGCAAAGATTCTGCGCGCCTGGTACGATCTGATGCTCGCCAATGCCGACGACCTCGCCCTCATCCTGACGACCGAGCAAGGCAAGCCGCTCGCCGAAGCGAAAGGCGAAATCGTCTACGCAGCCTCGTTCCTCGAATGGTTCTCGGAAGAAGCGAAGCGCGTCAACGGTGACACGATCCCGACGCCGTCGCCGGACAAACGCATCGTCGTCACGAAAGAGCCGATCGGTGTGTGCGCGGCGATCACGCCGTGGAATTTCCCCGCCGCGATGATCACGCGCAAGGTCGGCCCTGCGCTGGCGGCAGGTTGCCCGATCATCGTCAAGCCGGCGGAAGCCACGCCGCTGTCGGCGTTTGCGCTTGCCGTGCTCGCCGAACGCGCAGGCGTTCCGGCCGGCGTTTTCAGCGTCATCACCGGCGACCCGAAAGCCATCGGTGCGGAAATGACCGGTAACCCGATCGTGCGCAAGCTGTCGTTCACGGGCTCGACGCCGGTTGGCCGCCTGCTGATGGCGCAGTGCGCGCCGACCGTCAAGAAGGTCTCGCTCGAACTCGGCGGCAACGCGCCGTTCATCGTGTTCGACGACGCCGATCTCGATGAGGCCGTCGCTGGCGCAATCGCGTCGAAGTACCGCAACAGCGGACAGACCTGCGTCTGCACCAACCGCTTCTATGTTCACGACCGTGTCTATGACGCGTTCGCGGCGAAGCTGCGGGACGCCGTCGGCGGTCTGAAGGTCGGCAAGGGCACCGATGAAGGCGTCACCCAAGGTCCGCTGATCAACGAAGCGGCCGTGCTGAAAGTCGAATCGCACATCGAAGACGCCTTGGCAAAAGGTGCGCGCCTCGTCACCGGCGGCAAGCGGCATGCGCTCGGCCATGGCTTTTTCGAGCCGACGATTCTCGCCGACGTCACGCCTTCGATGAAGGTCGCACGCGACGAAACGTTCGGCCCGCTGGCGCCTCTCTTCCGCTTCTCGTCCGACGAAGAAGTGATCCGTCTCGCGAACGACACCGAGTTCGGTCTCGCCGCCTATTTCTACAGCCGCGATATCGGCCGCGTGTGGCGGGTCGCCGAAGCGCTCGAATACGGCATGGTGGGCATCAACACCGGCCTGATCTCGAACGAAGTCGCGCCGTTCGGCGGCGTCAAGCAATCGGGACTCGGTCGCGAAGGATCGCACTACGGCATCGATGACTATGTTGTCATCAAGTACATGTGCATCGGCGGGATCTGAGCCTTTGCTGTATTCGCTGACGGATACAGCGCGAAGCCTCATCGGTCGCCGTCGCGAAATGTCGGCGCAACTGGCGTGTCACCCGCAGTCGACGCACTCCCTCCGAGATAAGCGGTACGAACACGGCTGTCCTGTGCCAGCTCCCGGGACGCACCCGACAGCGCCACGCTGCCGCTTTCCAGCACGTATGCCCGGTGCGCAATGCGAAGAGCCTGGCGGACATTCTGCTCGACAAGGAGCACCGAAGTGCCTTCGGTGCAGATGTCCGCGATCATGCCAAAGATCGCGCGTACCAGTTTCGGTGCGAGCCCCATCGACGGTTCATCCAGCAACACGAGCCTCGGCTTGAGCATCAACGCGCGCGCAATCGCAAGCATCTGCTGTTCGCCGCCGCTGAGTGTTCCGGCCAATTGTCCGCGTCGCTCGCCAAGCCGCGGGAAGGTCTCGTAGAGGACGGCGACCCGACGCTCGAGCGCGGCGGCGTCGCGTCGCAATAGATAGCCGCCAAGCCGCAGGTTTTCTTCGACCGTCAACACGCCAAACATCCGTCGGCCCTCCGGCACGTGCCCAATGCCAAGGGCGACGATCTGATGGGCCTGCAGCCCGGTCAGCGGCCGTCCGGAAAGCGCGATCCGCCCGGCGCGCGGCCGGATCAGACCCGAGATGGTTCTGAGCGTCGTGGTCTTGCCTGCGCCATTGGCACCGAGCAGCGCAACGATCTCACCCGGACCGACGTCGAGAGAGATGCCGTGCAGCACTTCGATGTTGCCGTAACTCACGCGCAGATCACGGACTTCTAGGAGCTCCACAGTGACTTCTCCCCATCGGCAGCATCGGCGGCGTCGTCGTCTTCGGCCGTGCCCAGATAAGCGTCGATGACGCGCGGATCGCTCTGGATCTGCGCCGGCGGCCCTTCAGCAATCATGACGCCATGATCCATCACGATGATCCGGTCCGACACGCCCATCACCAGGGTCATGTCGTGTTCGATCAGCAGCACCGTGACGCCCAGCGCGCGGATGCGCCGGATCAGGTCCATCAGGGCGTGCTTCTCAGTCGGATTCATCCCGGCGGCAGGCTCGTCCAGCAGCAGGAGGCGCGGATTGCTGGCCAAGGCGCGGGCGATTTCCAGCCGACGCTGATCGCCGTAGGGCAGATCGGCCGCGTATTCGCTTGCGCGCGCGGCAAGGCCGACCATGTCGAGCCAGCGCATCCCTTGCGCCTCATGTTCAGCCGCTTCCGCACGGGCAGACGGCGTGCCCGCCAGTTCGGCGACAAGCGGTGTCTGCAGTCGGTGATCCATGCCCGTCAGCACGTTCTCGAACGCGCTCATGTGCCCAAAGAGACGAATACCCTGAAACGTGCGGGCGATGCCGCGATGCACGTTGCGGTGCGGCGCGCCGCCGCCCATCGGTGCGCCGCACCAGAACATGCGTCCGGCGCTCGCGCGGGTGACGCCCGTCAGGCAGTTGAAAACCGTGGTCTTGCCCGCACCGTTCGGGCCGATCAGTGCCAGAATCTCGCCGCTGCGCACAACGAAGCTGATTCCACCGATTGCCAGCACGCCACCAAAGCGGCACGCGAGGTCGCGCACCTCCAGCAGCGTTTCGCCCGCCCCGGCTGTGATGGGCGGCGCGGGGGGAAGCGGCACGCCTGCCAGATCCGCATGCGGCATGGCGCGTTTTGCACGGACCGGCCACAAGCCCTGCGGGCGCAGCAGCATCAGGATGACGAGCGCGACGGCAAATCCGAAGATGCGCCAGAGGTTCAGAAAGCGCAGCAATTCCGGCACGCCAGCGACGATCATCGCGCCGAGAATCACGCCGGGAATACTGCCGCGACCGCCGAGCACGACGACGATGAGAATCGTCACGGACTGCAGATAAGTGAAGCCGGTGGGATCGATGGTGCCAAAGCGCGCGGCGAACAGGCTCCCCGCTATCCCGCCGATCAGCGCGCCCATCACGTAGGCCAGCAGCTTGACGCGCAGCGTCGGGACGCCGACTGCCTCGGCGGCCGATTCGTCCTCGCGGATGCTCGTCCACGCGCGCCCGAGCCGCGACCGGCCGAGGCGGATCGCGAACAGCAGGACGACGATAAGGAACGCCATGCCCAGTTCGTAGATCGCGCGCGGCGAGCTGATCTCGACGCCGAACAGACTCGGGCTGGCAATGCCGTAAATCCCGTTCGGACCACCCGTAATCTCGAGATTGGTGGCGACGATACGCGTGATCTCACCGAAGCCCAGTGTGACGATCGCCAGATAGTCGCTGCGCAGACGCAGGGTCGGATAGCCGATCACAACCCCCGACAGGCCGGCAAACGCGAGGCTGAACGGCAGCGTTTCCCAGAACGAGAAGCCCAGCAGCGTTTCGAGTAACGCCGTCGTATAGGCGCCGATCGCGAAGAATGCCGCGTAGCCGAGATCGAGCAGCCCCGCGTAGCCGACGACGATATTCAGCCCGAGGCCGAGGATCGAGTAGGTGACGATGGTCAGTGCAACATCGATCACGTAGTTGCTGGAGAACGCGGGGAGCGCGACGGCCAGGGCGATCAGCCCGGCGGCGGCGATCGTGGGCCAGGCTGGCATCGAAGCCGGTGCGCGCATGGGCTACATCCTCTCGACGACGCGCTCGCCGAACAGGCCCGTCGGCTTGACCACCAGCACGGCGATCAGGACACCGAACACGAACACATCCGTCCACTGCGACGAGACATAGCCGGCGCCGAACGCCTCCAGCAGCCCGATCAGGAAGCCGCCTGCCATGGCGCCCGGAATGTTGCCGATGCCGCCAAGCACCGCAGCGGTGAATGCGCGCAGGCCGAGCACGAAGCCCATGAAAAAGTTGATCTGCGTGTAAAAAAGTCCCTCCATCACGCCTGCTACGGCAGCGAGAACCGATCCGATGAAGAAGGTGAGATGGATCATCCGTTCGACATCGATGCCCATCAGGCGCGCCGCATCCTGATCAATCGCGAGTGCGCGCATCGCGGTGCCGATGAACGTGTGATTCACAAAAAAGTAGAGCGCCAGCATCAGCGCGAAGCTGGCGGCGACGATGCCGAGCTGGGAAAACGTGATTTGCACGTTGTGCAGATTCAGCCCCGCCTGGGTGAGCAGGTGCGGATAGGTCCTGAAGCCGGCGCCATAGATCAGCAGCACGGCGTTTTCGAGCACCAGCGAGATGCCGAGCGCGGTAATCAGAATCGACAGCCGCGGTGCGCGCAGCAACGGCTGATAGGCAACCCGCGCGATGACGACCCCGAGTCCGCCAGTTGCCGCCATCGACGCCCCGAAGGCAGCCAGCAGCGCGAGCGCGAGCGGCAGGTGCGCGCTCGCGAGCGTCGCGAGGCTGGTCCATCCGATGAATGCGCCGACCATGAACAGGTCGCCATGCGCAAAGTTGATGAGACGGATAATGCCGTAGACCATCGTGTACCCGAGGGCCACGAGCGCATAGAACGAGCCGATCGTCAGCCCTTCGACGACGAACTGGAAAAAGGTGCTCATGGCCGCAACGGACGCGCCGCGGCGCTCACTTCATGGCCACCCACTTACCCGCCGCGTCCTGTCGCTGGTAAGCCGCGAACTGGTCGTTGCGCACGATGATCGTGATATAGACCGCGAGGCTACGGTCGCCTTTCGGATTGAACCCGATGCTCCCCGTCACGCCCGAATAGTCCTTGATCTTGTGCAGCGCGGCGATGATCGCCGCCGGACTCGTCGACTTCGCGTCGGCGATTGCCTTCGCGGTGACACCAACGGCATCGTATTCATACACCGAATAGGGTCCGGGCCCCTGGCCATACGCCTTCGTGTAGTCGTCGACGAAGCCGTGGCCGCCCGAAAGAAATTGCGCCAGCGGAGAGGTGGTGATGATCATGCCCTCGGCCGCTGGGCCCGCCGTTTTCATCAGCGTCGGGTCGTTGGTGCCGTCGCCGCCCATGAGGGTCATCTTGAGGCCCAGTTGCCGCGCCTCCTTCACGAGCAGTCCGGCTTCGGAGAAGTAACCGGTGTAGTAGATCACGTCAGGGTTCAGCGACCCGACCTTGGTGAGCGTTGGCGAGTAGTCCATCTGGCCTGGCGTAATCGAGTCGGCATACACGACGTCGACGCCGTCTTTCTTCAGCGACTCGACCGTGTTCTGCGCCAATCCCTTCGCATAAGTTGTGTTGTCGTCGATCACGGCGGCGCGCTTCGCATGCAGCGAGTTCTTGATGAAGCTGGCGGCGAACGGGCCCTGTTCGTCATCGCGCCCAATGGTGCGGAAGACGTTGTTGTAGCCCATTTCCGTGAGCTTCGGGTTCGTCGAGGCGTCCAGCACGTAGGGAAGACCTACCCGATGAAACGTCGTCAGTTCGGGAAGCGCAGCGCTGGAGCAGTACCCGCCAGCTACTGCGACCACGCCCGCGTCGATCAGCTTCTGTGCGGCCTGAACGGCAGTTTGCGCATCGCAGGCGTCGTCCTCCGGCACGAGTTCGATCTGCTTGCCGAGCACGCCGCCTGCCGCGTTGATCTTCGCGGCGGCCAGTTTGGCGCCGTTGACGATATCGGTGCCGGCGTTCGCGTTGCTGCCCGAAAGAGGCACCGGTACGCCGATCTTGAGGGTCTGGCTGTGCGCCGCTTCGGGAGCGAGCGCGGCGAGCGCCGCCAGTCCGAGGATCGCGGCGCCGAAGGTTTGCCGCAAGACGCGGGTGGCGTCGGGCATGCCATTGTTCTGAGCATTCATGTTCGTGGCTCCTGGCAGGGAATCCGACCGGACGGTCCCGCGGGACGGGTAAGCCGGCGGTTAGTTGGCGGAACGTAATGGATCGTTGCGTGCGGGCCGGCGCGAGCCTGGTGCGCAGGTGTCGCGCGGTGCCGGCGCAAAGATGCCTTCTCCATGATAGGTCCCCAAGACTGCCTGACCGGTATAGGGTATGCGCGTATAAATCTCCCGGAAGTGCGGCAGCAGACTTATATTTCGTGAATGACAGCAGGGGGCGCGGATGAAGAGCATCGTGCTGGGTGCAGGCATCGCCGGCGTCACGACGGCGTACTACCTTGCGATGGACGGTCGCGCCGTCACCGTGCTCGACCGCCGCCCAGGCGTCGCGCTCGAAACCAGCTTTGCGAACGCCGGGCTCGTCGCGCCGGGGCATTCGTATACCTGGGCTTCACCGCGCGCGCCCAAAATCCTGCTGAAATCGCTGTTCGTCGAGGGACAGGCGCTTCGCCTGCGCCTCAACGCGGATCCGCACATGTGGGCGTGGTGTGTGCTGTTCCTGCGCAACTGCACGGCAACGCGCTCGCGCGAAAACACCGTGCGCAAGGTAAGGTTGTGCCGTTACGCGCAGGATCAGCTACAGCAGTTGACCGCCAGAGAGCAACTGCAGTACGACCGGATCAGCCGCGGCCTCCTGTATCTCTATCGTGATGCGGCATCGTTCGAGCGCGGCCGCTCGAACATGTCGATTCTCACCGAAAATGGCTTGCCGCTCGAAACGCTGGACGCCGCGCAGGTGGTCAAGCGCGAGCCCGCGCTCGAACACGCGCGCGACCGGATTGCCGGCGCGATCTATTGCCCCACCGACGAGAGCGGCGACGCGCATCAGTTCACCCGCGAACTGCAGAAGGTCTGCGAGCGACTTGGCGTACGCTTCATGTTCGACGCCCCGATCAGCCGCATCGAAGCGGCCGGCGACCGGATAACGGGTGTTCGCACGCCGGCAGGGCTGATCGACGGGGACGACTTCGTGCTCGCGCTCGGCTCGTATTCGCCGATTCTCGCGCGCCCGCTCGGTTACAGGCTGGCGGTCTATCCCGTCAAGGGCTACTCGGCGACATTTCCGGCAGGACGGGAACACCACCCCCCGCAGATTGGGGGAGTGGACGAAAACCATCTCGTTGCATGGGCACGCTTCGGTGCGCGGCTGCGCTTTACCGCGACGGCCGAATTTGCAGGCTACGACACACACCACGAGCCCGCAGACTTTGCCCCGATACTGCGCGCGGCGCGCGAGCTGTTTCCCGACGGCGCCGACTACACGAAGCCGAGCTACTGGGCCGGCCTGCGTCCGATGACGCCCGAGGGTACCCCGCTGATCGGGCCGACGCGCCACCGTAACCTGTTTCTGAACACGGGTCATGGCCACATGGGATGGACGATGTCTTGCGGCACCGCAAAACTGCTCGCCGACATCATGGCCGGGCGCACACCCGAGCTGGACCTGACAGGGATGACGATGAAATGAGCACCACCCCAATTCAGCACGACGCCTACACGAAGCTCGATTTCGCGCTCGATGCAGGAATTGCGGGCCGGGCGGCGATCGGCCTCATTGTGCTGGCGACCGACCACACGATCGAACACGAATGGCGCCAACTGCTCCGGCAGAATGGAGTCGCCTTTTACGAAAGCCGCTTGCAGAACTCGCCCGACATCACGCCGGCGCGACTGGCCGAAATCGAGCCGCACATCGCGCCGGCGGCCGGGTTGCTCCTGCCTGGCGAGCGGCTCGACGTGGTAGCGTTCGGCTGCACGTCGGCGGCCATGGTGATCGGCGAAGAGCGCGTGTTTGCACGCATTCGCGAGGCGCGTCCCGGCATTGCCTGCACGACTCCGATCACGGCTGCCGTCGCAGCGCTCGCCGCGCTACAGGTGCGGCGTGCCGCGTTGCTAACCCCGTATATCCGCTCCATCAACGACTTCATGCGCGACTACATCGAAGCACGCGGGGTTGCCGTGACCCGCATTGCATCGTTCGAGCACGCAGACGACAACGAGGTCTCCCGCATCGATGCCCCTTCGCTTTGCATGGCGGTCGAACAGCTTGCGCGACACGCCGACGTGGACGCGGTGTTCGTCTCCTGCACGAGCCTGCGTGTCGCTAGCCTGATCCCGCAGCTGGAGGAAGCGACAGGCAAACCCGTGATATCGAGCAACTTCGCGATGGCGTGGCACGCGTTACGGCTTGCCGGCGTGCGCGATAGCGAGCCACAGCTCGGGCGGCTGTTTGCGCTTTAGCCGTGTTTGTCGTGCCATCTTGATGCAAGGGCAAAAGCGTTCGGTGTTGCGCACCAGTTCCTCTGCGACGGCACGCTCGACGTCGGGCAAGCGGATGCGGGTACGCGCCGTCAGCATGAAGAGCCCGTCGATTGGCGTCTGCGTGTCCTGCCCGTGATACTTGTCGAGCAGCGTGAGCGGCGGCAAACGCAATGTGGTCATGGCGCGCCTCGGGGTGGTTCTCGCTAATTTCGCGACTTGTGTCCGGGAACCAGGCGTCGAAATTCATCGCCCGGGAGAAATCAGCGTTCAACCGTTAGCGCGTGCCGCCACGATGCGCGCCAGCTTGTCGGGGTTGCGCTGCACGTAGATGCGAACGATGCGCTCGCCGTCCGTTTCGATCGACTGCGCCGATTCGAGCTTGCCGTCGATAAAGCGCAGCAGCGCCCACTGACCATTGAGCATCACGAGCTTGACGCCGAGTTCGCTGCCGTAACGCAGCGACGACGCGTAGAAAAGCTGCGCGATGCGCCGGCCGCCCACCATCGGCTTCGGGAAGCTCGGGACTTTGCCGCCGCCGTCGCCGATCAGCATCGCGTCTTCGGCCAGCAATGCGTTGATCGCGGGGAAGTCGCCGCGCTCCAGCGCCTGCACGAAGGTCCGCAGCAGGCGAAGATGCGTCTCACGCGGCACCGCATAACGCGGGCGTTCGTCCCGTAGTTGCGCTTTTGCACGGCTTACCAGTTGCCGGCACGCCGCCTCCGTCTTGCCGATGGCCTCAGCGACTTCGTCGTAGTCCGCGTCGAAGACTTCGCGCAGCAGGAAGGCTGCCCGCGCTTCCGGCGTCAGCCGCTCGAGCAGCATCAGAAATGCCACGGAGACGTCGTCAGCACGCTCTGTGACCTCCTCGGGTGTAGCCGGTGAGGCGGTCATCTCCGGCTCGGGCAACCAGATGCCCGTGTAGTGCTCACGCTGAATCTTCGCGGTGCGCAGACGGTCAATGGACATCCGTGTCGTGACCGCGACGAGCCACGCCTCCGCGTTGTCGATGTTCTCGCGGGCCGCCGCATGCCAACGCAGCCAGACGTCCTGCACAATATCTTCGGCTTCGGCCACCGACCCCAGCATTCGATAGGCAATCTTCTGCAATCGGGGGCGGAGCCCGTTAAAGGCATGCGCGTCGTCGTCCATGAACAGACTTCCTCTTGAGCTCGGCACAAGCGCCGCGCGAAAAGCGGGCTGGCAGTTGCGTATTGCCACGGATGGGGCAACGCTTGAGACGCTCGGCACTGCCCTTTTGATCGACAGAAATTCTACAGATATCGGAGCCCTTGCGGTTCCGTTGGTCAAGGCGACAGGTCGGCATTCACGCGGCGGTTTCACAGGTGAGGAAGCGCGGGCGGCAATATCAGGCGAGACCCGAGATCTGGTCCGCGTGATACGACGATCGCACTAGCGGCCCCGCGACCACCTCCCGAAAGCCCAGCTTCATCCCTTCCTCACGCAACGCATCGAACGTCTCTGGCGGCATGTAACGCCGCACAGGCATATGAAACCGCGACGGTGCCAGATACTGCCCGATCGTCAGCACATCGACATCGTGGGCACGCAAGTCCTGCATCGTTTGCAGCAGTTCATCATCGGTCTCGCCGAGGCCGACCATCAAACCGGATTTCGTCAGCACCGATGCGTTTGCCCGCTTCACGCGCGCAAGCAGTTCAAGGGACCCGCGATAATCCGCCCCCGCCCGCGCCGCCCGATACAGCGACGGCACCGTTTCAATGTTGTGGTTGAAGACGTCCGGCCACGCCCCGGAAAGCGCCGCCAGGGCCCGCTCGATGCGTCCACGAAAATCCGGCGTCAGCAGCTCGACGCGGATGCCCGGCGCACGCTCGCGCACCGCCTCGACGCACCGTGCAAAGTGCGCGGCGCCCCCATCGCGCAGATCGTCGCGGTCCACCGACGTAATCACGACGTACCGGAGCCGAAGCGCCGCGACGACGGCCGCGAGCCGCGACGGCTCGTGTTCGTCGAGCGCCTCGGGGCGCCCATGCGCCACGTCACAGAATGCACAGCGACGCGTACAGATCCCTCCCATGATCATGAACGTCGCGGTGCGCTGCGCGAAACATTCGCCGATGTTCGGGCACATCGCCTCCTCGCAGACCGAATGCAGGCGATGCTCGCGCAACACTGCCGCCATGCTGGCGACGGTCTCGCTCATCATCGGCTTCGCATGCAGCCATGGCGGCTTCGGCAACGCGCCTTCGATGGCGGGCACGATCTTCACCGGAATGCGGGCCAGCTTGTCGCGGCTGCGCAATCCGTGCTGACCGAGCGCCGTGACACTGTCACCCTGTCGCGCGGCGCTCATCGTCATTGCCCGAGGAAGTCGTTGAGCAGGCGGTTCACCTCCGATGCGGCCTCCATCTGCACCATGTGGCCCTTGCCTTCGATCACGTATACACGAATGTCGCCCTTCAGGCCCTCGGCGTGCCGGGCTGGAATGATCTGATCCTCCGAGCCCCAGACGACCAGTGTGCGCGGCGCGAGATCCTTCAGCTTCTCCCGGTAGACGCGTTGCTGCGAACCGCCCTCGAACGCCGCTGCGGCGATCTTGCGCAACGCCTCGTCGACCCCTTCCAGCCGCTTGTACCTGACGATGTCCTCCACCAGTTGCCGCGTCACGAGCGAGCCGTCCGCGAACAGCTTCGTCAGATGCGGTTTCAGCGTGTTGCGGCTGGTGCCGGCGACGAAGCCGTCGATATATTCGCGGTTGATCTCTTCTCCGAGCCCTGCGCCCGCAATCAGCACAAGCGAAGCGACACGTTGCGGCGCGCGATCCGCCACGGTCATCGCCACGAGCGAACCCATCGAATGCCCGACGAGATGCGCACGTTCGATGCCGCGATCGTCGAGAAACGCAATCACGTTCGCAGCCAGTTCATCGACGCTTCCCGTATCGACCGTCTTGCCGGATTCCCCGTGCCCAGGCAGATCGAGCGCCCACACCTCACGATGTGCCGCAAGGTCGGCATGATTGAAGAGCCAGTTGTTCAGATCGCCGCCGAAGCCGTGAATCAGCACCGCCGGTGTGCCGCCCTCGCCGATCTTCAGATAGCGCACCGTGCGCCCGCCGATCAGCACCTTCTCCGGCTGCGGGCCGGCGTCGCGGTCCGCAGCGCTCGGCGGCACGAAATCGCGCTGGAACGCCTCGACGGCCGCGTCGATGTCGCCTTCAGCCGTTTCGACATCCGCGACTACACCGAGCAGCGCGCCGATCGGCAGTGTGTCGCCCTCCTTTGCGATCTGCCTGCGTAACGTGCCGTCGAATGCGCACTCGACGCCCGACGAAATCTTGTCGGTCTCTACGTCGAGCACTTCGTCGCCCTTGCCGACCTTGTCGCCGACCGCCTTCAACCAGCCGTTGACCTGTCCCTGCTCCATCGACAGGCCCCACTTGGGCATCGTAATCATGTGAATCGGCATTGCTCAGCTCCTTACTTTCAGTACGGCGGCGGCGATCTTGTCCGGAGACGGGATGTACATGTCTTCGAGTACGCCTGAGAACGGCACCGGCGTGTGCGGCGCGGTAACGAGTTCGATCGGCGCCTTCAGCGAATGAAATGCTCGCTCTGCGATGAGCGCCGAGATGTCGGTCGCCATTGAACAGCGCCGGTTGGCTTCGTCGACGACGACCACGCGCCCGGTGCGTTCGGCGCTTTCGAGGA
Source organism: Paraburkholderia sp. BL10I2N1 (assembly GCF_004361815.1). Lineage (NCBI taxonomy): Bacteria > Pseudomonadati > Pseudomonadota > Betaproteobacteria > Burkholderiales > Burkholderiaceae > Paraburkholderia > Paraburkholderia sp. BL10I2N1. The sequence goes on along the minus strand of NZ_SNWA01000002.1, from coordinate 2,969,138 downwards.
TCGTGTCCTCATCGAGTGGCGACGTCGTGCGCAGATCGATCACGTCCACCTGCACGCCGTCTTTGGCCAGCTTATCTGCCGCTTCGGTCGCGTAGTGAACCATGCGCCCGTACGTCACGATGGTCGCGTCGTCGCCTTCGCGCACGACATTGGCCTCGCCGAAGGGAATCGCGTACGACTCTTCCGGCACGTCGCCCTCGCGGCTGTACAGCAGCTTGTGTTCGCAAAATATGACAGGGTCGTTATCGCGGATTGCCTGGATCAGCAGCCCTTTGGCGTCATAGGGCGTCGACGGGCAGACCACTTTCAGCCCGGGAATATGCGTGAACAGCGACGTGAGCATCTGCGAATGCTGCGCGGCGGCCCGCAGACCTGCGCCCTGCATCGTGCGGATCACGACAGGCGTCACCGCCTTGCCGCCGAACATATAGCGGAATTTCGCGGCCTGGTTGAAGATCTGGTCAAAGCACACGCCCATGAAATCGATGAACATCAACTCGGCGACCGGACGCATCCCGCAGGCCGCCGCGCCCACCGCCGCACCGATAAAACCGCCCTCCGACAGCGGCGTGTCGAGCACGCGCCCCGGATACTTGTGAAATAGACCTTTCGTGACGCCGAGCACGCCGCCCCATGCGTCCTGTTCGCCGGGCGAGCCCGCGCCGCCCGCGTTGTCTTCGCCCATCACGATGACGCTTTCATCGCGCGCCATCTCCTGGCTCAGGGCTTCGTTGATCGCCTGAGAAAATGTGATCTTCCGTGCCATGTCTGTCTCCTGAATCGAATCGGTTTGCGTTTGCGCGTTACGGATAGGACACGTAGACGTCCGACAGCAGATCCTCAGCGGTCGGCAGCGGAGCGGCCTTCGCTTCGCTCACGGCGTTGTCGATCAGCTGCTTCACTTTCGCGTCGACACCGCGCAGTTCATCCGGCGTGAGCATTTCAGCGCGCACCACGCGTTCCTCGAAGCGTTTCAGGCAGTCCTTCTCGTCACGCAGTTTCTGCACTTCGCCGGGCGCGCGGTAGGTCTGCGCATCGCCTTCGAAGTGGCCGAAATAGCGCGAGAACTTCACTTCGACGAGCGTCGGGCCGCCGCCGTTGCGCGCGCGTTCGATCGCTTCGCCCAGCGCCTCGTGCACCGCAAAGAAATCGAAGCCATCGACGATCACGCCCGGCATGCCGAATCCGCTGGCACGGTCGGCGATGTTGTCCGTCGCCACTGACCACGTCGACGAGGTCGCTTCCGCATAGCCGTTGTTCTCCGCGACGAAAATCACCGGCAGACGCCATACGGACGCAAGATTCATCGATTCGAAGATCACGCCCTGGTTCGATGCGCCATCGCCGAAGAAGCACACGCCAACGCCGCCGGTTTTCTTCTGCTTCGCGGCAAGCGCCGCGCCGCAGACAAGCGGCCCGCCCGCGCCGACGATGCCGTTTGCACCCAGCATGCCTTTCGACAGGTCGGCGATATGCATCGAGCCGCCCTTGCCGTGACATACGCCGGTCTTGCGGCCATAGATTTCAGCCATCATGCCGCGCACATCCACGCCTTTGGCGATGCAATGCCCGTGACCGCGGTGCGTGGTCGCCACGTAGTCCACATCACTCAGATGCAGCATCGTGCCCACCGCCGACGCCTCTTCGCCGGCATACAGATGCACGAAACCAGGAATCTCGCCGGTCGCGAATTCGACGTGCAGACGTTCCTCGAACTCGCGGATCGTGCGCATCATCCGATACGCCTCCAGTAGTTTTTCCTTCCCCAACTGACTCGAAACAGACATGGTGCGTCTCCTTTTAGCGATTTCGCTGCTTGCAGAAATAAGCGTCGAACGAAGCCAGCTGCTTCAGCCGACGCGCGCTACTACAACCTGTCGTGCGGCGCGAGTTCGCGCATCAACTGCCGTGACGCCGAAAAGCGCAGCACGCGTTCGACATCCACGGTCAATGGTCCCGCCCAGTCGAGCGAGATTTCGTAGCGGTCGCCCCGCTCCAGTTCGATTTCGCGTTCGCCGTCGAACGCAAGCGTGCCGTGCTCTGCATGAAGCGGCATCCAGTAACCGGTTTCGAAGCGTTCGCAGGTGCGCATCGTCACCTGGTCGACCCGTCCGGGCGCGATGGGCGCGATGATCGGCATACCCGTTTCGCCAGGACGCGCAAACGTCAGGTGCAGGCCATGCGAAGCGGCGCGATCGACAGGCGCCCACGCACCACCTATCGACGAAAGCCCGATGCCGTCCGGCGCGGCGAACGTGAGAAAGAGCGTCTCGATGTCCGCCGGCTCCGATATGGCGCGCGCGCCGACGAAACGCTGCCGGCTCACGCATACGTCGACGAGTGCGATTTCTTCACGGCCCCGATTGGGCCCCTCGACGCAGCGGACCACGAGCCGCTTGTTGCGTGTGAGCGCAACATCCGGCGGCACCGCGCCCGAAGCCACCAGCGCGCCAGCCAGTCCTGCAACGGTTGCTTCGCGCAGGTCTGGAAACGCATTGTTGGTGCCGGTGGAAAGCGTGAGCAGCGGCACGTCGCCACAATGCGCCGCCACCGCCCGATGCGTGCCGTCGCCGCCCAGCACGGCAATCAGGTTCACGCCGCAGCGGACCATCTGCGCAACGCCGGCATGGGTGTCGGCCACGCTGTCGGTAAAGGGCAACTGGAGGAATTCCACTTCGGGCCATGGCTGATGTGCGCCCATCGCTGAATGGGTTTCGAGCGCCCGCAACAGCAAGGCGGCGATGCCGGTCTTGTCGCGCAACGTCAGCACGCGTTCGACGCGGGTCGCGCCGAGACCGGCCAGCAAACGCACAACCATGTTGGCTTTTTCCGCTGTCGGAAACACGGACGCGTGCGTGGTCAGTCGCCGGATATCACGACCCGATGCGGGGTTTGCAATCACGCCTACAGTGACGGGGAATGCCACGGGCTTGTCTCCTGCCTGCGAAATCGCGGGCCTTGCTTATGGAAGCGCGCTCGGCGCTTCGGGATAATGGAGACACCGCAAAGAGTGTGCCAAAACCTCTGAGGTCTGCTGCGAGCAATTAAAGCTCCGTATTTAAAGGGCTTCCCGAGAGCGAACAACGGTCGGGACCTCGCAACAATCTGTCGCGCGATCTCGCATGCTGCATCGCATCCGCATGCCTGGCGATGCAACGCGCTGCGACACATTGTCCGGAGAGACAGCGCGAATCCCTACGGGGCAAGCCTCCCCGCACCGCTGAGACTGCCTCGCCCAACCCTGAGACAAACGTCTCACGTGTGTTGCGTGCTGCATTGCAATGTGATTGGGTCTGTGAGTTGTGCTACAAGGACGTACCTGATCCCCTAGGTGTCGCTCGACTGGAGTCGACCATGCCTTACGTCCCGCAAAGCCAGCACGTCGATCGTGTACGCGGCGCCATCGAAGGTCGCTTGCCCGCCCCCGCCGGTTCGACACGCCTCGTATCGTCGTGGCAGCGCTCGTTCGAAACCTACCGGCTCGACCCAGGCTCGGTGATTGGCCCACGCGTGCTGACGTCGTCCGAGCTGCGCGAAATTCAGGGCAAGGAAGAAGCCTTTTTGCGGGCGTCGGGGCAATGTTTGTCGCGCCTGCACGACATGATCCGCGTCGCAGACTACTGCGTGATGTTGACCGACGCCCACGGCGTCACGATCGATTACCGGATCGATCGCGACCGGCGCAGTCACTTCAAACACGCTGGTCTCTATATCGGCTCGTGCTGGTCGGAGCGCGAAGAAGGCACCTGCGGCGTGGCGAACGTGCTGACGGACCTCGCGCCGATCACGGTGCACAAGAGCGATCATTTTCGCGCCGCGTTTACGACGCTCACGTGCAGCGCGGCACCCATTTTCGCGCCGACAGGCGAGCTGATCGGCGTACTCGATGCGTCCGCGGTGCAGTCGCCCGACAATCGCGACAGTCAGCGCCTGGTGTTTCAACTGGTGCGACAAAGCGCCGGTTTGATCGAGGACGGCTACTTTCTGAACCAGACCACGCAGCACTGGATCCTCTTCGGCCATGCGAGCCGCAACTTCGTCGAGGCGCAGCCGGAAATCCTGATCGCGTTCGATGAATGCGGCAACATCGTCGCGACCAACCGCAAGGCGAACGAATGCATCCCCGGCCTGGGCGGCCCGCGCCACATCGAAGAGATCTTCGATACGTCCGATGTGCACCTGCACGACATCGCACGCACCGACACGATCGTAGGACTCCGCTTGCGAGCCAACGGCGCAACGCTGTATGCGCGCATCCGCGCGCCGATGCGGCGCACGGCCCGTGCAGCGTCAAACGCTCCTCCACGCGAAACACAGGGCGACAGCCATCTCGGCGCGATCGGCCGCTTTCTGCGCAGCGCCGATCCACGGATCGCGCACAACGCGGAGGTGGCGCTTCGCATCGCCGGAAAACGGCTGCCTGTCCTGATCCTCGGCGAAACGGGCGTCGGAAAAGAAGTGTTTGCGCGGGCGATTCATGACGCCGGTGTGCGGCGGGCCCGTCCCTTCATCGCGGTGAATTGCGGCGCGATTCCCGAGCCACTGATCGAAAGCGAACTGTTTGGCTATGCGCCCGGTGCGTTCACGGGCGCACGCAGCCGCGGCGCACGCGGCAAGATCGTACAGGCGCACGGTGGCACCCTGTTTCTCGATGAAATCGGCGATATGCCGCTCAGTTTGCAGACACGTCTGTTGCGCGTGCTGGCCGAAGGAGAAGTGCTTCCCCTTGGCGGCGACGCTCCAGTACGGGTCGACATCGACGTGATCTGCGCCACGCACCGCAGTCTCACGCAGATGGTGGACGACGGCACGTTTCGCGAAGACCTGTATTACCGCCTGAGTGGCGCGACGCTCTCCATGCCGCCACTACGCGAACGCGCGGACATCCACGATGTGATCGCCATCGTGTTCGATGAAGAAGCCCAGGGCGCGGGCCACGTGCTGACGCTCGACGCGCGTCTCGCGGAGCGGCTCTGTGCATTCGCGTGGCCGGGAAATATCCGCCAGTTGCGCAACGTGCTGCGATACGCGTGTGCGGTCTGCGATTCGACGCGAGTCGAGTTGCGGCATGTGTCGCCGGACGTGGCAGCGCAACTGGTGCCGGATGCCGCTCGCGAGTTGCCGTTGCAATCAGGCGAAGCCGATGAGCGGGCGCGCATTGTCGAAGCGCTCACGCAAAACCATTGGCGACCCAATGCGGCCGCGCAGGCGCTGGGCATTTCGCGGGCGACGTTGTATCGGCGGATCGCCAGGCTGGAGATCGTCGGTCCGCATCGGCGCTGACTTCTCCGGTCACGGTGCATTGAGCGCCACCACACGCTCAGCAAGTTGTCGCACCCGCTCGCGCAACTCCGGCGGCTCCAGCACCTGCACGTGCTCCCCAAGCGACAGCAATTGCTCGCCCGCGTAAACGAGACCTTCGACGGGAATCGTGACCTCCTGCCAGCCATCGTCCGAAAACGGCCCGCGACGCGCCTGCTCGAGCGCGACAGCGCCGAGCCGATGCAACCGCTTCATGCCCTCCGGCGACAGACTCAGCTTTGCGACACCCTTCAGCAGGCCCTTCTCGAACGCGGCCACCGCCGACGACCATTGCGCCCGCAGATCGAACGAAGCGGGACGCTCGAACACCTCATCGAGCACAGTCAGATGCGTGATGCTGGCCACCTTGTAAATACGCGTTTGCGTGCGTACGCGCGCGATGAGATACCAGTCGCCTGCCTTGAGCACGAGACCGAGCGGCTCGCGCCTGCGATCACCGCCGGTGCCCCAGCTTGCGTAGCGCATCGTGATGCGCTTCTGTTCCCACACCGCACTCGCGAGGCGCGGCAGCAAGGGCGCCGGCTCGGGCCGCTGGTCGATGTCGCGATACACGGTGCGCATGGACACTTCGAACTCTTCGGCGAGCGCCTGCGCCGTCACGCGGCCTTTCACCTGCAACAGAAGCAGCATCGACACCAGCCGGCTGGTCCGCATCCGTCACCTCGTCCGGAAGAAATCCTGACATGGGTTGTCAGTTATTGGCGATTATAACGATCCTGTGAGCAGCGCCGCTTTCCGCGCCGTTGTGCTCCTCGACGGGATCGTACACATGAATTCACCTTCCGCAGTTCATCACGGCGCCGGTCATCTGACCGTCGTACAGGGCGCAGCGCTGTATGTCGGAGCCGTGCTTGGCACCGGTGTCATTGCGCTGCCAGCGCTCGCCGCCGAGGCCGCCGGACCCGCGTCTCTGCTGGCGTGGCTCGGGCTCGTGCTGCTGTCGATACCGCTTGCGGCAACGTTCGCCGCCCTGGGTGCGCGCTTTCCCGACGCTGGCGGCGTGTCCACCTATGTGCGCAACGCATTCGGGCCGCGCGCCGCTGCGGTGGTCGGCTGGTGCTTCTATTTCGCGGTGCCGGTCGGGTCGCCGGCCGCGGCGATGTTTGGTGGCGCTTATGCGGCGGCGGCATTCGGCGGTGGCCAGCAAACGGTGATCATCACGGCTGCTGCGCTAGTGCTGACCGTGACAGCCGCCAATCTGTTCGGTTTGCAGGTGTCGGGACGGCTGCAGCTTGTGCTGGCTGCGCTGCTTGTCGCGCTGCTGCTCGCCGCCGTGGCCGTATCGGTGCCGCATGCGCACGTGACCAACCTGCATCCGTTCGCGCCGCATGGCTGGCTTGCTATCTGGCCCGCCGCGGCGCTCCTCGTCTGGAGCTTCGCGGGTTGGGAAGCGATTACACATCTGGCCGGCGAGTTTCGTCATCCGCAGCGCGACCTTCCGCTTGCGGCCGGTATAGCGGTGGTGATCGTGGGGATGCTGTACCTGGGGATCGCTGGAGCCAGCGTGCTGGTGCTCGGGCCAGCGGCGGGCACGTCCAGCGCGCCGCTGGCGGAACTGCTGGCGCTCGGCATCGGCGGCAAGGTTCAGGTGCTGGCCGCCGCGGCGGCCCTGTTGCTGACGCTTGGCACGATGAACGCCTATTACGCTGGGGCAGCCAAACTGGGCGCAGCGTTGGGTCGTGACGGCGCGCTGCCTGCGTGGCTTGCGCACGGCAGCCGCGCGGGCGATGTGCCGCGGCGCAGTCTGGCCGTCGTCGCGGGACTGTCCGCGCTGGCGCTGTTGGCCGTGACGATCGCGGGAGTCGGTCCGCGGCCGCTGGTGCTTCTGACAACCGGTTCATTCGTCACGGTCTATGCACTCGGGACCGCGTCCGCCGTTCGGCTGCTTCCGCGCGGTAGCTGGGCGCACTGGTGCGCGCTGATTGCGCTCATCGCCGTCGCGGCGCTGTGTCTGGCGACGGGCTGGTATTTGTTGTGGCCGCTGGCAATCACAGGCTGCGCGTTGTTCTATCTTCAGATGCGCGGACGGGTTGTCGCTGTCGACAGAGATGCAAAGAACGCGGCCGCTCAAAGCGGCGAAAAAAAACGCCGCAAAAGCGGCGTTTCCGAAGCGTAGGTTACCGGGCGGAAAATCAGACCCGCTCAATAGCGATCGCAATCCCCTGCCCGACACCGATGCACATCGTGCACAACGCGAAGCGGCCCTTCGTGCGCTGCAGTTGATACATCGCGGTCGTCACGAGACGCGCGCCGCTCATGCCAAGCGGATGGCCGAGTGCAATCGCGCCGCCGTTCGGGTTCACACGTGCATCGTCGTCCGCCACGCCGAGCATGCGCAGCACCGCCAGCCCCTGCGATGCAAAGGCTTCATTCAGTTCGATCACATCGAACTGGTCGATCGTCATGTTCAGACGCGCGAGCAGCTTTTGCGTTGCCGGCGCCGGCCCGATGCCCATCACACGCGGCGCAACACCTGCCGTCGCGATACCCAGCACGCGCGCGCGCGGCGTCAGGCCGAAGCGCTTTGCAGTGTCTTCATTGGCGAGCAGCAAGGCGGCGGCGCCGTCGTTCACGCCCGAGGCATTGCCAGCCGTCACCGAGCCGTCCGGGCGCACGACGCCCTTCAGCTTGGCCAGCGTTTCGAGGCTCGTTTCACGCGGATGCTCGTCCTGCGAAACGATCAGCGGATCGCCCTTTTTCTGCGCCACCGACACCGATACGATTTCCTCCGCGAGCGTGCCGTCGCGCTGTGCACGCGCGGCTTTCTGCTGGCTGCGCAGTGCGAAGGCGTCCTGATCCGCGCGGCTGACCTCGTAGTCTTGCGCGACGTTTTCGCCGGTTTCCGGCATCGAATCGACACCGTATTGCTGCTTCATCAACTTGTTGACGAAGCGCCAGCCGATCGTGGTGTCATAGATTGCAGCCTCGCGCGAGAACGCACTCGTAGCCTTGCCCATCACGAACGGGGCGCGGCTCATGCTTTCGACGCCCCCTGCCAGCATCAGTGCCGCTTCGCCCGATTTGATCGCGCGCGCGGCAATACCGACCGCGTCCATGCCCGAGCCGCACAGGCGGTTGACCGTCGAGCCGGGCACGCCCTGCGGCAGACCCGCCAGCAGCAGCGACATGCGCGCGACGTTACGGTTGTCTTCACCGGCCTGATTCGCGCAGCCGTAGATCACATCGTCAATCGCGGACCAGTCGACATCCTTGTTGCGCTCCATCAGCGCCTTGAGCGGCACCGCGCCCAGGTCATCGGCGCGCACGGACGACAGCGAACCCGCATAGCGGCCGATCGGGGTGCGAATTGCGTCGCACAGGAAAGCTTCAGTCATGTGATGTCTCCAGTTTGTGGGCTGCGCCGCCTCGTCTTGCCGGCCGCCAGCCTGAGCGCGAAATCTGCCCGCCGGGGCATCCTTCACGACGAGCGGACGAACATTCCGTCAAGCCCCGCCGCGCTGCGGCAGTGGGACCCACGCCGCTCAGCGCGGGATTGGAACGGTTGAAATCGACAGGGCCAATTTGTTCTATATACGAACAATAGGTCATATATCGAACAATTAGCCACGATGATAGGCGGGGCCCGGAAAGTGTGTCAAGCAGCGCGGCGATGGAAACAGGGTATACGCCCAGTAGGAAACGTGGGGGCACAAATGCAGCGGACGCAAGCGCTTTTATTCGCGTCTGCGCCCGCAGGCAGGCCGCGGGCCGCGGCCTAGGCCAGAGAGAGCGAAGAATCGTCAGCGGGATTCGAAGCGGGGATTTTCGTCTTCGATGTAGCTTCGAATGACGTCTGCAAACGTGCGGTCGCCGGAAAGACCCAGTTGCACCGCACGCGACGTATCCCACTGTCCCGGCCAACTGCCGACAATCTTCTCGACACGCGGATCGGCTTTCCATTCTATCCGCTTGACCGCCTCGTCGCCCGCCACCTCGCGCAACGCGTCGATCATCTCGTCGACGCTGACGGAAATGCCGGGCAGATTGAGCGTACGGTGATTGCCGAGCGTTTCGGCGGCAATCTCGCAACCTGCAATCAGCGACTCGATCGCCTTGCGCGGCGACAGCAGCCACAGACGTGTGCTGCCCGCGACTGGGCACATCGCCGTTTCGCCATTCAGCGGCTCGCGAATGATTCCGCTCGCGAACGACGATGCCGCCGCATTCGGTTTGCCCGGCCGCACGCTAATGGTGGGCAACCGCAGCACGCGGCCATCGACGAAACCACGTCGCGCGTAATCGTTCAGCAGCAATTCGGCAATCGCTTTCTGCGCGCCGTAGGAGGATTGCGGATTCACCGCCGTGTCGTCCTGCACGACGTCAGGCAGATCGCCGCCATAAACCGCCACGGAACTCGTAAACACGACGCGCGGCCTGTGTCCACGCATCCGACACACGTCGAGCAGCAGCCGCGATGCATCTAGATTGATCCGCATGCCAAGATCGAAATCCGCCTCCGCCTGACCGCTGACGATCGCCGCAAGGTGGAAGATCGCTGCCGTTTCTGTATCGATCAGCCGCTCCAGCACGGCACGATCCGCGATATCGCCTACTTCGATGCGCACCCGGCTATCGCCTGTATCGGGAGCGGGCACGACGTCGAGCAGCACCAGTTCCGTGACAGGCCGCGGCCGCCCATCCTGCCCGTTGAGTTCGCCGCGTGCGAGCAGTTCGCGTGCAAGGCGCTGGCCGAGAAACCCCGCGCCGCCGGTAATCAGTACTTTCATGGTGTCAGGTATCCGGGAGTCAGACGTTGTGCAGCCAGGGCTTGAGCCAGCCGAGCCCAGCCGATGTTCCGGCGCGCGGCCGGTATTCGCAGCCAATCCAGCCGTCGTAGCCGAGCGAGTCGATCAGTTCGAACAGGTATGGGTAGTTCAGTTCGCCGATATCCGGTTCGTGCCGCTCGGGAACGCCCGCGATCTGGATGTGACCGATGCGCGGCATGTCGCGCTTCAGCTTTACTGCCAGATCGCCTTCGACGATCTGGCAGTGATAGCAGTCGAACTGCACCTGCAGGTTCGGCGCACCGACTTCCGCGCAGATCGCCTGTGCATCGTCCTGTCGATTCAGGAAAAAGCCGGGGATGTCGCGGGTATTGATCGGCTCGATCACGATCGTGATGCCGTCGGCCTGCGCAGCCTTCGCTGCATAGGCGAGATTCTGCAGATAGATCTCCCGGTGACGCTCGCGCGACTCATCGGGCGCGATCAGCCCGGCCATCACGTGCAGCTTGCGATTGCCGAGCACGCGCGCATAACCGAGCGCGGTGTCGACGCTGCGGCGGAACTCGTCTTCGCGGCCCGGCAATGAGGCAATGCCCCGCTCGCCCGCTGCCCAGTCGCCCGGAGGCGCATTGAAGAGCGCCTGCGTCAGCTGATGTTCGTCGAGCCGCGCCTTCAGGACCGCAGCGGGAAAGTCGTAAGGGAACAGGAACTCGACGGCCTTGAAACCGTCTCGCGCCGCGGCGCCGAAGCGGTCGAGGAACGCGTGTTCGTTGTACATCATCGTCAGGTTGGCAGCGAAGCGCGGCATCGAAGTGACTCCTTGATCGGTTGTGACGCCGGAAGCGCTGCGCCACCGGCGTGCATGTCATCGCGTGACCCGTGTGACAGGCGTGTCTAGCGGTTGTCTAGCGGTTGACGAGTTTTGCCGGCGTCATGAACACGGCGATGGCGCCGATCACGAGCATGCCGGCCAGCACGTACATGCCGGTCTGCGTGCTGTGCGTAAGGTCCTTCAGGTAGCCGATCATATACGGGCTGGCAAACCCGGCGAGGTTGCCGATCGAATTGATGATCGCGATCCCTGCGGCTGCCGTTGCGCCCGACATGAACGCCGTCGGCAGCGACCAGAAGAGCGGCGCGCAGGTCAGCACGCCAGCCGCGGCGAGCGACAGGAACACGATCGACACCACCGTATTGCTCGCGAACGATGCCGCGATCGTGAAGCCGATCGCACCGGACAACGCGGGCACGATCAGATGCCAGCGACGCTCGCGCCGCTTGTCCGCGCTATGCCCCATCACGTTCATCACGACGATCGCAACCAGGAAAGGAATCGCGCTCAGGAGACCGATATTGAACGCCCCCGCCACGCCGGTCGACTTGACGAGCGTCGGCATCCAGAAGGTCAGCCCGTACTGGCCCGTCACGAAAGCGAAGTAGATCAGCGACATCCACCACGTGCGCGGATCGCGAAACACCGCGCCAAGCGAATGCGACTTCACATGCTCCTGTGGCTGCGCGGCGATCTCGTCGGCCAGCAGTTTCTTTTCGGGGGCGGTCAGCCACTTTGCACCGGCGATGCCGTTGTCGAGATAGAGGATCGTCGCGATCCCGATAGCGATCGCCGGAATGGCCTCGATCAGGAACATCCATTGCCAGCCGGCAAATCCGTGGCCGCCGTGGAACGTCTGCATGATCCAGCCCGACAGCGGATTGCCGAAGATGCCCGATACCGGGATCGCAGACATGAAGACCGCGATGATCTTCGCGCGCCGGTGCGACGGAAACCAGTACGTCAGATAGAGAATCACGCCGGGATAGAAGCCGGCTTCGGCAAGCCCGAGCAGGAATCGCAGCGCATAAAACTGCCCCGGCGTCTTCACGAACACGAAGAGCGCCGACAGGATGCCCCACGTGATCATGATCCGCGCAATCCAGATACGCGCGCCGAGCTTGTGCATCAGGATGTTGCTCGGCAACTCGAACAGGAAGTATCCGAGAAAGAAAATCCCCGCGCCGAGACCGAACACCGTTTCGCTGAACGAGAGATCCTGCGACATCTGCAGCTTCGCGAAGCCGACGTTGACACGGTCGAGATACGCGACGACATAGCACAGCATCAGGAACGGGACGATGCGCCAGAACACCTTGCTGTAGGTGCGCTCGATGTCGGCGGCTTCGGGTTGTCGGGCGGCCTGCGTGGCGGGGCGGACAGAGGCCGCCTGATACGAAGTCATGAATCGTCTCCTTCAGATAGGTCGCCGTCGACGATCCGCCCGCTGGCGGTCATCCGGCTTTGCTTGCAAGCGGTCGATGCGGTGATGCGGCATTGCGTGGCGCCACGGGTGTCACCCCGATGCCGCCGTCCGCTGGCGGATTACCAGCGCGCGCCAAAAACCGTGCGCAGTTCTTCGAGCGACGCTTCGTCGAGCGGTTCGGGGCGCGGGCTCGACATCAGCCACAGCCGCGCGGTTTCCTCGAGTTCTTCGAGTGCATACGACGCCTGCGATACCGACCGCTCCCACACCACCGGACCGAGCCGCTCCAGCAGGACGCCCCGAACCTTGTCCGCGAGCGCTGCGATTTGTTCGGCGACCTCCGGGTCGCCGGGACGGCGGTAGCGGATCAGCGGCACGTGGCCCACCTTCATCACGTAGTACGGCGTAATCGGCGGCAGCACGTCGGTTTCGCTCCAGACACCTGCGAGCGTCAGCGCAACCAGATGAGTCGAATGCGTATGCACGATGCCGCGCGTATCGGCATTGCGCGCATAGATACCGCGATGCAGTGCCCATGTCTTCGACGGCCGCCCGCCGGAGATGGCATTACCGTCCAGGTCGACGCGCGCGATATCGGCGGGGTCGAGGCGGCCGAGGCACGCTTCGGTGGGCGTAATCAGCCAGCCATCGTCGAGGCGCGCGCTGATGTTGCCCGCGCTGCCCACCGTATAGCCGCGCGCATACAGGCTCGCGCCCACGACGCAGATCTCTTCGCGAATCTTCGCGTCGCTGCTTGTGTGGATCGCCACCATCACGCGTCTCCGTCGAGATGACGCAGCGCCTTCACAAAGAAGTCGGTCGCGCCGAAGTTGCCCGATTTGAGCGCGAGCGCGAGTGGCTCTGCATCGATGGTCGCGGTAGCTGGCACACCCGGATCGATTTGCGCGCCGATGCGCAGCGTTCGCACGCCGAGCGCCTGCACGACCGCGCCCGATGTCTCGCCACCCGCTACGACGAACTTGCGCACGCCGAGTTCGCGCAGTCCGCTGGCAATCCGTGCCAACGTGCGTTCGACGAGGTGCCCGGCTTCCGCGACGCCGAGTTCAAGCTGCACGCCCTTGACCTCCTCGGGTGTCGCCGTTGCATAGATCAGCACAGGCTGCGGCGTAGCCGCGCCGAAGTGCTCGCGCGCGAAGGCCAGCGCCTGCTCGACCACGGGCTCGCCGCGCACCGCTGCAAGCGGATCGACGCGAAACGCTGGCCGCGTTTCGCGCCATGCGGCGACCTGGGCATTCGTTGCCCTGGATGCGCTGCCGGCGAGGACCACTGAGCGCCCCGCCACACGCGGCAAATGGCTCGCGTCCGCCGTTCCGGCTAACAGTTGCGCGCGACGGAAGTTCGCTGGCAAGCCAAGCGCGATGCCCGATCCGCCGGTCACGAGCGGCAAGTCGGCACAGGCCTCGCCCAGCGTGTAGAGATCAGCGTCCGACAACGCATCGGCGATCGCCACGCGCACGCCATCGCGCTGCAACGCGGCCATCGCGTCACGCGTGGCTGGCATGCCCTTCGCCACGGCGTCATGACGCACGAGGCCGACTTTCGAGGCCGTCTGCCGCTGCAGCACACGCACCAGATTCGCATCCGTCATCGGCGTGAGTGGGTGGTTCTCCATGCCGGATTCATTTAGCAGCGTATCGCCGACGAACAGGTGGCCTCGATAGATCGTGCGCCCGTTTTCCGGGAAGGCAGGACAGACGATCGTAAAGCCACGCTCGCCTTTCGCTGCACCGTCCGACAGCGCATCGAGCAACGCATCGATCACGGGCCCGATGTTGCCGGCGTCGGTCGAATCGAAGGTCGAGCAATACTTGAAGAAGAACTGACGGCACCCTTGCGCGCGCAACCAGTCGAGCGCGGCGAGCGATTGCGCGACGGCGTCCGCGGCCGGGATCGTGCGCGACTTCAGCGCGACCACCAGAGCATCGGCATCGAGACGCTCATGTGAATCGGGCACGCCAATGGTCTGCACGGTGCGCATGTCGCCGCGCACCAGCATGTTCGCGAGATCGGTGGCGCCAGTGAAATCGTCGGCGATGCAGCCGAGCAAAGGCTTCTGTGTGGAACCTGTCATAGCGGTCGGACTCCAGCGGTCATTGCGGCGCCGGCACGTCGATGCCCGGGAAAATCTTGATGACCGCGGAGTCGTCCTCGCCGCCATGTCCGGCGGTCGACGCCATCATGAACATCTGGTGCGCCGCCGCCGACAGCGGCAACGGAAATTTCGTCGCGCGTGCGGTATCGAGGACAAGCCCGAGATCCTTGACGAAGATATCGACGGCGGACAGCGGCGTGTAGTCGCCCTTCAGGATGTGCGGCACGCGGTCCTCGAACATCCACGAATTGCCAGCGCTGTGCGTGATGACGTCATACAGCGCGTCCGGGTCGACGCCTTCGCGCAGGCCGAGCGCCATCGCTTCGGCGGCCGCGGCGATATGCACCCCCGCGAGCAGCTGATTGATGATCTTCACCTTCGAGCCGGCGCCGTGTGCTGGGCCCAGCCGGTACACCTTGCCCGCGATCGCCGCCAGCACGTCTTCAGCGCCTTCGTAAGCGGCGGCTGGGCCGGACGTCATCATTGTCATTTCACCCGACGCCGCGCGCGCCGCGCCACCCGATACCGGTGCGTCCAGCATCTGCAGCCCTGCCGCCTCGACGCGCCGGCCGAGTCGGACCGCGAATTCGGGAGACACCGTCGCGCTGGCGATCACCACACCGCCTGGCTTCATCGCGGCAACCGCGCCCTGCGGACCAAACAACACGGATTCGGTCTGCGCGGCATTGACGACGAGCGTGATGACCACATCGCACTGCGCGCCCAGTTCCGCCGGATTCGCACACGCGATGCCGCCTTCCACCGCGAACGCCTGCAGCACTTCGCTGCGCACATCGCTGGCGTGAACGCGCAGACCCGCACGCAACAGCGAGCGCGCGACGCCCAGCCCCATGGCGCCCAGACCGACGACTCCGATATTTCTCGACATACCCTGCCCCTGGAAAAAAGCGCTGCTCATGAACCGGACGGCACGTCCGGCTCAACAGATCCCGGCTTCCGCCAGACGACGGGCCGCGTTGTACATGTGGGTTTGCGCGGCGTTGCGTGCCGCCATCGGATCGCCCGCGCGGATCGCGGCCGTAATCGCCGCATGCTCTTCACGCACCTGCCGCGAAAAGTCCTCGCGCAGCGCCTCGTTGCGACGTGTCACGACCGTCCCCGCTTCCAGGTACTGGTTTAGAAAGGTCAGCGTCTTGAGGAAATAAGGATTGCCGGTGGCCACCGCAATCGCGCGATGAAAGGCCACGTCTTCGGCCACGCCGTCCTCGCCCTCGGCGACGGCCTCGTCGATCCTGGCAAGCGCGGCATCGATGGCTGCCATGTCGCTGTCGCTGCGGCGCATCGCCGCCTCAGAGGCGACTTCGGCCTCGATCGCGCGGCGCAGTGCGAGGATCTGCAGCACGGAGCCGGCCTCGACGGCTTCCGCGTAATCGATACGCAACGGGCGGATCGCGCCGTGTGCGGCGATGAACACCCCGCTACCCTGGCGCGGCTCGACCACCCCTTCGTTCTTCAGACGGGAGATCGCTTCGCGAATCACCGTGCGGCTGACGCCGAACTGCTCGGCCAGCACGGCTTCGGTAGGCAGCTTGCCGCCGCGGGCGAAGGTGCCCTTGTCGATCTGCTTGAGGAGCTGTTGCGCGACGGTGTCACTGAGGGCTCGCGCCGGAATTTTCTCGAACATCACGGTCTCGATTGATCATGTTATGTGGTCATCATACAAATTTTGATTGCACACGGCATCCGCAGTAACCCTGAGCGACCCATGCGAATGCAAAATATGGGAGGTACGACGAGGCCCCCCGATGAACTTTTCTGCAAGGTTGGCGAAATGCGAGGCATAAGCTATCGTCACGGCTTTCCGCGCGGTGGCAACGGCCCGCGCACAACGCTTTCCCCCAGAGGTCTATGAGCAAAGCTCCCCAGGCGCCCGCTTCACGGCCCGCTTCAATGCCCGACCAGCAGCTTGATCCGCAGTCAGCGGCATTGCCGGACGCACCGGACAAGCCGGGCGATTCGTACGTGCAGTCGTTCGCACGCGGTCTCGGCGTGATCCGCGCGTTCAATGCAGAGCGCCCCGAACAGACGCTCACCGATGTCGCCACCGCCACCGGCCTCACACGCGCGGGCGCGCGCCGCATCCTGCTCACGTTGCAGACGCTCGGTTACGTCGAAGCCGAAGGGCGGCTGTTCCGGCTCACCCCGAAGATTCTCGATCTCGGCTTCGCCTACCTGACCTCGATGCCGTTCTGGAATCTCGCCGAGCCGGTGATGGAAGAACTGTCGGCGCAGGTTCACGAAAGCTGCTCGGCAGCGGTGCTCGACCGTACGGAGATCGTCTATGTGCTGCGGATGCCCACGCACAAGATCATGACGATCAACCTTTCGATTGGCAGCCGTCTGCCGGCGTATTGCACGTCGATGGGCCGCGTGCTGCTCGCCGCCCTCGACGACGACACGCTCGAAGCCACCCTGAATTCGTCGCCGCTTTACGCGCACACGCCGCGCACGGTCACCGACAAGGAAGAACTGAAGAAGGTCATTGCGCAGGTGCGTCGCCAGGGCTGGGCGATTGTCGATCAGGAACTCGAGGCCGGTCTGATTTCGTTGTCGGCGCCGATCCGCAATCGCCAGGGCCGCATCATCGCGGCGATGAACATCAGCGGCAACGCACAGCGCAATTCAGCGAAGCAGATGGTGAAGGCGTTTCTCGAACCGCTGCAGCATGCTGCGCAAACGGTCTCGGAGATGGTCGCGCGGCGCGGCTGAGCGCCGGCCGCGCGTAGCTGGCGGTTCTGGTTGGTCCATTTTCGGTTGAGCACGCGTGATGCGCGGATTCGGACCGCCCCGGCGGCCCGAATCCGCGGATAACGCACGCTACCGCTCCAGGTAGCGCTCGACGAGCCGCGTCCAGTACGCCGCGCCAATCGGCAGGTTGCGATCGTTGAAGTCGTAGTGCGGGTTGTGCACCATGCAGCCGTCTTCACCCGCACCGTTGCCGATGCGCAGGAACGTGCCAGGCCGCTGTTGCAGCATGAACGCGAAGTCTTCGCTGCCCATCAGCATGTCGGTCTGCGCAACGACCTTGTCTGCGCCCACCAGTTCGCGCGCCACTTCGATCGCGAACTCGGTCTCCGCGTCCGAATTGACCACCACCGGATAGCCCTCGATGTACTCGACGCTTGCCTTACCGCCGTAGCTCGCGGCCTGTCCTTCCGCCAGTTCAGTAATGCGCTTTTTCAGCAGCGCGCGCACTTCCGGGCTGAACGAACGCACGCTCAACTCCAGTTGCGCCGTGCTCGCGATCACGTTGCTGGCGGTGCCCGCATGCATCGATCCCACGGTGACGACAGCCGGCTGCGACGGATCGACATTGCGCGCGACGATCGTCTGCAACGACATCACGATGCTCGACGCGATGACGATCGGATCAACCGTCAAATGCGGCCGCGCGGCATGACCGCCGACGCCTTCGATCCGGATGATCGCCTTGTCGCCCGCCGACATGAACGGGCCCTTGCGGAACAGCATCACACCCGGCTCTTCGCCCGGATGGTTGTGCAGCCCAAACACCGCGTCGCACGGGAAGCGCTCGAAGAGACCGTCTTCGATCATCTTCTTCGCGCCGCTGTCGATGCCGCTTTCTTCAGCCGGCTGGAAATACAGATGCACGGTGCCCGAAAAACGGCGCGTCGCGGCGAGGTGTTGCGCCGCGCCGAGCAGCATTGTCGTGTGGCCATCGTGGCCGCATGCGTGCATCTTGCCGTGCGTGCCGCTCTCGTAGGGCAGCCCTGTCTGCTCGATGATCGGCAATGCGTCCATGTCTGCACGGATGCCGATGCTGCGGTTGCCGTCACCGACCTTTAAGGTGCCGACCACTCCCGTTTTGCCAACGCCACGTGTGACCGTCCAGCCCCATTGCTCGAGCTTTTCGGCCACGAGGGCGGCGGTGGCCACCTCTTCGTAAGCCAGTTCGGGATGGCGATGGATGTGATGGCGGATCTCGCGCAGGGTTTCGACAGCGGGATCAAGGTCTTCAACTTCGGCAAAACGCGGTGCTTCACTCATCAGGGACTCCAGGTGTTTCCCGCCGCTAGGGTCGCGGCGAATGGTCAGCACTATATCGACGCCACTAATTTCGAATAAGATGCGATTTTTTTCACCCCGATTAACAGGCTTTATCACCGGGATTACCCCTAATGAAGCTGCAGCAGTTGCAGGCGTTCGTCGCCGCCGCGAAGCACCGGAGCCTGCGGGCCGCCGCACGCGAACTGGGCGTTACGCAGCCGGCCGTCACCCACACGATACGGGAACTGGAGAACGCATTGAATGCGGAATTGATGGTGCGCAGCGTGCGCGGCATCGAACTCACCGCGTGCGGGCTTGCGCTATTGCCGCGCGCCGAGCAGTTGCTCGGCGACATGCGGCGCACGGTTGAAGCCGTCGAACAGGTCAAGGGCGAGTTGGCTGGCCGGGTGAGCGTCGGCACGATGCCGTCGATTGCGCTGACGGCGCTGCCTCAGGCGGTGTCCCGCTTCCGGCAGACGATGCCGAAGGTCAACCTGCATCTGGAAGAAGTGACCGTGCCCGATGCTGTCGCCCGATTGCGCAACGGCGCGCTGGATATTGCAGCGATCCATCACGTGCAGACGCTCGACAGCGATCTCACGCAAGTGCCGCTCTACTCGACACAGTTCGTCGTGGCGATGCGCGAGGGGCATCCGCTCGCCCACGCGCGGCGTCTTCACGAACTGCTCGACGCGGAGTGGATCGTGACGGTCGGCGCCGATCACTTTCCGCACAGCGTGATGCGGGCCATGTTCGACGCGCATGGCCTGCCCGTGCCGAAGCGGTTGCTGCGCGCGCCGTCGTCGTTTGCGGTGACGCTCGGGCTCGTGTCGCAGACCGACATCATCAGCTGCTTTACGCGGCCGCTGGCCGCGAGGGTCGCACCACTGGGCATTCGCGTCGCGCAGATCGAAGAAGCGCTGCCCGATTACGACCTCAGCATCATCTCGCGCCGCGATCTGCTGCCGACACCTGCCGTCACTCAATTCGTGACGTGTCTGCAGGACGCGACGCGGGAACGGATGGCGCTGGCCGAGCCGGATTGACCAGGCCCGGCGCGCACGCGCCGGGCCTGGCTCGCCCCACCATCACTCACGCGGTCATGGAAACCGTCGCTCAAACCATCACTCAGCCTTGCTCGCCGCCGCGATGATCGCCTCCGCCACCGCTTTCGGCTGGCTCACCATCGCGACATGGCTCGCCTCCACGTGCGTCACCGTCGCGCCGATCTGGCTTGCCATCGCGTCCTGAAGGCGCGGATCGATCATGTGGTCGCGACCTGCGACGACGAACCATGAACGCTTCGAGTGCCATGCAGCGGTCGTGACCTTGTCGTCGGTGCAGCCGGCGAACCACGGGCCTTGCGTCGCGGCGACGATGCGGGCCTGCGCAGTCGGCAGATCCTGTGCGAACTGGTGAATCACCGCATCGGTCGGCAGCGTCAGGAAGCCCGCCGAGTCCTTGCGCAGTTCGCTCGCCCATGCCGGCGCCGGCTTGTCCTTGATCATGTCGTTGATCGACTGGCCGCTGTCCGGCGCAAACGCAGCCACATAGACGAGCGCCTTGACCTTGTCGTCATTGCCGGCCTGGCTGATCACCACGCCGCCCCACGAATGACCGACCAGCACCACGGGTCCGTTCTGCTGATCGATCACACGCTTTGTCGCGGCGGCGTCGTCAGCCAGCGAACTGAGCGGATTCTGTACCGCCACCACGTGCAGGCCACGCGCTTCCAGCAGCGGAATGACCTTGTCCCAGATGGAGCCGTCCGCGAATGCGCCGTGCACGAGGACGACGTTCTTGCCTTTCAGGTCCTGCGGCGAAGCCGCATGGGCTGCATGCGCCGCTTGCAGGGCAAACAGGCTGCCGAGCAGCAACGCCGACGCCAGACACTTTTTCAACAGGGTATTCATGATGGGCTTCCTCGCCGCGGTTCAGGGTGAGCGAAGCATCACACGCAGGTTGAGCCTGCGGTATCGGTCAAATAACTGACCCGTCGTGAGACCCTTGTCGCGTATAGTAGGCACCGGCACCTGGCCGATCTCGGGAGACAGCGAAAATCATGCAGGCAGACGGTTCCGCGATCCGCGCGTTCGATGCCGTCAAGGCGCTCGCCTTCATCGGCGACCTCAGCATGGGGCAGCCGACCGACCACTCGCTGCGCACCGCGTGGCTCGCCGGGCAACTCGCGCGCGCCGCCGGCTTCGACGTATCGACCTGCGATACGGTGCGCGAAGCGTCCCTGCTGCGATGGTCCGGCTGCACGGCGAACGCCTCGGGATTCGCCGACGCGCTCGGCGACGATATCGCGGGCCGCGAGGCGATGCTCGCGACGCGCCCCGACTGGGCCGAGCCGCTGGACGCACACGGCGGCCCGGCCGTCGCGCTCACACCACTCGCGCAGATCCATTGCGAGGTATCCGGCGAAGTCGCGCGGATGCTGGGCCTGTCAGGTGACACCGAGGCCGCCTTGCGGCACATTTTCGAAGCCTGGGATGGCAACGGCATGCCGGACCGCCTGACCGGCGGCCTCGTGCCACCCGCGGTGTTCGTCGTGTCGATCGCAGGCGATCTGGAGATTTTCAGCCGCGTATATGGACTCGAGCGCGCGCTGACGTTGATCGCGAGCCGCGCCGATGCACGCTATCCGGCGCAACTGACCGCGTTCGCCGCGACGCACGCGGCGCAGTGGCTGCGTACCCTCGACGATGAGCAGGCCGCCGGAATCGACGATGCGCTACTCACGCCACACATGCGCGAGGCCACGTCGCCCGAATTGATCGCCGATGTGATCGACCTGAAGCTGCCGTGGATGACAGGCTATTCGCGCACGGTGGCCACCACGGCCGCCGCGTGCTGTGCGCGCCTCACGGCCGACCCGCAGACGCAGGACCGCGTCTACCGCGCCGGGCTGATACATGGGATCGGACGCGCAGCCGTGCCGAATGCCATCTGGAATTCCCCGAACAGTCTTTCCGCATCGGCATGGGAGAAGGTGCGCCTCGTGCCCTACTGGACTTCGCGTGCGGGCAGGCAGACCGGTGCGCTCGAACAGGCAGCCGAACTCGCCTCGTACGCTTATGAGCGGCTCGACGGCTCGGGCTATTTTCGCGGTACAGCGGGCCACGCGCTCACACGGGAGGCGCGCGTCCTGGCGGCTTCGATTGCATGGGTGGCGCTGCGCTCGCCGCGTCCATGGCGCGATGCATTGACGGCCGGGGACGCCGCGCAGGAATTGCGCAAGGAGGCTGACGAGGGACGCTTCGACCGTGACGTCGTCGAAGCACTCCTCGCCTCGGGGCCCGCGCCGCAGACGGCGCCGCGCTATCGCCCTCAGGCAATTCGCCTGTCGGCGCGGGAGATCGACGTGCTGCGCTCAATCAGCCGCGGCGCCAGCAACAAGGAGGCGGCACGTGAACTGGGACTCAGCCCGAGTACGGTGCGCACACACGTCGAAAGCGTGTTCCGCAAGCTCGAATGCTCGACCCGCGCGGCCGCGACGCTGAAAGCGTCATCGATGGGTTTCCTGCACGAAGCCCTGCTATAGGCGCTAATAGGGGGGCTTGCGCTGGCCCTGGCTTACCGGCGCGACGCCGCGCGCCGCACGACCTCGACAAAGGCATGACCCGCGTCTTCGAGTGCGCCGGAGTTGTCGATCACGGTAAGCGATACCCCTTCGGGCACCGTAAACGCCGCGCGCCGGGCAAGACGCTCCGTCACCTGCTCTGCCGTTTCGCGCGCACGGGCGCCGAGCCGCGCTTCGAGAATATGCGGCGCCGCTTCAACGTGAACGACCAGCGCCTGCGGATAGCGTGTCAACGCTTGATGCAGATGCGCCCGCGACCCATTGACTACGACGGTACAACCGCGCGCGAGCCACGCATCGAGTTCAATGCCGATGCCGTAGCGCAGTGCATGACTCGACCATTCGAGCGCAAAGAGGCCATAAGAAGACCGCGCTTCGAATTCTTCGGGCGTCAACGCAATGTGGTTCTCGCCATTGCCGGTGGGACGCGTGATATAGCGATGCGCGAACACCACCGGTTCGCCCGGCACCTTTTCGCGCGCGAAGCCGAGCAGCGAATCCTTGCCCGCTCCGGACGGCCCCATGACATAGATCAGTTGGCCGCTCATCGCGCCTCCGTCAGACCGGCCTGGAATGGCAGGCGGTGCCACAACACAAACGGAGCGCCAGGCGTGCGTTCGACGAACAGCGCCGCGCCGTCGATCGACAGCGGGCCAAGCCGCGCTGCCTCTTCGCACCAGTACGTGGCCAACGCGTCACGGTCGTCCGCCGAATCGAGCGAGCTGGAGAGTGTCATATGGAAACGGTATTCGTCGAACACATAGGGGTATCCCCATTCGACGAGCAAGGCGCGCTGACGTTCCGTCAACGGCGCATCGAGACGGCGCGCGAGATCGGCGGGCTCGGGCGCTGTGCGCAGTGCGGCGAGCCTCGTCAGCGCGTCGGACGCCAGCGCGCGCATCTTCCCTTCGCCCTCGGTATCCGCGGGCCGCAGCGCGACGAAATCGCCTAGAGGCGCGGCTTCAACCTGCAATCGGAAGCTCCGTTGCGACTGCGCCCACGCCCGTGCTGCGTCGAGTACATCGCGCGGGCTCACGCCGTCGGCAAGACGGAACGGCGCAACCAGCGTGCCATGCCAGCCGTAGCGTTGCGGCGCGCGCGTGAGGTCCGGAACAGGGCGCGACAGCGTTGCCGGCTGAGGCGGCGTCAACAGGGTTCCGTTTTCCGGATCGCGGCCGAGCCAGCGGCACCCCGCGTGCCACCACAACGACTCGCGCGAGGGCGCGTAATAGACGGCAAAGCGTGCCTCTGCGGGCCATTCGACGGTCCACGCGTTTTTTCAGCGAAGCAGTGCTCATGTGTCGTGTTCCACCATCAGTTGCACGCGGTCCGCTGCAAAATGCGTGACGCCATACTTGATTGGCGTGCCTTCGAGATCGACATCCACGTTCTCGACCCACAGCACCGGCTGCTGCCGGTTGATGTTCAGGCGCCGGGCGACTTCCGCATCGGGCAACACGCTGCCAATCCGGCTCCACTTGCGCAGATAGTCGGTGACACCGAATTCCGCCATCGCTTTGGTAATGCCGCCGGTGCGTTCAAGCACGCCGGGCAGTTCGCCAAAACGCGCGGCCGGATACCAGTTGCGCGCAAACGTGAGCGGAACACCGTCCGCCTCGTGCAGCGATTCGATCCGGTACACCAGCGCGCCCGCGCGCAGACCTAGCGCCTTCGCAACGTTCGGCTCGGCCTTCACGCGCGCCGCCGACAACATGGTGCCCGCCGCCGCGTGATGTTGCTGACGCAGGTTCTCGGTAAAGCGCGTGCGACGGCCGATCGTATAGTCGATCGCGCCGGGCTGCACGAACGTGCCGCGTCCCTGCTCGACGCTCACGAGCCCGCGCGCCGCAAGCCCGAGCATCGCTCGCCGCACGGTGTGGCGGTTCACATCGAAGCGTTTTGCCAGTTCCCCTTCGCTCGGCAGACGGCCGTCTTCGCCAAATCCACTCGCTACAATTTCCGCGGCCAGGGTCTGTTCGATCTGCCGCCACACGGCGACGCCCGCGCCGCGTTCGAGCTGGGTACCCGGCGCCGCGTTGTCGTTCGATGTCATGGTACTGTCATTCCCTTCAGTTTCAATAGCGTTCTGTGCATTGTAGTGCGCAAGCCGTGATGAAAATATGAAACGCTCGTCCGGTTTGGCCCTTAGCGTGATTCCACCTCTAAACGTCTAGACGTTTAGACAAATAGATGTTCAAATGACCAGACACCGGACTCACAGGAACTTCCATGAGCGTATCTCCCGCCTCGCCTTCCCCTGCCATGCGGCGCGCGTGGATGGCGGTGCTCGCACGCACCCCGCGCGCCGAACTCGAAGCCGCATTCAACCGCGCGCTGGACGGTATTGAAGCGCCCGCGTTCGACTGGCTGCGTCCGCCGGAAACCGGCCTTGCGATGGTGCGCGGCCGGATCGGCGGCACGGGGGACGCCTTCAATCTCGGTGAGGCGACCGTCACGCGCGCCACGCTGCGGCTGCGCGAGTCGGGGGGCAATGCGCCCGTCGGCGTGGCGTGCCATCTTGGACGCGACCGTCGCCGGGCCGAACTAGCCGCGCTTGCCGACGCGATACTGCAAGTGCCTGAGCAGCACCCGGACTTGCACGCGCAACTGATCGAGCCGCTCGCCGCGCGCATCGCGGCGCAACGGACGGCACGCCAGCACGACGCAGCGGCGACGCGCGTCGAATTCTTCACGATGGTCCGGGGCGACTGATGAACGACGCGCAGATTGCCCTCTCCGCATTGACGCCGGGCTTTACCGATCCGGTCCACGACACGCAGGCCGTGTTCCGCACGCTGCTCGATGCGCTGTCGCGTCCGGGCACCGTGGGCGTGGTCGTTGCCGCGCCGCCTGCAGCCGGCGGAACAGCAACATCTGGTGCAACGGGCACGCGCTCGAAGGTCGATCTCGCGGCTTTCGCCTCGCTGCTCACGCTGTGCGACTACTCGACCCCTGTCTGGCTCGCCCAGCCTGACGCGGTGCTGGGTTCATCGCTGCGCTTTCACACGGGGGCGCCGCTCGTCGCCAACGCGCACGAAGCCGCCTTCGCTTACATCCACGATGCTGATACGTTGCCTCCGCTCGCGAGCTTCGCGCTCGGTGAAGCCGAAGCGCCGGAGCATTCGGCGACTTTGCTGATCCGCGTCGACGCGCTCACGGGCGGCACGCCCGTCGCGTTGCGCGGCCCAGGCATCGAGCGCACCACAACCATCGCCCCGCTCGGCCTGCCGAAACGCTTCTGGGCCGAGCGCGCGAAACTCGCGCCGCTCTTTCCGTGCGGCATCGATTGCTATCTCGTCTGCGGTGACGCTTTGATCGGCCTGCCGCGCACCACGCACCTGGAGGTGAACTGATGTACGTTGCCGTCAAAGGTGGAGAACGCGCGATCGAGGCATCGTGGCGCATGCTCGACAAGGCTCGCCGCGGCGATACGCGGCTTGCCGAACTGAGCGTCGGCCAGATCAGCGAACAGTTGCGTCTTGCGGTGGCCCGCGTGATGACCGAAGGCTCGGTCTATGACGAAGAACTCGCTGCGCTGGCGATCAAGCAGGCCGCGGGCGACCTCGTCGAAGCGATCTTTCTGCTGCGCGCCTACCGCACGACGTTGCCGCGTTTCGGCTATACGTGTGCGATCGAAACTGAAGCGATGCAGGTCGAACGCCGCATTTCCGCGACCTTCAAGGATGTGCCTGGCGGCCAGGTGCTAGGCGCAACCTACGATTACACGCAGCGTCTGCTCGATTTCACACTGCTGGCCGAAGGTCATGACATCGACGGGACGCCGGAACATCAGGCACCGACAAGCGTCAGTGCACCGCAGGAAGAACCGCTGGCGCGCGTCGTCGCGCTGCTGAACAAGGAAGGCCTGATCGAACAGGAAACGCCTTCGCCCAACGCATCGGAACCCGGCGATCTCTCGCGCGAGCCGCTATCGTTCCCCGCCAGCCGGGCGACGCGCCTGCAAAACCTTGCGCGCGGCGACGAAGGCTTTCTGCTCGCGATGGGCTACGCCACGCAGCGCGGCTACGCGCACACGCACCCGTTCGCGGGCGAGATCCGTTTCGGCTCGGTCGCGGTCGAAATGGAACTCGACGAACTGGGCTTTGCGGTGGAGATCGGCGATATCGACATCACCGAATGCCAGATGATCAACCAGTTCGCCGGCAACCATGACGTGCCGCCGACCTTCACGCAAGGCTACGGCCTCGCGTTCGGTCATTCGGAACGCAAGGCGATGGCCATGTCGCTGGTGGACCGTGCGCTGCGCGCCGAAGAACTCGGAGAAACGCTGTCCCAGCCGACCCAGGACATCGAATTCATGCTGTCGCACAGCGACAACGTCGAGGCTTCCGGCTTCGTCCAGCATCTGAAACTGCCGCACTACGTCGACTTCCAGTCGGAACTCGAACTCGTGCGACGCCTGCGCGCGCAGCACGCCGCGCGCCCGATTGACGATCAGGCTCAGGAGGAGCAGGCCGCATGAACGCGCCCGAAACCCGGCAAGCCCTCGCGACGCAGGTCAGCGCCGCCGAAGGCTACAACTTCGCCTACCTCGACGAACAGACGAAACGCATGATCCGTCGCGCGCTCCTGAAGGCGGTCGCGGTGCCCGGCTACCAGGTGCCGTTCGCGGCCCGCGAAATGCCCCTGCCATTTGGCTGGGGCACCGGCGGCATTCAGGTGACGGCGGCCATCATCGGCCGCAGCGATACGCTGAAAGTCATCGATCAGGGTTCCGACGAAACGACTAACGCCGTCAACATCCGCCGCTTTTTCGCGCGCACGACGGGCGTCGCCACGACGCGCCGCACGTCGGAGGCAACGATCGTGCAGACCCGCCACCGTATCCCCGAAACGCCGCTGACGGACAAACAGATCCTCGTCTACCAGGTGCCGATGCCCGAGCCGCTGTACAGGCTCGAACCGCGCGTCGCCGAGGCGAAAAAACTGCACGCACTGGCGGACTATGGCCTCATCAGCGTGAAGCTGTATGAAGACATCGTGCACCACGGCAGTATTGCGACCACCTACGACTATCCGGTGATCGTCAACGGCCGCTATCTGAGCTCGCCCTCGCCGATTCCGAAGTTCGACAATCCGAAGATGCACATGAACCCCGCGCTGCAACTGTTCGGCGCGGGCCGTGAGCGGCGTATCCACGCGATCCCGCCGTACACGCCGGTTCGCAGCCTCGATTTCGACGACCATCCGTTCGAAATCCAGCGCTGGGAACACGCCTGCGCATTGTGCGGTTCGCGCGAGAGCTTCCTCGACGAAATGATCGTCGACGACGCCGGCAAGCGGATGTTCGTCTGCTCCGACAGCGACTATTGCCACGACCGCCGCGATCAGCAGGCGAACGACACGACCGAAGGAGCTTCCGCATGACGCCGCTGTTGAGCGCCCGTGCGCTCACGAAACAATACGGCGGCCGCAACGGCTGCAGGAACGTCAGCTTCGATCTGTATCCGGGCGAGGTGCTGTGTATCGTCGGCGAATCGGGTTCCGGCAAGACGACGCTGCTCAATGCGCTCGCGTTGCGCACCGAAGCCGATAGCGGCTCGCTGCACTACACCGCTTCGCACGGTGACGTCGTCGATCTGCGCGCGCTGTCTGAACCGCGCCGGCGTCTTCTGATGCGCACCGAATGGGGCTTCGTGCAGCAGAACCCGCGCGATGGCCTGCGCAGCGGCGTGTCGGCCGGCGCGAATATCGGCGAGCCGTTGATGGCCGTCGGCGCGCGTCACTATGGGCGGATCCGCGATACGGCAACGCAATGGATGGAGCGCGTGGAGCTCGACCCCACCCGCATCGACGAGTTTCCCGGCGCATTTTCCGGCGGTATGCAGCAACGCCTGCAGATCGCGCGCAATCTGGTGACGGGGCCACGGCTCGTCTTCATGGATGAACCCACTGCCGGTCTCGACGTGTCGGTGCAGGCGCGTCTGCTCGACCTGCTGCGCACGTTGACCGGCACGCTGCATCTGTCGGTGCTGATCGTCACGCATGACATCGGCGTGGCGCGGTTGCTCGCACACCGGCTGATGGTGATGCAAGGCGGCGAAGTCGTCGAAGCGGGGCTGACGGATCAGGTGCTCGACGATCCGCAGCATCCGTACACGCAAACGCTGGTTTCCTCCGTTCTGCCGGTTTGAGGTTCACGATGTCTTCTACGCTCTCCTCCACGCTGTTTTCCGTAGAATCCGGCACGCCGTCGCGCGCCTTCATCGACAATGCCGCGCTGATGCTGCGCGCCGAGCATGTCTGCAAGATGTTCACGCTGCATGGCCAGGGTGGCGTGCGGATCGACGCGCTGGCCAATGTGTCGCTCAAAGTCGAGCGCGGCGAATGCGTCGTGCTGGTCGGGCCGTCCGGCGCCGGCAAGAGCACGCTGTTGCGTTGCCTGTACGGCAACTACCTCGCGAGCGCCGGCACGATCGCGATTCGCGACGACGCGAGCGACCCCCGGCACATCGCCATCACGGGCGCCGAACCGCACGACGTACTGCGCCTGCGGCGCACCGTCGTCGGTTACGTGAGCCAGTTTCTGCGCGTGATTCCGCGCGTGTCTGCATTGGCGCTCGTTGCTGAACCTCTGCTGTCGCGCGGCGTCGCCGAAGACGAAGCACGCAAACGCGCGGCCGCGCTGCTCGCCCGGCTGAACGTTCCCGAGCGCTTGTGGACGCTCGCGCCCGCGACGTTCTCCGGCGGCGAACAGCAGCGCGTGAACATCGCGCGCGGCCTGATCGCGGAGCATCCCTTGCTGCTGCTCGATGAACCGACCGCCTCGCTCGACGCCGAAAATCGCGACGTCGTGGCGGAACTGATTATCGAGGCGCGTGAACGTGGCGCGGCAATCGTCGGCATCTTTCATGACGAGGACACGCGCGCGAGAGTCGCTACGCGCCGTCTCGAACTCCAGCCGCCACTGCGTCACAAAGCGGCACCACACTAGACCATTGAAGAATCACGGAGCCTATCGATGTTGATCAGGAACGCCCGCATCGTGACGCGGAACGAAGCCTTTATCGGTGTCGTGCGGATCGCTGATGGCATGATCCAGGACCTCGCGCCAGGCACCACGTCGGCGCGTGAAGCCGAAGACTGGGGCGGCGACTATCTGCTGCCGGGTTTGATCGAGCTGCACACCGACAACCTGGAAAAGCATCTCGTACCGCGCCCCGGCGTGCAGTGGAATACCGACGCCGCGTTCGTGATTCACGACGCCCAGGTCGCGGCATCCGGCATCACGACCGTGTTCGATGCGCTCGCGATCGGCTCGCGATCGAACGTCGGCCTGCGCGGCCGCGACACGCAGACACAATGCGCACAGGCACTGGCACGCTTTTCGGAGCGCAAGTTGCTGCGGGCCGAGCACTTTCTGCATCTGCGCTGCGAAATCGCCACATCCGACGTGGTCGAAGTGTTCGACGCGTTGTGCACGCATCCGTTGTTGCGGCTCGCTTCGGTGATGGATCACACGCCGGGCCAGCGGCAATGGCACGATCGCGAGCAATGGCGACGCTTTCAGGAACGGCACGGCAAGTGGACCGATGAGCACGCCGCCGCCGCGCTCACCGAGCTTGCCGAAGAACAGCAGCGCTACGCCGACAGGCACCGGCGCGAGATCGTCGCGCGCTGTGCCACGCTCGGCGTGCCGGTGGCGAGCCATGACGACACCCTCGTCGAACACGTCGAACAGGCGGCTGCGGAAGGCATCGTGCTCGCGGAATTCCCGACCACGCGCATCGCAGCCGAAGCCGCGCACAAACATGGCATTTCGACGATCATGGGCGCACCGAACATCGTGCGCGGCGGCTCGCACTCGGGCAATGTGTCGGCGCTCGAACTAGCACAGGCGGATCTGCTCGATATCCTGTCGTCCGACTACGTGCCATCGAGCCTCTTGACCGCCGCCTTCGAACTGGTCGACAAGGCCGGCTGGTCGCTGCCGCGCGCCATGTCGACGGTGTCGTCGGAGCCGGCGCGCACGGCGGGACTGCACGACCGCGGCGCGATCGAGCCCGGCCTGCGCGCCGACTTCGTGCGTGTGACGATGCACGACGCGCTGCCGGTGCCACGCGCGACGTACCGCGAAGGGCAGCGCATCGTCTAGTCAAAAGGGCCGCCGGAACAGCGGCCCCGGGCGGGATCACCTACGACGCCGCGACAAACACAATAGAGGGTGGCCTCGAATAAAACCCACCCGAACCGCCTGGCAGGCACGTGGCAGCCAGAATCGACGCTGGCCACGCGCCTGTCACCCTCGCGCGAGGCGAACCAGGACCTGACAAACCGGCCGTGCAACACCGTAGGCCTTTCGCGCCGGGGGGTTTCACGCCGGCCCCCATTTACCGCGAAATACTATCAATCAGCTTTCATTTACCCTCTAAAAAGCTGTCCTCCGAAACGCAAACCGCCCCAACAGGCGCATGCACGTTTGCTATCCGGTGTTTCACTAGCTTCCGGATCTTTTTGTTTTGGTAAGCTTGGCGCGCGCTGCTGGCCGCCGGCCGGCAGACGAAAACCACGCCCGGTCGTAAATCGCGCCGGGCAACGCTTGGCACAGGCAAAACCTGATGCGAAGCAATTCGAACCACTCCGAGGAGTAGAACACAGTGAAAAAACTGCTAGCGGCTTTGACGGTTGCCCTGCTTGCCACCGTATCGATCGGCGCACACGCTAAAGACTGGTCGACGATCCGTTTCGGCGTCGATGCCAGCTATCCCCCGTTTGAATCGAAAGGTTCTGACGGCAAACTGGTCGGCTTCGACATCGACCTCGGCAACGAAATCTGCAAGCGCGTCGGTGCGAAGTGCGTGTGGGTGGAAAACGACTTCGACGGCATGATCCCGGCACTGAAGGCGAAGAAGTTCGACGGCGTGCTGTCGTCGATGTCGATGACGCCGCAACGTGCTGAACAGATCGCCTTCTCGGACAAGCTGTTCAATACGCCGACGCGCCTCGTCGCCAAGAAGGGCTCGAACATCCTGCCGACGGCGGAATCGCTGGCTGGCAAGTCGGTCGGCGTCGAACAGGGCACGATCCAGGAAACGTACGCGAAGACCTACTGGGAGCCGAAGGGCGCCAAGGTTGTGCCGTACCAGAACCAGGACCAGGTCTATGCCGACCTGCTGTCGGGCCGTCTGGACGCAGCCCTGCAGGATGCAGTGCAGGCTGACATCGGCTTCCTGAAGACGCCGCGTGGCGCGGGCTACCAGTTCGTGGGCAAGGATCTGAACGATCCGAAGATCCTCGGCAACGGCGCTGGCATCGGCATGCGCAAGGAAGACACGGATCTGAAGGCGAAGGTCGACAAGGCGATTGCTGACATCATCAAGGACGGCACCTACAAGAAGCTCGAGAAGAAGTACTTCGACTTCGACGTGTACGGCGGCTGATCCGGCATGGCGCGTCTTGCGACGCGCCAGCCGGAGTTGTACAGACGGGCCCCGCATGCGGGGCCCGTTTTGTTTTCACGCGCCCGGGCCCGCGTCGCGCTTTGCTTTCCGCGCCCCGCTCGACAAATCCTCTGCGGGCAGCCAGATCGGCTAAGATCGAATGATTCGCGGTCTGCGAGCCTGAATCGCCCAGCGGGCGGGACAGTGAGTTTCGCTCCGCCTTTCCGCCAGTTTCACCCTGCAACCAACCAGCAAACGTCGCAAGCCCCGGCTTTCGGCCTCTGAAGAACCATGCAAACCCAGACCCATCCGCTGATTTCCCCGACGCTCGGCACCGCGCGCAACCTGACGAGTTTCCACTACGGTTCCGGCGGAGGACAGAAAATCTACATCCAGTCATCGCTGCATGCTGATGAATTGCCCGGCATGCTGGTGTCGTTCGCGCTGCGCCGCAAGCTGGCCGCGCTCGAAGCCGCCGGCAAGGTGCGAGGCGAGATCGTCGTCGTGCCGGTCGCGAATCCGATCGGCCTAAACCAGCACACGCACAGCCATCTGGCGGGCCGCTTCGAATCGAACAGCGGACAGAACTTCAACCGCAATTTCTACGATCTGGCCGGACTCGTGCAGCCGGTCATCGAAGGCCGTCTTACCGGCGATATCGACCGGAACCGTCAGGCCATCCGCCAGGCGATGCGCGAAGGTCTGGACGCCCAGACGCCGAAGAACGAACTGGAATCGCAGCGCCTCGCGCTGCAGAAGCTGTCGTACGACGCCGATGTCGTACTGGATCTGCATTGCGACTGGGAAGCCGCGATGCACATCTACACGAACCCGGACATCTGGCCCGAGGTCGAGCCGCTCGCGCGCTATCTGGATTCGAAAGCGTCGCTGCTCGCGCTGGATTCCATCGGTAATCCGTTCGACGAGATCCACAGCTTCATCTGGTCGGATCTACGCGACCGTTACGGCGAACGCTTCCCGATTCCGAACGGCTCGGTTTCCGTGACGATCGAACTGCGCGGCCAGCGGGACGTATCGCACGAACTCGCGGAGCGCGACGCCCAGGCGATCGTCGAATATCTGACGCACCGAGGCGTGATCGACGGCACGGCCGCCGAACTGCCACCGCTCGAATTCGCGGCCACGCCGCTTGCCGGCAATGAGCCGCTCGTCGCGCCGGTCAGCGGAGTCGTGGTGTTCCGGCTCGAGGCACAGGTTGGCGCGTGGGTCGATGCGGGCACCGAGATCGCCGATATCGTCGATCCACTGACCGATCAGGTGGTGACCGTGAAGAACACCGTGGCCGGCGTGCTGTATGCGCGGCACTCGGCACGCTTCGCGACGGCCGGACTGGAAGTGGCGCGCGTCGCCGGTGCGAAGGCGTATCGCACGGGAGCGTTGCTGTCCACGTAAGCGGTTTTCCGCTACCCTGGAGAAAGCCCTGTTTGCCTGGAGACAAACGGGGCTTTCTATGAGAGGCGAGTGTGCGTCTTTAGAAAGCCAGCGCTTCAGTACGCCGGAATAATCGCGCTCTTGGACTGCGTATCGATGAACTTGCGCACATCGTCCGATTCATACGCCGCTACGTGTTATCGGCATGCGCAAACGTTGTCGTGAGCGTAGCGCGCGGCAATAACCAATCATCTCCCATACGCATATTCATGCGTGCGCGCGGCATATGCGCAGGCGGTCTGCCGGATCACCCCAACGAACGCGCCGATGTGTCGCACGAATGCGACACGTCGGCAAAATAACTTACCTGTCACATCCCTTTCGTATCGCTCCCTTAAATTTGCGGCCGTCGCGCGATCTGCCAGAGAGCTGGACGCGTCGATCGCTTCCTTTTAATCGGAGAATGTTTTGAACAAGAAAGTATTGACCACCGCTCTTCTAGCCTCGTTTGCTGGCGCCGCTCACGCTCAAAGCAGCGTCACGTTGTATGGCCTCATCGATGCAGGTCTCAGCTATGTGAACCACTCGAAGAATGCATCGGGCGGCAGCGATAACCTCTTCAAGTACGACGACGGTGTATCCCAGGGCAGCCGTTGGGGCCTGCGCGGCACGGAAGATCTCGGTGGTGGACTGAAGGCCATCTTTTTGCTCGAAAGCGGCTTTAACAGCGGCACCGGCGCAATGGGCCAGAACAGCACGCTGTTCGGCCGCCAGGCGTTCGTTGGCCTGACGAAGGACGGCATCGGCTCGTTTACGATGGGTCGTCAGTACTCGTTCAACACCGACTATCTCGGTTCGAACTACTCGACCGGTGGTCAAACGGTCGCGGGTAACTACGCCTACCACATCAACGACATCGACCAGCTGACGTCGAGCCGCATCAACAACTCGGTCAAGTTCAACAGCGCGAACTTCGCCGGCTTCACGTTCGGCGCCATGTACGGCTTCTCGAACCAGGCTGGCGCGTTCGCCGGCGCGCCGGCAGTGGGCACGACGGCAGGTTCGTCGCGCGCCTACAGCTTCGGCGCGAACTATGCGATGGGTCCGTTCGGCCTCGGCGCTGCCTACACCGACATCCGCTATCCGGGCCAATCGGGCGGCGGCACACAACCGTTCACCACCAACATTTCGAATATCAATCCGGGCACCATCCGTGACCTGCGTTCGTATGGTGTCGGCGGCCGTTATCTGGTTGGACCTGCCACGCTGTGGGCGCTGTGGACGAACACCCGTCTCGAGCCAATCACGGGCGCGTCGACGACGTTCGCTGCGTATGAAGCAGGCGGCAAGTACGCGTTCACGCCGGCGCTGACGGCTGGCCTCGGCTACACTT
The DNA here is from genome assembly GCF_004361815.1 of Paraburkholderia sp. BL10I2N1. Classification (NCBI taxonomy): domain Bacteria; kingdom Pseudomonadati; phylum Pseudomonadota; class Betaproteobacteria; order Burkholderiales; family Burkholderiaceae; genus Paraburkholderia; species Paraburkholderia sp. BL10I2N1. The sequence goes on along the minus strand of NZ_SNWA01000002.1, from coordinate 2,934,920 downwards.
ACATGCACCTGTCGAACGCGAACACCGGCCACTGGAACCAGGTTAATGCAAGCGTCGACTACGCGCTCAGCAAGCGGACCGACGTGTACGCACTAGCGATCTATCAGGACGCTTCGGGTTCGAACGGCGGCGTCGCGAACCAGGCACAGATCGGCTCGAGCACGAGCTACTTCAGCACGTCGGGTACGGGCTCGCAGAACCAGCTCGCATTCCGTCTCGGGATGCGTCACAAGTTCTGATCGTGGTTTGACTTCAGCACCCGGGTTGCAAGGCTCGGGAACTGGATAATGCAGAAAACGATAAACGCCCCTGCGGGGGCGTTTATCGCTTCTGGCCGCTATCGGCTTTTTCAGCATGTCGGAAATCGTCCCGGCGACGACGGTCGTTCGCTCACCACCGCGTCACTGCGTCCCAACGCCTCTTCCTGCACGACGGGCCATTCTGATACCCTGCGATCTTTCCCAAGTTTGCATTCGAATCGATGGAACTCCCTTTCAACGAACGCGGCGTCTCGGTTACGCGCAACTCCCTCTCCGCCGCCGGCCAGGTCTTCGCGCTGCGCGAAATCCAGAACGTGCGCGTCGAAACCGTACAGAGGAACCGGACCGTGCCGCTCGTCATCTCGCTCGTTGGTCTCGCCGGCGCGATCGTGGGCGGCGCCTTTGGCTCGGCCGCGGGACTCGTGTGCGGCGTGATGGTGATCGTGGTCGGCGTGCTCTCATGGTTCACCCAGGACATCACGCACCGCCTGATTGTCGAAACCACGAACGGCGATCGCGAAGCGCTGTCCAGTATCGAACGCGAGTTCGTCGAGCGCGTGGAACAGACGGTGCTGCAGGCCAAAGCCGCGATGCAGACGCACGGCGCCACGGCAGCGACGAAACCCGAAGCGTGACATCGTGGCGGCGCGTACCCCGTCGTTAACACAAAATTAACCTTGAACACGCGAGCTTTTGCACGGAGTTGAGATCCGCATCGCTACAGTGGTCGTGTACCAACAGCGCGCACCGGCAAGCAACTGCCGGCGACCCAACGATGCTCCATCCTGTCTCTGCCCTCGTCCCGCAAACGCCGCGCTCGCCGCGCAACGCGCGACCAGTCAGCCTCTCACGCCGGACACACGAAGTCGTTTCGTTCGTCACGATCGATGTGACCGTTCCAGGCACTTCGTCCGCGGCAAGCCGGCGCGCGCTGCACGGCGCGCTCGGCGACGATCTGCGCCTCTACGTCGTCACCGTCGACCGTACGAATGAGCGCACCAACTTCCGCATCGAAGTCACGTCGCGCACGCTCGACGACGTCATCTCCGCCCTCACCTCTTCTCTCCATCACGCGACGCTCGGCCGCGCCGTTTCGACCGTGTTGCGTCGGTCTCGCCAAGCCTGACCGTCTCATCACACATTTTTGCAACCTTGACTGACCGGGCACGTAGAGTAGACGCCCCTGTCATTCTGCGTTCCGTCGAACGCGGCATCGACGGCTCCCGGTCATCGCGCCCGAATCCCGCCTGCGCTGCCACAGGCAAGCGCTGCCACGGCTAGCCAGGGTCGTGGCTGCTTCGTGTACGTCGTCACCGGGCGCCTCGCTGCTGCGTGTGCGCGCGCAACGCCTACCGCGGAGTAGATCCATGCTTGAGTCTCGTCTGTGCAGCCGCCTCGTGGCTGTCATCACGTTGGCGTGCGTCGCCAGCCTTGTGTTAAACGGTTGCTCGACGACCATTACCGGGCCCACTCCACCCGCGCCCGCGGCGACCCTGCTGAACGGCGGGAGTGACGGCGTGCTGGTTCCGTTGCATGTCGAACGGAGCGACGGCGGTCAATCGAGACTGGGCTTGCCCGTTCAGATCGACGGCAAACCCGTCTACCTGATGCTCGATAGCGGCACGCAGGGCGTGCGCGTGCTGTCGTCGGTTTTGCCGCGCACGGGCTATCCCGGCGCGGGTGGTAGAACGTCAATCGCGCTGGCAAATGGCGCGCAGGTGTCAGGGGCGTTGGTCACCCTGCCGGTTGGCCTTGTCGGAGGGAAACCCGTCGACCTCACAGCGCAAGCTGTGGACGACGTGCGCTGTCTGCCGTATGCAAGAGGCTGCGTCGCGATAGACGGCTACACCGGCGAGTTCGGCTGGGCGTTCTCCGGCATGGCGGGCATCGGTGCGGAACTACCCGACGACACCTGTTGCACGCAACCGCTACGCGCGTTGCCGGGCAACGTCGGCCAGCGCTACCTGGTGCATGCGAATCTCGCGCGTCCCTGGCTGCTGCTGAGTCCATCGAAAACCATCACGAGCGGTTTCACGATGACGCCGATGACATCGACGACGTCAGGCGGCAAGAGCACACGGCAATGGCCGGCCGGTTGCGTGCAGATCGGCGACAGGATGCGCTTCTGCGCGCCGGTGGTCTTCGCGACGGGCGGCGCGGGCATGATCCGCGTCGAGACGGACCAGGCGCCCAGCTGGACACCTGACGACAACGAAGGCAAGGTACTTGCACAGGGCAACTACAATGTTGCGCTGGGCGTCGGCTCATGGGTCCATCGCTTTGACGGCGCACAGGTCACCATCGCGAAGGCGAAGCCCGGTCAGAACCGCATCGTGGTCGGACTGATGGCGCTGCAGAAAATCGACATCCTGTTCGATTTTGCAAACGGCCAGCTCGGCCTGCGTGCAGCACAGCCGGTCGAGGCGCTGGGCGGCTGAGCGCCCTCTGCGTCTTCTTCGCATGAGCGGGAGGCGGCGAGAGGAGCACTGCGGCACTGCGGCCCCGCCTCCCCGCCGCCACTCACGTCATGGTCAGCGGCTTCACGTGCCAGATATCGTGCGCATACTCCGCGATCGTGCGGTCCGACGAAAACTGGCCCATCCCCGCGACGTTTTCGATCGCACTTTCAGTCCATGCCCGCCGGTCGCGGAAGCGTTCATCGACGGCGTTTTGCGCTTGAGCAAAGGCCGCAAAATCGGCGAGCACCATGTAGTGATCGCCCCAGTCGACGAGCGTGTGGAAAATATCCGAGAAGCGCAGCGGATCGTCCGGCGAAAAGAACCCCGTGCGAATCTGGTCGAGCGCTACGTGCAGTTCCGGATTTTCCTCGTAAAGGTGCCGCGGGCGGTAACCCTGGGCCCGCAGATCGTCCACCTCGTCGGCGGTATGGCCGAAGATGAAGATGTTCTCGCGTCCCACCGCATCGCAGATTTCGATGTTCGCGCCGTCCATCGTGCCGATCGTCAGCGCGCCGTTCAACGCCAGCTTCATGTTGCCGGTGCCGGACGCCTCGGTGCCCGCCATCGAGATCTGCTCGGACAGATCGGCCGCGGGAATGATCAGCTCCGCGACGCTCACGCCATAGTTCGGCACGAACACCACCTTCAGGCGATCGCCGATCAGCGGATCGCTGTTGACCTTCGCGCCGACATCGTTGATCAGCTTGATGATCGTCTTCGCCATCCGGTATGCCGATGCTGCCTTGCCTGCGAACATCACCACGCGCGGCACCCAGTCGCGTTCAGGATGAGCGCGAATCTGGTTGTAGCGGACGATCACGTGCAGCACGTTCAACAGCTGCCGCTTGTATTCGTGAATGCGTTTGACCTGCAGATCGAAGAGCGCGTCGGGATCAAACGACACACCCGTTGCATGCGCGAGCCGTTGTGCGAGGCGCAGCTTGTTCTGCCGCTTCGCCTCGTGAAACGCGTCGACGAACGCGTCGTCCGTGCGCAATGGGCGCAGCTTCGCGAGGTCGAACAGATTGGTGCGCCAGTGTGTGCCGATCTGCGCGTCGATCAACGAGGATATCGACGGGCTCGCCTGTGCGAGCCAGCGGCGCGGCGTAATGCCATTGGTGACGTTGGTGAAGCGCTCCGGAAACATGCCCGCGAAGTCCGCGAAGATGTGGCGCGTCATCAGTTGCGAATGCAACTTCGAGACGCCGTTCACCTTGTGGCTCGCGACGATCGCGAGGTGGGCCATCCGCACGCGCCGCTGACCGTACTCGTCGACGAGCGAAATGCGCCGGATCATTTCGGCATCGTGCCCCGAGTGTTCGCTGACGTGCTTCAGAAAATCCGCGTTGATGTCGAAGATGATCTCGAGGTGACGCGGCAACAGTCGCGAGAGCATTTCCACGTCCCACGTTTCGAGCGCCTCCGGCATCAACGTATGGTTCGTGTACGAGAACATCTGCTGGATGCTCTTCCATGCCTTGTCCCAGGGCACGTGATGCACGTCGACGAGCAAACGCATCAGTTCGGGAATGGCAAGCACCGGATGCGTATCGTTCAGATGCACAGCCACCTTTTCCGCAAAGCGGCCGAACGTGCTGTGCGTGCGCTGATAGCGGCGGATCAGGTCCTGCATCGTCGCCGACACGAAGAAGTATTCCTGCCGCAAACGCAGTTCGCGGCCCGCGGACGTCGAGTCGTCCGGATACAGCAGGCGCGACACGTTCTCCGAATGCTCTTTCGCTTCGACCGCGCGCCGGTAGTCGCCGCGGTTGAATGCCGACAGGTCGAGTTCTTCGGTGGCACGCGCGGACCACAGCCGCAGCGTATTGGTGGCGCTCGTCGCATAACCCGGGATCACCGTGTCATACGCCATCGCGTTGACGTGCTCGGTCTCGATCCAGTCGATGTGGCCGTCGCGCTCCACCGTGCGTCCACCGAAGTGCACCATGTACTTCACTTCCGGGCGCGGGAATTCCCACGGATTGCCGGCACGCAGCCAGTAATCAGGCGTTTCGACCTGCTCGCCATCGACGATCTGCTGCCGGAACATCCCGTACTCGTAGCGGATGCCGTAGCCGAAGCCCGGGATGCCGAGTGTCGCCATCGAGTCGAGGAAACAGGCCGCCAGCCGCCCAAGGCCGCCGTTGCCAAGCGCCGCGTCCGGTTCGAGATCGGTCAGCGCTTCCATATCGACGCCAAGATCCGCGAGCGCCTCCTTCACCTGGTCATAGATGCCCAGCGCGAGCAGCGCGTTCGTAAACGTGCGGCCGATCAGGAATTCCATCGACAGGTAGTAGACGCGCTTCACGTCCTGCTCATACTGAAGACGCGTGGTATGCATCCAGCGCGCGACCAGACGGTCGCGCACGGCCAACGCCGCGGCGTGCAGCCAGTCCTGCGGGCGCGCCGTGACGGCGTCCTTGCCGACGCCGTACATCAGACGGTTGGAGATGGAGCGCCGTAGCGCGTCGACGGTACTGTTGAGCTGGTCGAATTCCAGATCCACGGCTGTCATCGAAGCCTCCGGGTTGGGCCCTGTGGCGCGCACCGGCCGCGCGGTCGGCGGGCGGAATGGCGCGTGCCGGTCAGGCGGTTAAATATGCAGAGTAGGACATTTTGCGGCTTCGCGTCATTGCGGCAGGTGGCAGGGCAATCCGCCTGCCCGCCCGCTGCGATGAACCGCTGTAGTCCGTCTTCGCACGAATCCAGTGCACAAGTGACGATGCGCGGTGTCCCGTGCACTAACATGAAAAGGCGCGTGAGACGCGCCGAAGGCCGCAAACGACGCACACGCGTTCGCTGCGGCCGGGCCCATGGAGAACCACCATGAACGTTCAGACAATGCTCGGCATGTTCCATGCCCAGGAACTCCTGCTGGTCTCCCTCATCCGCTCATTGCCGCCCGACGAGCGACGCAGGATCGCCGACGAATTCCAGGCGCAGATCGAACTTGCCGAAGCGCCCCACCTCACAACGAGTCATGATCGTGAAACGGCAGAGGCGTTCAAGGCACATCTTAGAAAACTCTCGATCCTGATGGCCTCGTTTTCCTGAGGCAGCCGCCTGCGTGAGACACTCGCGCCGCCCTCTGCAAGCGCTCTGGCGAGTTTGCGCCTCATTTGTCACCGGCCCTGGTGTTCGCGGGAGGGGCATCGGCTTGACCGTTAGTTGCGTGTTACGCGACTTCGTCAACCTTTCAAAAGCCTTGGCTCGCAGACCCGGCCCTGCACGATTCCGGCGCGTCTGTAACAATCGCTGAATTCGTGACCCGGCGACCGCAGAAAGACTGTCGGGCCAGCGAACATCCCGCAAAAATCAACGAGCCAGGTTTTGTCCGACCACACCCCTATCCCCGGCTATGCGCGCCGCGACGACGCGCCGATGTCACCCACCGACCGCCGCGCGATGGCAGCCATCATGCTCGCCGTCGCGCTCGCGACCCTCGACACCGCAATCGCCAATACCGCCTTGCCCGCCATCGCGGCGGACCTTCATGCGGCACCCGCCGCGTCGGTCTGGATCATCAACGCCTATCAGCTTGCGATGGTGGCGACGCTGCTGCCGCTCGCCGCGCTCGGCGACATCATCGGCCATCGCCGTATCTACATCGGCGGGCTGGTGGTGTTTACGGTTGCGTCGCTGGCTTGTTCAGTCGTTTCGACGCTGCCGATGCTCGCCGCTGCGCGCGTCCTGCAGGGGCTCGGCGCGAGCGCGATCATGAGCGTCAACACCGCGCTGATCCGCTTTCTGTATCCGCCACATCGTCTCGGACGCGGTGTCGGGCTCAATGCGCTGGTGGTCGGGGTATCGTTCGCTGTGGGGCCGACGGTGGCGTCGCTGATTCTGTCGGTGGCATCGTGGCCGTGGCTCTTTGCGATCAACGTTCCGCTCGGCGTGATCGCCCTCGCATTTGCGTTGCCCGCACTGCCGCAGACCACGCGCGGCAGCCATCAGTTCGACCCCATCGCTGCGCTCCTCAACGTGATCACATTCGCGGCGCTGATCTTCGCGCTGGGCGAAGCGGCGCAGCGCGCGCCGATGCAGGTCGTGGTGGGCGCCGCTGGCATCGCGCTGGTGTTCGGCCTGCTGCTGATGCGCCGCGAGGCGGGTCACCCCGCACCGATGCTGCCCGTCGATCTGTTCAAGCTGCCGGTGTTTGCGCTATCGGCGGTGACTGCCGTGTGCTCGTTCGCTGCGCAGGGGCTCGCGTTTGTGTCGCTGCCGTTTTACTTCGAGGATGTGCTGCATCGCAGCCAGGTCGAGACAGGCTTTCTGATGACGCCGTGGCCAGTGGTCGTTGCACTCGCCGCGCCGATTGCCGGGCGGCTGTCGGATCGCTATCCGCCCGGCCTGCTCGGCGGGATCGGTCTCGCGGTGCTCAGCGCGGGGATGGCATCGCTTGCGCTGTTGCCTTCGCATCCGCACGTCCTCAACATCGCGATACGAATGGCGGTGTGCGGCGCAGGCTTCGGATTTTTCCAGTCACCCAATCTGAAGGCGCTGCTGGCAAGCGCGCCGCCCGAGCGCGCGGGAGGCGCAAGCGGAATTGTGGCAACCGCGCGGCTCCTCGGACAAACCACCGGCGCGGCGCTGGTAGCGTTGAGCTTCAGCATGGCGGGCCGCGACGGTCCGACGCTCGCGCTCAGCGCCGGCGCGGTGTTCGCAGGCGCCGCGAGCGTCGCAAGCGGACTGCGACTTTTCGCGCCGGCGCACCGGGTGCCCGGCGCATCGATGCGGCAACCGGATACCCAGTCCCGCGAGCTGACGCCGAAGTGACGGGCTTCGACATCGGCGCTTCGACGCTAGCACTACGGCATCAACGCGCGAAGTAGGCTTTCACCGCCGACAGGAACGTATCGATGTCCGCCCGCGAAACGTCCATGTGCGTCACAAAGCGTGACGCATAAAGCATCTGCGTAAGAATGCCCCGCTCCTTGAGCCAAGCTTCGAGCGGCGCGCAGTGTTCCTGCGGAAACTGCGCGAACACCATGTTGGTTGCCTGCGACTGCATCTTCACCTGGTCGATCTGCGCAAGACCGGCGGCGAGGTGCGCGGCATTGGCATGATCGTCGGCGAGGCGCTCGAGGTTGTGGTCCAGCGCGTAGAGACACGCCGCCGCCAGCACACCCGACTGCCGCATGCCGCCGCCGAGCACCTTGCGCCAGCGATGCGCGCTGTCGATCAACGCCTTGCTGCCGACCAGCACCGAACCCACCGGCGCGCCAAGCCCTTTGGAAAAACAGATCGACACGGAATCGAACGGGCCGCACAGCGCCATGAGCGATTGCCCGGAAGCCACGGCGGCGTTGCAGACGCGCGCGCCATCGAGATGCGTCGCAAGGCCCCGTTGCCGCACGAACGCGACCGCCTCTGCGACGTAGCCCGCCGGCAGCACCTTGCCGCCAATGGTGTTTTCCAGCGCGAACAGACGCGTGCGCGCGAAATGGTCGTCGATCGGCTTGATCGCGGCAGCGACCTTGTCGAGCGGCAACGTACCGTCAGCGGCATTTTCGAGCGGTTGCGGCTGGATACTGCCCAGCACCGCTGCGCCGCCACCTTCGTACTTGTAGGTATGGGCCGCCTGACCCACGATGTATTCGTCGCCGCGCGCGCAATGCGCCATCAACGCCGCAAGGTTGCTCTGCGTGCCGCTGGGGAAAAAGAGGCCTGCTTCCTTGCCGGTGCGTTCAGCAACCGTGGCCTGTAGCCGCAATACGGTCGGATCATCGCCCCAGACGTCGTCGCCCACTTCGGCGCCGGTCATGGCGGCCAGCATTGCCGGAGTGGGACGGGTGACGGTATCGCTGCGCAAATCGATCATGGGAATGTCCTGGTCGGCTGCCGGTGCGGACACCGCCTCGAACGGCGTGCTGCATCCCGGCGGGGTAGAGCCTGCCAGTTTAGTCATTTCTGCACGGGTTGAAAACCGCCACCCTCTGACCGCCAGAGCGGACCGCCCGTGCGCGGTTTGATCATTTCCCTCTTGCGGGTCTTGCTACCCGTCAACTGGCTAGCCACCGGATCGCGGCAGCACACCAAGCGGATCGACCGGCTTGCCGCCGCTGCGCACTTCGAACTGCAACGAACCCGTGCCGTTTGCATCGGTGCCCATCTCAGCGATAGCCTGACCCTGGGCGACCGCATCGCCTTCCTTCACGAGCAGCGCGCCGTTGTGACCGTACGCGGTGATGAGCGTGTCGTCGTGCTTGATGATGATGAGCGGCCCGTAAGCCTCGATGCCCGTGCCGGCGTAAACCACCCGTCCTGCGGCCGCGGCCCGCACCGGGTCGCCCCCTCTGCCGCCAATCACGATGCCCTTGGTCTTGCCCGGCGTAAACGTCGACAGCAGCGGGCCGCGAACCGGCCACGCCAGCTTGACTGACGTCGTCTCGGGAGTCGGCGTTCCGCCCGCAGGCGGCGGAACCGCGCCGACCGGCCCGGGGACGACAGGCACGGCGGCCGGCGCGGGTGCAACCGGATAGGGTGGGACCGGATAGGGTGGGACCGGATAGGGCGGTGCGACGCGCAGGATCTGCCCCACCACCACCGTCGCGTTGGGCGGCAGCCGGTTCCATCGCGCAACGTCCTCCAGGCGCTGGCCGAACGCAATCGCGATCGACTGCATCGAGTCGCCCGGATTCACGCGATAGAAGCCGGCAGGCACGCCCGACGTCGCTGCATACGCCGGGGGGGCGTTGCGATAGTCGAGGGACTCGGGCCATGGCGTCATCGCGCAAGCAGCCAGAGCCATTGGTACGCCAACGCAAACCAGGACCTGCGCCCCTTTGCGCAACCAAGCTTGAATCATCGTATTGGCCCTCGCTGCTGCACTGCGTCAGACGCTACCCTCAGTTTCCACCACCAGTATCCGCGCTTCGCCGATCGGGTGCGCCACATGTTCTGTACCCATAGACGCGTAAAACACGTCGCCAGTTTCAAGAACCGTCGATTGTTCGACACCCGCTTCCCGAAACCGCATCTCGACGCGGCCGTCGAGAACGGCGAACACTTCCTCGCCGTCGTTCACATGCCACTGATAAGGTTGATCGGTCCAGTGCAAGCGGGTGGTGACGCCGTGCATGTTGGCAATATCCAACGCGCCCCACGGACGCGCGGCCGTAAAGGTCTTGCTGCGAATGATTTTCATGGTTGTGCAGTGGGGACGGAAAGCACCCGGACGGTTCCGGGGTCAAATACAGGTCAGCGACGTGCCGGTCGATCGGAGAACAGTGCGTGACTGATTATATGATCGGGCACGGTCCCTCGCTCCAAACTGGCAGTTTGTACAGCGAAATTGGCACGTCTGGCACATCATTGAATCCCCCCGACGCTCGCCTATACTGGCCATTACCGCCGCGACGTGCTGCGGGTGAGCCGATTGCCGATTCGCGATGTCCTGTCCGCGAGGAGTTCGAGGATGAACAAAGCCACGTTTCTGGCCCTGCAGCTCAATGTCGAGGATGTCGCGACGTCATCCGGGCTGGCCGAACTGTTGAATACGCATCTTGTCTTTGCCACCGACGTCGCCGAAGCGGCCGACGCGCTCGTTCAGCTGGCAAGCGTTGCGCGCCTGTCGAGCGGCGTGGAGGCGACCGTCGAACTGCCCGCGGTTGCCATCGAACGGCTGCGCGACGCCCTCGATACATTGAGCGGCTACGACGAGAGCTGGCTGCTCGCGCTCGAACCGAGCAGTGATCTGTTCGACGATATAGCCCGCCGCCATCGCACACTGCATTGAAATACAAAAAAAGCGCTGACCGGACATGCCGGTCAGCGCTTTTTTGCCTAAGGCGGACGCTCTACGCGTCCTGGCGATCAGTTGCCGAAGAACACCGATTGCGGGCCGGTGCGGTCAGCCTCAGCACGGAAACCGGCCTGCGACGAACCCTTGGTCGACGCGCCGTAGCCGCTGTTATCGGCTTGCGCAGTGCTGTTCTGCGCCGCGATGCGCGCTTCGGCGGCCTGGATGTGCTGCGGGTACGTGGTGCGGTCGTCGAGCGGGCTGTAGCCTGCCTTTTCCAGTTGCACGAGTTCTTCGCGAACCTGTGCGCGGGTCAGCGGCTGGTTCGATTGGGCAAACGAAACAACCGGGGCAGCCAGAACGACGGCGACAACTGCTGCTTTGATCAGTGACTTCATGGTGACTTACCTCCAGAACCTGTTTTAGCTCGCTTCGGACACCTTGTCCGGAGCGGATAAGCACAGTCTAGATAAGTCAACCTTAAGGGAAAACCCCTATCCCAATAAAACTCTTTTGCTCGATCCGCAATAATCCAATATTCGAGTCAGAAAAAGCCCATTGCGTCGACAGGGTTTCGCAATAATGCCCTTACAGGCGCCATGGAGGACAGTCGGCCCGCCACAGCGCCCGAATCGCTCCGTCAGGACCAGCTGGCGTGGAAACTGCCGGGCTTGTCGATACGCTCGAACGTATGCGCGCCGAAGAAATCGCGCTGCGCCTGCACCAGGTTCGCCGGCAGACGCTCCGACCGGTAACCGTCGAAATACGCCACTGCCGATGCAAACGCCGGCACCGGCACACCGGCCTGCACGGCGGCAATCACCACGTCGCGCAGCGCGCTCTGATACTTGGCCGCGATGTCGCGGAAATACGGATCGAGCAGCAGGTTGGGGAGCGCCTTGTCCTTCGCGTAGGCGTCGGTGATCTTCTGCAGGAAGCGGGCACGGATGATGCAGCCCGCGCGGAAGATCTTCGCAATCGTGCCGTAGTCGAGATCCCACTTGTAGTCGTCGGACGCCGCGCGCAGCTGAGCAAACCCCTGCGCATACGAGATCACCTTGCTGAAATACAGCGCACGTCGCACCGATTCGATGAGTGCCGCGCGGTCGCCGTTGAACGGTCGCTTCTCCGGGCCGGTGATGACCTTGCTCGCCGCCACGCGCTGATCCTTCAGCGACGACAGCACGCGCGCGAACACCGATTCGGTGATCAGCGGCAGCGGCACGCCAAGGTCGAGCGCGTTCTGGCTCGTCCACTTGCCGGTGCCCTTTTGCGCGGCGCGATCGAGGATCACGTCGACCAGATCCTTGCCGGTCTCATCGTCCTTCTTGCTGAAAATCTTCGAGGTGATTTCGATCAGGTAGCTGTCGAGCTCGCCCTCGTTCCATTCGGTGTAGACCTTGCCCAACTCTTCGTTCGACAGGCCCGCGACCTGCTTGAGCACCGAGTAGCTTTCGGCGATCAGCTGCATGTCGCCGTATTCGATGCCGTTGTGCACCATCTTCACGAAGTGGCCCGCACCGTCCGGCCCCATGTAGGCAACGCACGGTTCGCCGTCCGGCGCCTTCGCTGCGATTTCGGTGAGGATCGGCGCGACGAGGTCGTACGCATCGCGTTGTCCGCCCGGCATGATCGACGGCCCCTTGAGCGCACCTTCTTCGCCACCCGAGACGCCCGTGCCGATGAAGTGCAGCCCGGCCTTTGCGAGTTCCTGGTTGCGGCGGATCGTGTCGGTGAAGTGCGTGTTTCCGCCGTCGATCAGGATGTCGCCCTTCTCGAGGAGCGGCTTGAGTGATGCAATTGTCGCGTCGGTCGGCTCGCCGGCCTTGACCATCATCAGGATGCGGCGCGGCTTTTCCAGCGACTCGACGAATTCTTCCAGCGTGTAAGCCGGCACCAGTTTGCGATCCGGATATTCCTTGATCAGTTCGTCGGTTTTCTCGCGTGTGCGGTTGAAAACCGACACCGCGTGACCGCGGCTCTCGATGTTGAGCGCCAGATTGCGGCCCATGACCGCCAGCCCCACCACGCCGATTGCCTGCTTGCCCATGTGAATTCTCCAGATTCCAGAAAGACGGGATGCCGCGCCAGATTGCTGCCCGCACGGCGTCGAGGATGAAAGGATAAAAGAAATGGCCGCTTGTCGCTCGTTCGACCGTCTTGTTTGACCTGCTTGTTTGACCAGCCCGCTCGGCCATAGGGTGCCTTGCCTGCCGGACGATGCCCGAACGCGCATCGCCCTGTGGCGCCCGCGCTACCGTTTTCGAAATGCCAGGCTGAAGTTGTTGGCCGGCATCGCTACCGGCTCTTCACCTTCGAACCCGGCCGAGGTCGCCAGTTCAACGACCGCCTCCATATCGCGTACGCCCCACTCCGGATCGCGGCTTTGCAGTTGCAGATCGAACGCCTCGTTGCTCGGTGCAGTATGCGCGCCGTTGCGCCGGTACGGCCCATAAAGATAGATCACCCCGCCGCTCTTCAATATTTGCGCGGCGCCGGCGAACAATGCCTCGCAGGCCGACCAGGGCGAGATGTGGATCATGTTGATACAGACGATCGCGTCGGCGGACTGGATGCCCCAGGGCAGGCGCCTCACATCGAGGGCGAGCGGCGCACGCACGTTCGCCAGGCGCGTATGCGCGGTCCATGCCGCGATCGATGCGCGTGCCTCGGGGTCGGGGTCGCTCGGCTGCCAGTCGAGACCAGGCAACGCCGCTGCAAAATGCGTCGCGTGCTGGCCAGTACCGCTCGCGATTTCGAGCACGACGCCTGTTTCAGGCAACACGCGCCGCAACACGTCGAGAATCGGCTCGCGATTGCGCTCCGCCGAAGGCGAGCGTTGACGCAGATCCGGATTGGGCGTGTTCATCGCTCAGTAGAGGTTGGTGCGCATTCTTTCGACCCGTTCGCGATCGTACGAATCGGCATCGAAAGTCGCGCCATTGATGCGCCGATGCATCGCCCCCGCGCTCGGCAGGCGCGAACGTTCGACATGGTGCGCGGGATCCCACAGTTTCGAACGCGCAAGCGCCTTCGAGCAATGAAAGTACGCCGCGTCGACATCGACGATCAGCACAGTGCGCGGCAGTTTGCCATCGACAGCGAAGCTTTGCAGCAGCGAGGGGGCGTTCGAGATACGGCCGCGTCCGTTGACACGCAATGTCTCGCCGACGCCCGGCACGACGAACAGCAACGCCAGGTTCGGCTCGGCGATGATGTTGCTCATGCTGTCGATGCGGTTGTTGCCGATGCGGTCGGGAATCGCGAGCGTGCGTTCGTCGATGATGCGCACGAAGCCCGGCGCATCGCCACGCGGTGAACAGTCGACACCGCCCGGGCCGGCCGTGGCCAGCACCGCGAACGGCGCCAGTTCGATGAACGCGCGGTAATCCTCGTTGACGTAGGGAATTTCCTTGCGGACGGCGCGCTCGTGGGGCTGCCCGTAAAGCGCTTCGAGTTGATCCTGCGTCGTCAGGATCGAAGACTCCTTGTCAACTGCTGCCGTCATGTCGGTCGTCATTGTTGTCGGGGATGGGAATGGATCAGGCGCTCGCCAGCGCTGCCGCGAGCGCGGTCAACATCTCCGAGCAGGGCGCGGCGATTTTCAGTGCCAGCAGCGGATCGGCACGCGTCTTGCCAAGGTTGATCGCCGCCACCGGCTTGCCGGCCTTCCCGGCCCACACGCAGAAGCGATAGCCGGAATAAACCATCAGCGACGAGCCGACAACCAGCACCGCGTCCGCCGCTTCGAGCGCACGGCCGGCGGTCTCCACGCGTTCGCGCGGCACATTCTCGCCGAAGAACACGACCGAGGGCTTCAGCAGACCGCCGCAGGCCGGGCAGGCCGGAATGCGGAAGGTCTCGAGAGCATCCCATTCGAGATGCGCGTCACCGTCTGCGGCCGGTTCAGCGCTTGCCTCGAGCAGGGCCGGATTGTCGGCTTCGAGCATGCGCTGGATCGAAAAGCGCGTATGCGGCGTGCCACAGTCGAGACACGTCACGCCGCCGATGCTGCCATGCAGTTCGATCACATCCGTGCTGCCAGCCCGCTGATGTAAACCGTCGACGTTCTGCGTCACGAGCGTCTCAACATGTCGCGCGGCTTCCATCTGCGCGAGCGCGCGGTGCGCGGCATTCGGCGCAGCATCCGCGACGACTGGCCAGCCGATCATGCTGCGCGCCCAGTAACGCTTCCTCCAATCCTCGGAGCCGAGAAACGCCTGCAACGTAATCGGCGGCGAGCGCTTCCATTCGCCGTTTTCGTCGCGATAGCCAGGAATGCCGGAATCGGTGCTGATGCCTGCGCCCGTCAGCACAAAAAGACGCGGGTTGCGCTGGACGAACTCATGCAACGCAGCGAGCGCGTGGGGCTCGACAGCAGGTATGACAGGTAACTGAAGTTCGTTCATGTACGGGGACAGGCGGGCTTGTCTGCCTGGACGCTGCGGCGCGGCCGCGATTTTCCGGGCATTTGCGCGTGACGTGATTCCCACGCCGCCAGCGCGATCCGATAACGTTCGAGCGCATCCTCATGAAGGTCGAAAATACAGGGATCGCAACCGCTATGGCAGCAGTCTTCCAGCTGAGGCGGCGTGGGCGGCACGGGAAGCGGGTCGTCCTTCAGCGAGGCTTTGGTCACGGCAGCGTACGGAATGGATGGATCGATCAGTATAAGTTGATCCCGCAAGGCGCGTAGGCCGTGCCGCGCGTTCCGCGTATCGAAGCATGCCGCCGATGCCCGCGCCGACGTTTCCGCAGATGTTCACCCTGATGCTAGCCGCGTCCGACAAACGGCATCTTGCTCGCCATGATCGTCATGAACTGCACGTTCGCCGACAGCGGCAGCTCGGCCATATGCAGCACCGCATCGGCGACGAGGCCGACGTCCATCAGCGGCTCGACGGCAATCTCGCCGTTTGCCTGCGGCACGCCGCGCGCCATCCGTTCGGCCATTTCCGTCGCGGCATTGCCGATATCGATCTGTCCGCAGACGATGTCGTAGCGCCGGCCATCGAGCGACACCGATTTCGTGATACCTGTGATCGCATGCTTCGTCGCGGTATAGGCGATGCTGTTCGGCCGCGGCGCGTGCGCGGAAATCGAACCATTGTTGATGATGCGTCCGCCCCGCGGAGATTGCGCCTTCATCATGCCGAACGCCGCGCGCGTGCAGAGGAACACGCCCGTGAGGTTCGTA
Source organism: Paraburkholderia sp. BL10I2N1 (assembly GCF_004361815.1). Classification (NCBI taxonomy): domain Bacteria; kingdom Pseudomonadati; phylum Pseudomonadota; class Betaproteobacteria; order Burkholderiales; family Burkholderiaceae; genus Paraburkholderia; species Paraburkholderia sp. BL10I2N1. Next base: position 2,919,263 of record NZ_SNWA01000002.1, on the reverse strand, counting down.
TCCACGACCGCGCGCCAGTCGTCGACACTGATTTCGTCGATGTCGACCGGCGGTGCGTTGCGGCCAGCGTTGTTGAACAGCACGTCGAGCCGGCCATAGCGCAGGCGGATCGCATCGAACAACGCGGCCACGCTCGCCGCATCCGTGACGTCGCACGACACCGCCAGTGCATCCTGCCCGCGTTCGCACGCGGCGTCGGCAAGCGCGTCGAGCGGCGCCTGGCGCCGACCGGCCAGCACCACGCGGTAGCCGTGCTCGAGCAGCCTGAGCGCGCTCGCCCGGCCTATGCCGCTGCCCGCGCCGGTGATCAATGCGACCTTGCCCTGCTTCGTGTCCGTACTCACTGCTTTCTCCTTGTTCGCGGGACGCCTGATCGTCCGGGTTCGTGCTCATATGCTCCCGCACCATACAACAGCGGACTGTCCTTCACAAACGCCATGGCTTCCAGGCTTCCCGCCATGTGCATGGAGGTTTGAAGGCCGCGACGTCCCGGTCACGTGGCGTCACGTGGCGGCATGGCATTGCGTCCGCAGAACACGGGACGCATCGCAAACCAATGGCACGGCGAGGCCGGAGCGCCACAAGTGGTATCTTTATCGGTCATTCCCCCGGCGACTCACCAGCGACCTTCCCGGAACGGAGGAACAACAGCACCATGATCGAATCGAATCCGGCCCTGCAACACAACCCATCCCACACCCCAGCGCGCCGCTGGCCCTATGACGGCTATCCGGCGATGCTGAAAGCCACCATCGTCTGGCACGTACTCGCGCTCGCCGGCTTGCTGATTGCGCCGCATGCGTGGCCCTGGTGGCTCGCGAGCATCGCGGTCAACCACATCATCGTGACGGCGGCGGGCTTGTGGCCGCGCTCATCGCTACTCGGCGCAAACTGGACGCGCCTGCCCACAATCGACCGTAATGCGGACGCGATCGCCCTGACCATCGACGACGGTCCCGATCCGATCGTCACGCCCAAGGTGCTCGACATGCTCGACGCGCACGGCGTGCGCGCGACTTTCTTCTGCATCGGCGCGAAGGCGCAGCGCCATCCGGAGTTGACGCGTGAGATCGTCGCGCGCGGACACGCCGTCGAGAATCATTCTCAGTTTCACGTGCATACGTTTTCGGTAACGGCGCCCGGTGCGCTGAAACGAGAAGTCGAGGCGGCCCAGCGAACGTTCGAAGAACTGACGGGCGAGCGACCCTACTTCTTCCGCGCGCCCGCGGGCCTGCGCAACATCTTTCTCGAGCCGGTGCTGCAAAAGCTCGACCTGCGGCTCGCAGCGTGGACGCGTCGCGGCTTCGATACGCGCGAGCGAGACGGTGCAGTGGTCGCGCGACGGCTGCTCGAGGGCCTCGCCGGCGGCGATATCCTGCTGCTGCATGACGGCAACGCCGCGGCCACGCAGGAGGGCGAACCGCTCATCCTCGCAGTCCTGCCGCGTGTGATCGAAACGGCGCGCCGCCAGGGGCTGCGCTTCGTCACGCTGCGCGAAGCGCGCCCGCCCCTCTGAGTTCGCGTGCCCCCGACCCGGATCCCAGCCACCATCGGACGGCGCTGCCGCGAAAGAACGTGAACGGCGAAACCGCCACGCGCCCACACCGTAGTGGAATGAGCTGCGGCACCCGGCCTTCACTGCTCTGACGCAGCAGTTCAAGGGGATCGCGATGCAGGTCGCCGATCGCGGCGTGACTCGACCGTTGCGTACGTTCCCGCGCAGCGCGGCCTGCGCCTTGCCGTTCTGCGACGAAAGCCTGTGCAAGGGATCGAAAGGCCGCCCTCCAGATTGTAATAAAGAATCACCATTCTCTGAATGGTTGATTACAATCACCACACACGAGACTGGGTTCAGGAATCAAGAGCCGACTTATCCGATGCAGCGCCCTATTCCATTCTTTCTGACGCATCCCATTTCAAAACGACGTCACCTCGCCGACACTGGCGCTTTCTTGCCGGGATCCGACCTGATCGCAGCAAGCAAGCGCACTCACCTCAATCGACCCGGCGAGAACCTCACGGCGTGAAATCCACCTCCTTCGTCAGATACGGCGTGCTCAGCACTGCCCTGCTGCTTTCTGCCTGCTGTTTCTTCGGCAGGCACCGCTCCCGCACTGACGCCCTTACCCATCTGAACGGTTCGCTCAGCGTCGCCCCCGCGTACGACTTCGTCTATGCCCCGGCGGAAGCCGGCCGTGTGTCGCCGAACCGCATCGAAAACACCGCGATGTCCAGCATCATTCTGAAGAAGAACATCGACGTCTGCGTTCACGATGCGGTAGCCAGCAACCTCAAGCGCGCGGGCATCGACACGGCCGACGGCAAACGCGTCCTCACCGCGCGCATCGAAACGTTTTCCGTAGAAGACGCGCGCTCGCCCGCGTGGTGGACCTTGACGATGCGCTACAGCCTCGTCGATACCGACTCGAAGCGGGTGCTCTACACATCGACGAAAACGGTCCGCCAGGAGTTCCGCACGTTCACGAACAACACCATCGCTCTCGAAGACATCGTCCGTGCGAATGTCTCGACGCTTCTCGACGATCCGGAATTCGCCCAGGCTGTGCACTGATTTCCGGGGTTTCGACGGTTCGGTACAATCGATCGACCCATCGTCGACGGCCACGTGCCGCCCATTCCGTGAGCCCCTCATGTCCCTCACCACCTGGCTGTTCTTTTTGCCCGCCTGCTTCGCATTGAACATGGCGCCGGGGCCGAACAATCTGTTGTCCGTCAATGTTGCGGCGCGGCACGGCTTTATGACGGCTTTCATCACGGGCATCGGCCGGCTCGTCGCGTTCGCGTTGATGATCGTGCTTGCCGGAACGGGGCTGGCGGTCATCCTGCACGCGTCTGCGCTGTTCTTCCTCGCGATCAAGCTGACTGGCGCGGCCTATCTGATCTGGCTCGCGATCCAGCTATGGCGCAGCGACGCCGCGCCCGTCGATACGTCGAAGCAGGGCGATATGTCCATGTGGCGACTCGCGCGGCATGAGTTTCTCGTGGCCGCAGGCAATCCCAAGGCCATCCTGGTGTTCACGGCGTTCCTGCCGCAGTTCGTCAATATCTCGCAGCCGATGCTGCCGCAGTTCACGATTCTCGGCACAAGCTTCCTCGTACTCGAGTGGTTTTCAATCGCACTCTATTCCGCTGCCGGCATGTATCTGGGAAGGTGGCTCACGCGTGCGAAGGTGCGCCGCTGGTTCAACCGCACCTGCGGGACCTTTCTCGGCGCAATCGGCCTGAGTTTCCTGCTGGTAAGGCATTCATGACGGCTGCCTCATGGTTCAGCGAAAACCATAAGCAATGTTGAATGCATTTGGCCAGAAACTTTAACTATCGCCAATCGATACGCGCTTCTATGCTGTGACTATCGCCCGCACTGGCCGCGCCATGCACAGGTGAGGCGCCCCGCGCGGTCCTGCATTCCTGTATTGACGGGCAAACGGCTTTTCATTGTGACAGGGCGTAAATCATGAAGATCTGTGTCTTCGGAGCGGGCGCAATTGGCGGCCTGATGGGTGTGCAACTGGCGCGCGCCGGTGCTGATGTCAGTTTCATCGCACGTGGGCCGCATCTTGCGGCGATGCGTGAACACGGGGCGCGCTTGCTGATCGACGGGGAGGAAGTGTCGGCGAAGGTGCGCTGCACCTCTGATCCGCGCGAGCTGGGCGTGCAGGACTATGTGATCGTCACGCTCAAGGCGCATTCGCTGCCGGGCGTCGTCGAATCGATGCAGCCGCTCTTCGGCAAGCATACGGCGATCATCACGGGCACCAACGGTATCCCTTACTGGTATTTCTATCAGCATGGCGGCAAATTCGCCAGCACACGCCTCGCGAGTGTCGACCCCGACGGCTCGCAGTGGACCCGGCTTGGGCCCGAACGCGCGATCGGCTGCGTGCTGTATCCGGCAGCGGAGATCGCCGAGCCCGGCGTGATCAAGCATGTGTACGGCAAGAAATTCCCTATCGGCGAGCCGAACGGGGAACGTACGCCACGCATCCAGCAGTTTCACGACATCATGCAGGCCGCGGGCTTCGAAGCACCGATCCGCGAGAACATTCGCGACGAAATCTGGCTCAAGCTGTGGGGCAATCTGTGCTTCAACCCGATCAGTGCGCTGACCCACGCGACGCTCGACATCATCACCAGCGATCCCGCGACGCGCGCCCTTTCACGCACGATGATGCTGGAAGCGAAACAGATCGCCGAGCAGTTCAGTGTCCATTTTCGCGTCGACGTCGAGAAGCGCATCGACGGCGCGGGTGCGGTCGGCGCGCACAAGACGTCGATGCTGGTCGATCTGGAGAACCGGCGGCCGATGGAAATCGATCCGCTGTTGACGGTCGTGCAGGAAATGGGCCGCCTTGTCGGCGAACCCACGCCGACCATCGATGTCGTGCTCGCGCTCGTCAAGCAACGCGAACGGATGGCACTCCAGGGAGACTGATTGTTTGCTGCGTTCAATGAGGAAGGGGACCGAATGCGCAGCATTCGATCCCCTTCCCTGCATGCGTCGTCCGACACATCGACACATCGACTCATTGATCGAGACTCATTGATCGAGCGACAGCCACACGCTCTTGGGTTCAGTGAAGTTCTCGATCGCGACGTCGCCATGCTCGCGGCCGAATCCCGAGTCCCCCGCCCCGCCCCACGGCAGACGCACATCGGTATAGCCGTAGGTGTTGATCCACACGGTGCCCGCTTTCAGCTCGTGCGCGACGCGATGCACGCGGCCGATATCCTTGCTCCACACACCTGCGGCCAGACTATAAAGTGTGCCGTTGGCGATGCGGATCGCGTCTGCCTCGTCGTCGAAGCGAATCACGCTCGCCACCGGCCCGAAGATCTCCTCCTGCGAAATGCGCATCTCGTGCTCGACGTTGGCGAACACCGTCGGCTCGACAAAGAAGCCGCGCTCGCCGATCCGCGCGCCGCCCGTCATCAGCGACGCGCCCTCCTTCGTGCCGACGTCGACATAGTCGAGCACTGTCTTCATCTGCGCGGCCGACACGAGGGGCCCCATCGTCGTTTCGCGCGCAGCCGGGTCGCCGACACGTATCGACTTTGCCCGCTCGGCCAGCCGTTCGACCACTTCGTCGTAGATACCGCGTTGCGCCAGAATGCGCGAACCCGCCGAGCAGACCTGCCCGGTATTGAAGAAAATGCCTGACGCCGCGGCGCGCACGGCATTGTCGATATTCGCATCGGCAAAGATCACATTCGCCGACTTGCCGCCGAGTTCGAGCGTCACGCGCTTGAAATTGCCCGCGGCGCCCTGCAGGATCCCGCGCCCGACCGAAGGCGAACCCGTGAACGTCACCTTGTCGACGCCCGGATGCGCCACCAGCGCGTCGCCGACCACGCGCCCTTTGCCGGTGACGATGTTGAGCACACCAGGCGGCACGCCCGCTTCGAGCGCAAGTTCGCCGACGCGCAGCGCGGAAAGCGGCGTGATTTCAGCCGGCTTCACGATTAGCGTGCAACCGCAGGCAAGCGCGGGCGCGATCTTCCACATCCCGATCATCAGCGGAAAATTCCACGGCACGATCGCCGCCACCACGCCGACCGGCTGGCGGATCGTATAGGTCAGTGCATCGGGACGTACCGGCACCACCTGACCGTTGATCTTGTCGCACCAGCCCGCATAGTAGGCGAGCGTATCGATGGCGGCCGGCACGTCCTGACGCAGCACCGCAGCGATCGGCTTGCCCGCGTCGAGGCTTTCGAGTGCGGCAATTTCGTCCTGATGCGTGCGCAACAATTCCGCAAAGCGCCCAAGGATGCGCCCGCGTTCGGCCGCCCGCATGCCGTTCCACACTTTCAGCGCGGCGCGAGCGGCGGCCACGGCCGTATCGACATCGGCCGCGCTGCCCTGCGCGACCAGCGCGATGGGCTCCTCCGTGGCGGGGTTCAGGTCGACAGAGTATTCGCCGCTGCCAGGCGGCAGACGCTTTCCATCGATCAGCAGGTCATGGCGCTTGAGATCTGTGTCGATTTGATTGTTCATCATCGTGCTCCTTGCAAAAGATATTGCCTCGAGCGTACCTGCCAGCACGCTACGTTGCCGCTATGGCACGCGCAGCATCGCGCCATCGTCGGCAGCCGCAACCCGTATGCGGCCGCCTGCACCCGACCATGCTGCAGCCGGCGCATGGGCTTCCTTGAAGAGTTGCGACCAGACCGCCTCCGCGTTCGGCCGAAGCGAGCGATTCTTCCGCCGCACGAGCACGGTCGTCAGCGTGACTTCCGGCAGCAGTTGGCGTGCCACGAGGCGCGTGGACGGCGCGGGCCAACGCGCATCGATGGGCAGGATGCCGACGCCGAGGCCGAGTTCGACCATGCGCAGCACCGCCGCGACGTGCCCCAGCTCCTGCATTGGACGGCCACGCATGCGATGCGTGCCCAGCGCGCGATCGACGGCGGCGCGGCTTCCCGCGTCGGCGTTGAGGGTGACAAGCGCGACGTCTTCGAGCGCGGCCCATGCGAGCGCCGGACGGTGCGCCAGAGCGTGGCTATCGGGGAAAACAGCATGGAGCGGCGTGGAGAACAGGACCTGCGCGTGCAGGCCCACGCCCTGTGCGGAGTCGAGATCGGATACGACGCCAAAGTCGACTGCGCCCTGCTCGACGCTCGCCAGCACTGCGGACTGCGGTTCGTCCTTCACGGATACGATCAGATGTGGAAAAGCCGCCGCGCAGCGCGCGAGACCGCCCGGCAGCCAGCTTGAGGACAGCACCAGATTGCTGGCAATCACCACCACGCCAGTATGGCCTTCGTGCGCGGCGCGACCTTCGCGCAACGTGATGTCGATCTCATCGAGCAGACGGCCGATGCGGCGCTCGAGGCTCGCACCGGCCGTCGTCAGTTCGACCTGACGCGTGGTCCGGTCGAACAGTCTCAACTGGATCGCGTCTTCAAGTTCGCGCACGCAGCGGCTGACCGCCGACTGCGTCAGATCGAATTCGCGCGCCGCGCGGGTAAAGCTCCGCTGGCGCGCGACGGCGACGAACACCTTGAGTTGATGCAGCGAAATATTCATAAGACAGCGAGGTCGGCGCTATTCGCCTGTCTGCTCCGGCCAGTGGCTCAGACGCGAGGCACTTTTGGTATGTGCGACCGGGTTGTCACTCGCCTCCACCCAGCGGGCGCGCATTGGCGCGAGAATGAATTTCGCCGAGACGCCTGCCGCGATCGTGATCACCGCGGCCACGATGAACACCAGATTCCAGCCACCCGTCGCCGACAGCACCGAAGCCAGCGGCACGATCAGGGATGCAGTGCCCTTCGCCGTGTACAGCGTGCCGGCATTCGCGGACGCATACTTGCTGCCGAAAGTGTCGGCGCAGATCGCCGGGAAGATCGAGAAAATCTCGCCCCAGAACAGAAAGATCAGCGCAGCGAAGGTCATGAACGCATACGGGTTCGAGCCGAACTGCATCAGGCCCAGCAACGCCAGCCCCTCGCCGATGAAGATGAAGAACATCGTGTTCTCGCGGCCGATCTTGTCGGAAATGAATCCGCACAGGGGACGCGTGAAGCCGTTGCAGATGTTGTCGATCGAGAGGGTGACGGTCAGGAGCGGCAAGGTCATGCCGAAGAAGGACATCGGGATCCGGGCGAGGCCCCAGTCTTTGGCGATCGGGCCGATCTGCGCGGTGGCCATCAATCCACCGGCAGCCACGCAGACAAATGCCAGGTAGATCACCCAGAACACCGGTGCCTTGATCATCTGGCCGGGGGTGTAGTCGACCTTGGATACCGCGAAATTCCTTCTCGGCGGCGGTGCTGCACGCTTCACGGGCTTTTTCAGCAGCATGGCCAGCACAAGGATGCTGACGCCCTGCAGAATGCCGAAGAAGAAGAACGTGTGCTCGTAACCCTGGCGCGTGATCATGTTGGCGATGGGGATCACTGTCACGGCCGCACCCGCACCGAAACCCGCTGCGGTGAGACCTGCGGCAAGGCCGCGCTTGTCCGGAAACCATTTCAGCGCATTGCCGACGCACGTGCCGTACACGCCGCCCGCACCGACACCCGCGATGAACGCCGCGACATACAACTGCGGCAATGCATTCGCGTAGGAGTTGATCACCCATGCGAGGCCTGCGCACACCGCGCCGACCGCCACCACCGGTCGCGGACCGTATTTGTCGACGAGCCATCCCTCGACCGGCACGAGCCACGTTTCAGTCAGAATGAAAATCGAGAATGCGAGCTGGATCGAAGCTTCTCCCCAGTGATGCCTTGCATTCATCGGTGCGACAAAGAGCGTCCATGCATATTGCAGATTGGCGACGAGCGCCATACACATCATGCCAATGACAAGCTGGCACCAACGGTTCCCTAGAAAGGAAGGTGCTGGCGCATGCTGGTTGATGTCGTCCATTTACCTTGTCTCCGCTATCTATTTAGTGCAGCCGACCCAATTGCCCTGCTGCATTCATTCCACCTTATAGTTATCACCCGAAATTAAATACCATCGGGAATATTTATCACCTGCATCGCCCTTGTTAATTTCATAAGGAATGGCAATGCAAAAATCAGACTGAAAATGAACTGATTAATCTTCAGTTCTCGCACCCCCGCGCTATGCCATATCTCGCCTAACCTTCGCCGCTACGCGTTAACCCGGGGATTCCACTACATAAACCGTTTTCTGACATAATCATGTTAGGGTCTTTGCTGAATTACCAATAATTAAAGTTTGTTATTATGTTGATTCACATATGCTTATACATTGGCCATGACGATGAGAAATGCGACCCTTCGCCAGCTGAAGGTCTTCGAAACGGTGGCACGTCATCTCAGCTTCTCTCGCGCGGCTGAGGAGCTGCATCTGACCCAGCCGGCCGTCTCCACCCAGGTGCGGCAACTCGAGGAACACGCGGGCCTGCCGCTCTTCGAGCAGCTCGGCAAAAAAATCTACCTGACCCCTGCCGGCACCGAGATGCTTCACTACAGCCGCGCGATCATCCAGCAGTTCCACGAAGTGGACGAAGCGATGAGCCAGCTGAAGGGCGTATCGGGCGGCAAGCTGAACGTTGCCGTGATCAGCGCGGGAGACTATTTCTTTCCGCGCCTGCTGGCGGAGTTCACGCGCCGCTATTCGGGTGTCGTGCTCAATCTCGCCGTGCACAACCGCGAAGAACTGTTGCATCAGCTTGCGACCAACCAGACGGATCTCGCGGTCATGGTGCGTCCGCCGCACGAAATCGACTCGATCAACGAGCCTTTCGCGCCGCACCCGTATGTGATCGTCGCCGCGCCCAGTCATCCGCTCGCGAACAAACGGAACATCAAGCTGAGCCAGCTGGCGAATGAAGCGTTCGTGGTGCGCGAGCGCGGCTCGGACACCTGGAATTCGATGGAAGAAGGTTTTGCCGGCCGGCTCGCGAACCTCAAAATCGCGATGGAGATCAAGAGCACCGAGACGATCAAGCAGGCGGTGATCGCCGGCATGGGGATCGCGTTTCTGTCCGCTCACACGATCAGCCTCGAACTGCAGGTCGGGAACCTCGTTGTGCTCGATGTGGAAAGCTTTCCGGTGATGCTCAACTGGTACGTCGTCCATCGCAAGAACAAGCGCCTGCCGCCGGTCGCGGTGGCCTTCAAGCGCTTCCTGATGGAGGAAGGCGCGAACCTGATCGAGCAGATTACGCATCTGCAGGAATCGACCGTCTATAGACGATAGGATATGGTTTTCCAATAAAACTTTAACTATTGCGGATCCATGGTCGTACCTATGCTTGAGGCGAGTCCTTTCACTCGTCCGCATGGGAGCCTGATCATGCTGAATCATTCTTCGATAGCGTCTCGTCCTGTCACGCGTGCAGCCCGCGTTACCGCGGGCAGTCCCGACGATGCCCATCTGAGCGCATACAACGCGGCCTTCAGCGATCTCGGCCTCCGTTTTCGCTGGGATCGCGATACGCTCGACGCGCTCAACGAATTCACCAGCGAAGTGGCGCGGATCACGGCATACATCGAGCGGTTCCATTCGCATCTTTACAAGGCGTACGACGCCGACTTTCTGGCTCAGTTGATCCTGCGTAAGAAGAACCAGTACTTTCACGAATTCAAGCCTGACGGCGACGTCTGATTCCGCGCCCTGACTGCACGCGGATCGATGATGATTGCACGTGCAACCTTCGCTCCGGTCCATTCGGCTTCTCCGCCTGGTTTCGTCTCAAGGGTCCTGCCTTTTGATGTATCAGTGACGCATCCGGGTCAATGACGCATCGCGCGATATCGCTGGCGTCCCCGATAGCGCCACTCGACACCAAACCGGTATGCGCCGGCGCGCTGCACGCTGCATGTGTCGTCGCGCAGTGCCCAGCGTTGCGAAAAGTCGTCGCCTGCAACGTGGTGCGACGGATCTCCACGTAGTTCGATGCGCTCCAGAATCCCGCGCCGATGGACTACGCCGCAGCGGGCATGGGCCCGCGCGCCCGGCCCCGCATAGGCGTGCATGTGCGGGTCGTCAGCCGTCGACATCAAATGCGCACCCAGCGCGGCTGCCAGCAGGCTCAAGGCGAGCAACGCGGCCACGTCGAAGTTCTGGGTGTCTTCGGCGACAAAGGCGTAGCCAAGCCAGGCGCACAGCAGAAGCGCCGCCACGTTGACAATCCTGCAGCCCGCAAACGTGCCACCGTGGCCGCCGATTGCGCCGCGCAGTTTGCAGAACGCGATGAACGATCCGGCGAAGACAAGACCGCCGATAAAGACGGCGACACACGATTCGACGCGCTCGATGCCCACGGGCACAGCCGAAAGGAGGTAGCGCGCGAAACCCGCGCCAATCACGAGGAGCCCGGCGCCGCTGCCGAGGAGCGCCAGAAACCCCGGTCGATGCAGTAGATCGTGCCGGCGCGCCATCCGCACGCAGAGGGTTGCGCCCACAATCGCTGCCAGCATGCCGCTCAATATGTAAGCGGCATCTTCCAGTCCATCCAGCATGCCTCCTCCTTGTGCGACGCCCTGCGGCGCCGCTCCGATCAAGGGGTAATGCTCGTGGCCGTCGCCGCGGCCTGCTCTGTCTCACCCCTTACTGTCGCGAGGGTGTTGCTCAAGGTGCCGATACCGTCGATCGAAATCGCGACGGTCGAGCCATCCTTGATCGAACCGACGCCGAGCGACGTACCGCAGGCAATCACGTCGCCCGGCTCCAGCGTCAGGTCGTGCGAGATGAGACTCACCTGCTGCGCCGGCGAAAACACCATGTCCGAGAGCGGATAGTTCTGCCGCTCCACGCCATCGAGCAGGGTCACGACGCGGCTCGACAGCCAGTCGAGGCCGGACACGATCGCAGGGCCGATGCAGCAGAACGTATCGAAGCCTTTCGCCCGACACCATTGCGGAAAGTGCGGATTCTCGTTCAGCAGGTCCGCCGCGGTCACGTCGTTGACGATCGTATAGCCGAAGATCGACGCCGCCGCTTCTTCGATGCTCGCCGCGCTGCAACGCCGTCCGATCACGATGCCAAGCTCGCCTTCATAGGCGATCTTTCCCGTATATCCGACTGGACGCTGGATCGGATCTCCGGAGCCAATCACTGAACTGGCCGGCTTGATCAGAAACAGCGGATGCGACGGCACCGGCTTGTCGAGTTTCGCGGCCAGTGCATGAAAGTTGTTCCATAAGGCGACGACTTTCCCGGGCGCGCAGGGCGCGAGCCGGGTGAGCACGCGCGTCGACAACACGGCGCCCGTGGGCACCGGCTTGTCGAGCCCCACGTACTCGTGCAGGTAGCCGTTTTCAACGCGGCCGAAGACGATACCTCCGTCGTTCGACATGAAGCGCATCCAGGTATCCACTCTCAGCTCCTCGGCGGTTTGGGCCGCCATCTTGGGCCGCCATTCGTCGAAACGGATCGCGCCGTCCCGATGGCAAATGAAATGCGTCAGTCACATGGCGGCACGCGATAGTGTTTGAAGCCTGCGCGCCGCGTCGTACCGTACCTTGAAGCGCGCTGTCAGATCGCTCCCGCCGCGCGCAGCGCATCGATCTGCGCGGACGTATAGCCGAGTTCGGCCATCACTTCATTGGTGTGCTCGCCAAGCAGCGGCGAGCGCGTGACTTCGGTCGGACTGTCGGACAGCTTGATCGGGTTGCCCACCGTCAGATACTTGCCGCGCTGTGGGTGATCGACCTCGACGATTGTGCCGGTCTTGCGCAGCGACGGTTCTTCCGCGATCTCTTTCATCGACAGGATCGGACCGCATGGGATGTCATATTTGTTGAGAATCTCCATGGCCTCAAATTTGGTCTTTGTCATGGTCCAGCGCTCGATCTCGCCGAAGATTTCCTTCAGATGTGGCAGACGCGCAGCGGGCGTCGCGTAGTCGGGATCGGTGGCCCATTCCTCCTTGCCGATCACGTTGCAGATCTTCGCCCACACCGGCGCCTGGGTGATGAAGTAGATGTACGCGTTCGGATCGGCTTCCCAGCCCTTGCATTTCAGGATCCAGCCCGGCTGGCCGCCACCCGATGCATTGCCGGCGCGCGGCACCGCTTCGCCGAATGTGCCATTCGGGTACTGCGGGTACTCCTTCATCACGCCGGTACGCTCGAGCCGCTGCTGGTCGCGCAGCTTGACGCGGCACAGGTTCAGCACGCCGTCCTGCATGGCCGCCAGCACCTTCTGCCCGCGGCCCGTACTGACGCGCTGGAACAACGCCGTGACGATGCCGAGCGCCAGATGCAGGCCCGTGCCGCTATCGCCGATCTGCGCGCCGGTCACGACCGGCGGGCCGTCATCGAAGCCGGTCGTCGATGCGGCGCCGCCTGCGCATTGCGCGACGTTCTCGTAGACCTTGCAGTCCTCGTACGGCCCCGCCCCGAACCCCTTCACCGACGCCACGATCATCCGCGGGTTGAGTTCCTGGACGCGTTCCCACGTGAAGCCCATGCGGTCGAGAGCGCCCGGCGCAAAGTTCTCGACCAGCACGTCGCATGACTGGATCAGCGCTTCGAGAACCTGTTTGCCTTCCGGGTTCTTCGTATCGATCGTGACCGAGCGCTTGTTGTGGTTGAGCATCGTGAAATAGAGGCTGTCCACGTCGGGGATATCGCGCAGCTGTTCGCGCGTGATGTCACCGGCGCCGGCCCGCTCCACCTTGATCACATCTGCGCCGAACCACGCCAGCAATTGCGTGCAGGTCGGGCCCGACTGCACATGCGTGAAGTCTAGGATGCGCACGCCGTCGAGTGCTTTGCCCATGTCATGTCTCCTTGATGTCCCGCGCGTTTTGCCTGCACATGGTCTGGCGGTCGCTGCCCGGCGCGTATTCGCCTGAACCGCGGGTTTCTTTGCCGTTTCCGAAAACCTGCTGGAGGGCAACACCGGTGTCGAACGATGAAACGACGGCTAGCATGGTCGTCTCCTGGTCATCCGGTTGTAGAGCGGCTCTCGACGGATAAAGCCGACCCGACAACCGTGCATCTTCGCCATCGCCCTCAACCCCGCCCCATACGGTATGTGATATACCACATTCATTCAAGATCATTTTTTCTCCGATTTTCCTGAGATTCGCGATCGGCAACCGCATGTACAGCACGGCTCAGCGCCCTGCATGGGGTCCTGAAACGGTTCGAGGCCGAGGGAAAACACTGATCATGATTCATTCCTCGCTCCCTTTGATATATCACATACCATATTTATATGATCGTCAAGCAAGGCTTTTCCCGTACATCGGCCGTGGCCACCCGTGTTGCCGCGCGGAGTTGATTCTTGGTGTGATTGGAAAGCGACCAGGCGTGGCGCGCGAAACAGCACGCCGTCAAACGAAAAGGCCAGCGGTGACGCCACCACTGGCCTTTTCGTGTTGCTCTTCACTCACCGGTCACATCAGTCGAGAAAGTCGCAATTCGCTTCGACGAACGCTGCGAGATCGAGCGAATGCTGGCGGACCAGACGCTCGGCCAGTTCCGTATCCCGATGCTCCAGCGCTTCGATGATGCGCAGATGGTCGACGATCGAACGCGACGCGCGGTCGCTTTGCGAAATCGTCAGCCGGCGAATCGCGCGGACATGGACAAAGATGTTCTTGATCGTATCCAGAATGATCTGCGACTTCGACAACTCAACTATCGCCTGGTGAAACGCGATGTTCGCATCCGAGTATTCAGCGATGTGCTCCGCCGGCGTGGCATCGCGGAAATTGTCGAACATATGCCGCAACTTCGCGATTTCGGCGTCCGTTGCGTGGAGCGTGGCGAGGCGCGCGGCCATGCTTTCGAGCGCCGCCCACATCTGGATCATCTCGACGATTTCACGCTTGCTCTTGCGCACGATATAAATGCCGCGGCGCGGCACCATGCGCAGAAAACCTTCCTGCTCGAGCAGCGTCATCGCTTCGCGAACGGGTGTACGGCTCACGCCGAGCGTCTCGCTCAGCACGCGTTCGTCGAGGCGAATTTCGTCGCGGGACCGGTAGATGTCCGCGTCCGCGATGGCCTGACGCAGCATCGTGTAAGCCTGATCGCGCAGGCTGGCGGTCGCGTTGATAGGCTGCAGCGCCAGCGTAAGCGGCGCGCCAGCCTCGTTTCCAATGACAGTAGCCACAGACTCAGTTTGACGTTCTGACGACATTCATCGCCTCTTGTTGAACACGCGAACGATGCGGCACAGCGGCAGGACCCGCTTCTCCGAGCCCGACATAACGGCCATGCAGCGAAGCCAGTTCGGCGACCGGCTGCGGAATCCATTTTGTCAGCAATACCGTGGCGGCGGAACCCAGGCCAACCACGCCGATGGCGAGCAGCGACAGAGAAACAAAATCCATTTGAAGCTCCAAATGATTGAATGAAGGAATGACTCAATCATATGCTGCATCGCCGCAAAAATCAATATTCCGTATGTGATATATCAAAAACTGTTGCATCCCTACATCAAGCAGACGCTACCGCGACCGCGAAGTTGATGCGGCTCTCCTGCGCCCGGAGCAGCGCGCCTGCACATTGCGCCGAATTATTCGACGGCCAATCCCGGCATGTCGCGCACGTTCACCCTGACCATCGGCCTTCCCGTCGGCGCGCTCACACCGGACAACCGGCCACACGCCTGCTTATGCATTCGCGTCTCATATTGCCAAGGCGCGCCCTCGTCCCTATCGTTAAGGTCGCGGCAAGTTAAGGCACTGTTTAAGAAAGCACGCACAAATGCCGATAACAAACGATATCCCTTAACGGAGACCACCATGAGCAGCATGACTGAGCCAACTAACAACACCGGCTCGCCCCCGTTCTTCTCGAAACAGGCCACCGTCGCACGGCCCGGCTTCACACGTTGGATGGTTCCGCCCGCCGCGCTTGCGGTGCATCTGTGTATCGGGCAGGCCTATGCGTTTTCCGTGTTCAACGGTCCGCTCACGAAGGTGATCGGCATCACGCAGTCCGCACCGGACGACTGGTCGCTGACCACCCTCGGCTGGATCTTCTCGCTGGCGATCGTGTTCCTTGGGCTGTCTGCCGCGTTCGCGGGCAAATGGCTGGAACATGTCGGGCCGCGTCGCACGATGTTCACTGCGGCCTGTTGCTTTGGCGGCGGCTTTGTCGTGTCGGCGCTCGGCGTGTGGCTGCATCAGATCGCGCTGCTGTATCTGGGGTATGGCGTGATCGGCGGCATCGGGCTGGGGCTGGGTTATGTGTCGCCGGTGTCGACGCTGATCCGCTGGTTCCCGGATCGTCGCGGCATGGCAACCGGTATGGCGATCATGGGCTTCGGCGGCGGCGCAATGATCGCCGCGCCCTTGTCGGTGGCGCTGATGAACCACTTCAAAAGCGACACCAGCGTCGGGGTGGCGGAGACGTTCCTCGTGCTTGGCATCGCCTACTTCATTTCGATGACGATCGGCGCGCTTGCGATCCGCGTGCCGCCGAAAGACTGGAAGCCCGCAGGCTGGACGCCGCCTGACACGGCTCACAAGATGATCACGCGCAACCACGTGCATATCGATCAGGCGCTCAAGACGCCGCAGTTCTATCTGATCTGGCTCGTGCTGTTCCTCAACGTGACGGCCGGCATCGGCATTCTCGGCCAGGCGTCGGTGATGATCCAGGAGAGCTTCAAGAACACAGTGAGCGCAGCCGCCGCCGCGGGCTTCGTGGGCCTGCTGTCGCTCTTCAACATGGGTGGCCGCTTCGTGTGGGCGTCGGCATCCGACTGGGTCGGCCGCAAGAACACGTACTTCATCTTCTTCGTGCTGGGCGCCGTGCTTTACTACTTCGTCCCGAGCTTCGCCGCGTCGGGTAATATCGCGCTCTTCGTGCTCGCGTACTGCGTGATCCTGTCGATGTACGGCGGCGGCTTTGCGACCGTGCCCGCGTATCTCGCGGACATGTTCGGCACGGCCTTCGTCGGCGGCATTCACGGCCGTCTGCTGACGGCATGGGCAGCTGCGGGTGTCGCCGGTCCGGTGCTGGTGAACTACATCCGCGCATACGAAGTCGCCAACGGCGTCGCCAAGGCCGATGCGTACACGATGACGGTCCACATCATGGCAGTCCTGCTGGTGGTCGGCTTCGTGTGCAACCTGCTCGTCAAGCGCGTCGACCAGAAACATCATATGACCGACGCGCAACTGTCGGCCGGTTAATCAGGAGATCCCCATGACCAACCCGAGCGCCGCTCAACCGTCGAGCAAAGGCAAGCTGATCGTTTTCTGGGCATACGTGCTGATCCCGCTGTCGTGGGGTGTCGTGAACACGCTGATTCAGGCGATGAAGCTGTTCAGCTAACCCTTCTCGCTGGAAGAACAAAAGCCGGGCGCAAATCAGCGCCCGGCTTTTTCATTTTTGCTTCCGCGGGTGGCGGCGCTGCAGATCAGCGGGTGGCCTCGCCTCGCTCTCCAGCGGACGCCCGTGGCTCATTGCGCACGCGCCGTCGCCTTGCACCCGGCACCGGCGCGGATTTGCCGGCAGACGCCGTGTGGGTGGTGCGCATCCGGGCAGCCATCGCCTCGAACATCGCCTCGCCAGCCTCGCCGTGCAACTCGCGTAAGACGCGTTGCAGCACGCCTGCCTCGAACCACGCCTTGAACCGTCGATGACACGTTCGGTGATCGGGATAGCGGCTCGGCAGTGTCGACCATGGGCCGCCCGTCGACAGAATCCAGAATGCGGCGTTCAGCACCGCGCGCGTATTGCGCTCTGGACGGCCGCGTGGGTCCTTGCGTGCGCGGAACTCGCGGAACAGCGCTTCTACGCTGTCCCATTGCAGATCGGTCAGGTCGCGGTGAAGCCTCATGAGTGCTCCATCTTTGAATGGTTTGACTTACGATACCCATTCAAAGACGCATGAGAAATCTGATAGTGCTGCAAATTGTGGTCTGGCACTCATTAGCGGTCCGCCGCTTGCGGTCCAACCCACATTGGGTCGGCTGGCGGCGCGGCGAGCCCCCTTGTCACAGCCAGCGCCCCTCTCGAGCCCCGCGAGGCTCGCTTACACGCCCTCTTCCAGCACCAGCAGGTTGTCGTGCGAAAAACCGAGGGCGACCGGCTGGCCGCGTTCGGGCAGGCTGCGATTCGGATCGTTGAACACGTCGAGCGAAATCACCGCCTCGTTCACACGGGCACGGATGCGCACCACCGCGCCGAGAAAACTCACGTCTTCGACCGTTGCTGCCAGCGTGTTGCGTCCTGGTGCCGGCGCTTCGAGCACGATCGCTTCCGGCCGCAACGCAAGCAGACGCTTCTTGCCCGCATCGCCGGAAGCCAGCTCCTGGGTCGTGATGAGTTCCTGCCCGTCGACCACCATCTTCCCCGTCGTCGGGTCCACGACGTGTCCCGCGAGTATGTTGAGCGTGCCGACGAACGACGCGACAAAGCGCGTGCGCGGATAGTTGTAGATCTCGGAGGGTGTGCCCACCTGTTCGACGCGGCCCTCGTTCATCACGACGATCCGGTCGGAAATCGACAGCGCTTCCTCCTGATCGTGCGTCACGAAGATTGACGTGATGCCGAGCTCGCGCTGCAGCATGCGAATGTCCTGACGCAGCGAGATGCGGATCTTCGCATCGAGCGCGGACAGCGGCTCGTCGAGCAGCAGCACCTGCGGCTTGCTGGCCAGCGCGCGCGCCAGGGCGACACGCTGTTGCTGGCCGCCCGACAGTTGCCACGGATAGCGCTCGCCGAGCTGAGGCAGCTTGATGAGCTGCAACATCTCTTCGACGCGCTGACGGATTTCCGCCTCGGGACGGCCCGCCACGCGCAGGCCGAAGCCGATGTTGGCGGCCACCGTCATGTTCGGAAACAGCGCATATGACTGAAACACCATGCCGACCTTGCGCTGCCGCGTGCGCAGATGCGTGACGTCGCGGCCGTCGAGCTGGATCGTGCCGCGCGTCGGCGTTTCAAAGCCTGCGATCATGCGCAGCACGGTCGTCTTGCCGCAGCCGGACGGCCCGAGAAACGTGATGAATTCGCCGCGCTCGATCTTCATGTCGAAGTGATGCAACGCCGTGTTCGATGCGAACGTCTTGTGCAGATTTTCGATTTCAAGGAATGCCATGACTGGACGCCTCAGTTCATCAGGGTTTTTGTGCGGCGAACGAGCGCGCCGAACCGAATACCTGGATCAGCCCCATCGAGGCCCAGGTAATGGCGAATGCAATGATCGCGAGTGCCGACGGCTCATAGGCGCGATTCGCGCCGATCAGCTGCAGATACGGCCCGAACGCAGGCCGGTCGAGCAGGCTCGCCAGCGTGAATTCCCCGATCACCACCGCGAAGGTCAGGAACGCGCCAGACAGAATGCCTGAGCGGATGTTCGGGAAAATCACCTTGAAGAGGATGGTCGGCCAGTTCGCACCGAGACACTCGGCCGCTTCGGTCAGCGAGCGCACGTCGACGGCCCGCAGACCGGCATCGACGGCGCGATACATGTACGGCAGGGACAGCGTCACATAACCGAACACCAGCAACAGATCAGTAGCGCGCTCGCTGGCGGTGAGCGGCAGAATGGAACTGCTGTTATAGATGCGCAGATAGCCGAACACGATCACGATGGCCGGAATCACGAGCGGCAACAACGTGATGAATTCGACGAGCGGCCGCAGCTTCGGCAAGCGCAACTGAACCCAGTACGCAGTGGGCACCACCAGCAGAATGCCGACGACGATCGTCAATAGCGCCATCAGGATCGAATAGCCGAACGACGCCTGGAAGCGCGGGTCGGCCAACACCACCCTGTAGGCTTCGAAGCTATACGCGCCGCGCTTCATGCGCAGACTGAATTCGAATGTCGCGATTAGCGGCACCAGAAAATACACGGTGCCGACGATCATCGCGGTCCATGCACCCACACGGGATTGCGATTTCATCGACGCCCCCTTTCCGCGCGCGAACGCAGCCAGATATAACCGCCGTTCGACAGCCCCGTGACCAGAATCATTCCGAGCGCGAGCGCATAACCGAGGTTCTGGTTGTGCAGCACATCACCGCGAATCTGCGCGAAGAGCAGGATCGTCACGATGTTGAGCGAACTGCCCGTGAGCGCATACGCCGTCGCCACCGCGCCGAACGAATTCGCAAACAGCAGGAGCGTCGCGCCGAGTACGCTCGGCCACAGCACCGGCAGCGCGACATAGCGCCAGTACTGGAAAGCCGTGCCGCCGAGACAATCGCATGCTTCACGCCATTCGCGCCTGAGCCCATCGAGTGCGGGCGTGACAATCAGCACCATCAACGGAATCTGGAAGTAGAGGTAGGTGATCGTCAGCCCCCAGAAGCTGAGAATGCTGAAGCCAGTCGAATACAGATTGATGCCGGTGAACTTCTTCAGCAGCACCGTAACGAGGCCGACGCGGCCAAGCGTGCAGATGAACGCAAACGCGAGCGGCACACCCGCAAAGTTCGATGCGACACCGGAAAACGTCATCAAGGTCGGACGGATCCAGCCGGGCAGCTTGCCCTGCACCGCGGCCCACGCGAGCAGCGAACCCAGCACCGCGCCGCCGATCGACGACGCCGCGCTCACCTTGAAGCTGATCCAGTAAGCGTCGAGCACGGTCGGCTCGAACAGGCCGAGAAAATTCGTCAGCGTGAAATGCCCGTGCGAATCCTGAAACGCGCCGACCATCAGGAAACCGGTCGGCAGGATCAGGAACAGCAGTGCAAACAGGAAGAACGGCAGCACGCCGACCCAGGTCCACAGCGACCCGGACTCTCCGCGGCCCTTCACGTTCGGCGTCGGTGTCAGCACGACGGGAGCCTGAAGCTCCGGCGGTGCGGACCCGAGATTCGATGGACTGCTCATAGGTCACCCTCAGGCAAACAGATTGTCGCGATGCAAGGTCTGCCGCGACAGGAATGGGGCGCCAGATGTGAAGCGGGCGACGCAGACTGCGCGCCGCCCGCCCATTCCAGCTTTGCTGCCCCGCTTACTTCACGTTGGCGCCAACCGCCGCATCCCACTGCTTCGTGACCGTTTCCTTGTAAGCGTCCTGCTGCTGGAGCGTCGGGAATACCGCGGTCTTGTACGCGGCTGCCGGCGGCAGCTTGTCGAGCAGCGCCTGCGGCACTTTCTTCGCGGCCGTCAGTTCGTTGTAGCGGATCGGATGGCAATAACCAGTCAGCCAGCCGATCTGGCCTTCATCCGAGTACAGATATTCCATCCACAGCTTCGCTGCATTCGGATGCGGCGCGTACGCGCTGATCGCCTGCACATAGACGCCCGCGACGACGCCCGTCTTCGGCACCACCACCTGCACCTTCGGGTTGCCCTTCAGCGTGTCGCGGTCGGCCAGTGCGTTGTAGTCCCAGCGGACGATAATCGGCGTCGTGCCCTGAGCAAGCGATGCAGCCTTGCCGATCACCGGCACGAAGTTGCCGTTCTTGTTCAGGTCCGCGAAGTACTTGAGACCGGCCGCGCCCGCCTTCGATGCATCGCCCTTCGCCGACGACAGACCTGCCGCATACACGGCCTGGATCGCCTGGTTGGCCGAACGCGGATCGCCCGCCAGCGCCACGGCGTTCTTGTACTCGGGCTTGTGCAGATCGGCCCAGTCGGTAGGGACCTTGTCGATCATGTCGGCATTGACTTCGAACGAGAGCACGCCGTAGTAGTCGCCATACCAGTAGCCATCGGCATCCTTGGCGGAATCGGGAATCGACTTCCACGTCGATACCTTGTACGGCTGCAGCAGGCCGTCGGCCTTGGCCGTCGGGCCGAACGACAGGCCGACGTCGATCACGTCGGGCGCCTGCGGACCCTTGTTGCCCTTGTTCGCCTTGATCGCTTCGACCTCGTCGCCCGAACCCGCGTCCGGATTCAGTTCATTGATCTTGATGCCGTACTTGGCCTGGAAAGCCGCGATCATCGGACCATAACCGCACCAGTCGTGCGGCAGCGCGATGACAGTCAGCTGGCCTTCCTGCTTCGCGGCCTTGACGAGCTCGTCAGGCGGCGCAGCAGACGCCGTATTCATGCACGTGACAGCCGCTGCCCCGATGGCCGTCATCGAAAGAAAAGAACTTGTCCAGGTCCGGTTCATGGTTTTTAACCTCTGCCGAAAATTGCTACGTTGGGAAAACGACTATTCGAATGGGTCTTCGGCGACACGTCGCGCCTGCTGTACGCCATTGCCCGTTCTTGCTCGTTCTGCATTTACAGCGAAGCAGGCGACGCGGTCCCCGCGCCGGCCCCAATCCTATCGATGCAATCTGTACAAATTGTGTCAACACCCCATCTTGCGAGTTCACTCGCGCGCCTGGGATCGTTCACGGTATAGGCAAGCACGCGCAGGCCCGCTGCATGGATGTCGGCCACTCGCTGCGCGTTGAGATGTTTGTGATCCGCATGCAACGACACGCAATCGAGCTCGCGGACAATTCGCAGCCAGTCGTCGGGAATGGCCCCGAACAGCATGCCGCGCGGCAGCGACGGCGCCGCTTCGCGTGCGGCCGCGAGTGCCTCGAAAGAGAACGAGGACAGCAACGGTTGCGTCTGCGCGCGCCACAGATCGAGCGCAGCGCGCGCGACGAGGTGTCCCGTCTCTACTTCACGGCCCGGGCAGGGTTTGATTTCGATGTTGGCGGCAAGGCCGTCGCTCGCACAACGGGCGGCCGCTTCGGCGAGCGTAGGCAGATGAACGCCCGCAAAGCGCGGGCCGAACCATGCGCCCGCGTCGAGCTGCGCGAGTTCCTGCCACGTTCGGTCGACGGCCGGCCCGTGGCCGTTGGTCGTGCGGTCGAGCGTGTCGTCGTGCAGCAGAAAGATTTCGTCGTCGGCGGAAAGCTTCGCGTCGAACTCGACCATACGATAGCCGTAGCGCACACACGCATCGAAACCCGCGAGGGTATTTTCAGGCGCCAGCGTGCCGCCGCAGCGATGCGCGACCAGCCGCGGATACGGCCAGTTGGCAGACTCGGCATGAGCATTCAGATTTCCCACGTCTTCTTACCTTCAGGATCGACCCGGTTGGACTTCCCTGCTGCGCACCTGACTTCCCGCGATACGCCTTTCGACTGTACTTTCATCAGCGTATTGCCAGATCTGCCGCGCGTGGACGATCGTAGTATCAGTGAACTTGCCGCCGCGCGGTAGTTGGCCTGTCGCGTAGCGGACACATGTCGTCGCGCGGCGCAATCGCAATAGCCGGCCACCCCGGCCGGCAACTCGAGTATGCCGTCTGCATACGACATCCAGATTGCTAAATCCGACATCAGATGTTCGAATCTGGACATTTCATTTCCTTTTCGAACATCTGATGTTCGGATGTGGTCAAATCCGCGATTCGAAGCAAGGCTAAAATCAAATACACAAATTTGCAAGCTGACAATAAAGTGCAACATTGGACAGGTAAAGTACCGCCATAATCGCGCGGGTGGATACCCGCTCAACATCCTCCGGATGGCTTTCACGCCACCGGTCTGGGCCCATCCGAAATGGATCTATCGCCGGGGAAAATGCATGTGGCAGGAAGACCGTCATCAGCGCATTCGCGCATTGCTTTCGACGCTGCAGCGGGTGTCGACCGAGCGCATCATGAGCGACCTCGGCGTGTCGCGCGAAACCGTGCGCCGCGACCTGCTCGACCTCGAAGCGCTCGGTGAACTGAGACGGGTCCACGGCGGCGCGATCAAGCCCGGCGACGAAGCACCCATCGCAGAGCGCGCGCATACGCGCGTCAAATCCAAGATTGCGATTGCGAAGGCGGCGACCGGCGTCATTGCAAGCGGACAGACGCTCTTCATCGACGCCGGCACCACCACCGCCCTGCTCGCGGAGGAACTGGCGAAACTCGCCAATCTGACAATCGTGACGAATTCGATCGACGTGGCGCTCAAGATGCGCGGCGCGACCGAGCCTGGCAACAGCGCGAACGAAGTCATTCTGCTGGGCGGCTCGATCGGCGAGCGCTCGATGGCGACCATCGGCGGCACGACGATCGCGGAGATCCAGCGATATCGCGCGGACGTTGCGCTGCTGTCGCCAGTCGGCGTCGATCATCGGAGCGGCGCAACGAACTTCGACCATGCCGAGACCGAAGTCGCGCGCGCAATGGTCGAGAATGCCGACCGCGTCGTGATCCTCGCCGACTACAGCAAGATCGGTGAACGCAGCCGCATTGCGTATTGCCCGGTCGAGCGCATCGATCTGCTGATCACTAACCGCAAAGCGACCGAAGCCGCGGATTTTCCGCTGCTGAAGAAAAAGCTCCGCAAGGTCATACTGGCCTAGCGCCAGCGTATAACGTGGCGCTCAGAGCCTACGCAGCGGGCCTATTCAGCTGGGCTGTGGATCGCATCCACCGCCCGCTTGCGCAGCCGCGTGTCATGCAGCGCACCAACGGCATCGAGCACCGGGTACGCCGTCGAGCAAAACAATGAATTCAGCCGTTTCATGTCACTGATCAGGTCGAGATGCAGCGCGCTCGTTTCGACACTGCGCAGCGTCTGGCCAGACAGGCGGTCAAGATGCCTGTATGAATAGGCGCGCTCGAGATCGCGGAAGCGCTCCTTCTCCGAGAGCAGTCGTTCCGCACTGCGCAGATCGTTGTTGAGAAATACCGACAGTCCAAGCTGCAGATTGCTGACGAGCCGCGCGTGCAGATCCTCCAGCTCGCCGAGACCTTCTTCGGAGAACGCAAGACGGTGGGCAATCTTCTTTTCTTCGATATCGCCGACAATGTGCTCGATGATGTCGCCCGCATGCTCGAGATTGATCGTCAGCGAGATGATGTCGGTCCAGCGCCGGCTCTCGGCCTCGTCCAGCTGTTCGCGTGAAACACGTGCGAGGTAAGTCTTGACGGCGGCGTACAGATGGTCGACGTCGTCGTCCATGCGTATCGTTTCGCGCGCCTTCTGCAGGTCGTTGCGATGCAGCAGTTCGGCGACGTTGTCGAGCATCGCGCGAATGAGGTCGCCGATGCGCAACGCCTCGCGCGCAGCGTTGGCGAGCGCAAGCGCCGGCGTAGGCAGCGCTGCCATGTCCAGATGAAGGGGACGCAGTTCGGCATTCGGCTCCGCGCGATCCGGCAGCACCCGGACGCAGAGGCGCGCAACCGGTTCGATCAGCGGCACGCAGGCGATACAGCGCAGCGCGTTGTAGATCAGATGGAAACCGACCACCGCTTCACGCGGGATGCTGATCAGCATCGGCAAGCCGGCGGCGAGGAGCGAGGTGAACGGCAGAATCAGCAAGGCCCCGGCCAGCTTGAATGCAAAACTGCCAAGTGCAAGCCGCCGCGCGGCGGTGTTCTGGGCCAGCGTACCGGCCAGCGCCAGCAGACCGCTGCCGAGGTTCGCACCGATCACGAGACAAAGTGCGACCTTGAGCGATATGACGCCGGACGAAGCGAGCGTCGCAGTCAGCAGCACAGCGGCGAGGCTCGAATACGAAATCATCGCGAACGCGGCGCCCACCAGCGCGTCGAGCATCGTGTCCCCTGTCAGCGCGCCGAACATCACGCGTACGCCTGCGCCGTGCATCATCGGTTGCACCGCTTCGACGATCAGGTGCAACGCGAGCAGAATCAGGCCAAGGCCGATCATCGTACGCCCCACCTGCCCCACACGGTTTTGCTTGCGCGACAGAAAGAGCGGCACACCCACCAGCACCAGCACGGGCGACAGCCACGACAGGTCGAGCGTCAGAATCCGCGCCATCAAGGCGGTGCCGACATCGGCGCCCAGCATGATCGCGAGCCCGCTCGACAACGGCAGCAAGCCCTGTGCGGCAAACGACGTGACGATCACGGCGGTCGCGTTGCTGCTCTGCACGAGGCTCGTCACGCCCACGCCCGAGCAGAATGCCTTGACCCGGTTATTCGTGCTGTGTCTGAGGATGCGCCGCAGGTCGGCGCCAAGCACACGCAGGATGCCCGTGCGCACGATGTGCGAACCCCAGACCAGTAGCGCCACGCCGGACAGGAGGTTGAGAAGGATCAGCATAAGGCAGTGCAGGACATGAGCAATACGGCGTGAAGAGTCGTTCGGTCATCCCCTTACCCCGCGCGCCACAGGGCAACAACAAACAGGGATCCATCTCGCTAGTGTTGCACAATTTTGCCTTATTGCAATTTTGTGTATTTAAAACTACGATCGGCCTGGACGTAGAAGACGGACAGGAACGGCCGCGCCCGGCAGAGGCGAGGAACGAGCAGATCGACACACGGAAGAGAAAAAGAAACAAGGGAAAGGGATGAATCGCAATCTTGCGTTGTTCGATCTGGACCACACACTGCTACCGCTCGACAGCGATCAGGCGTGGGCCCATTTCCTGGCTGGTCTCGGGATCGATGGCGGCAAGCGTCACGCCGAAGAAATCGATGAGTATTACCGCCAGTATTCAGCCGGCACACTCGACATGACCGCCTACCTGAACTACACGCTCGCGCCGCTCGCGCGCCACACTCGCGAGCAGCTCGACGTCTGGCACACACAGTTCATGCACGAGGTCATCTCTCCCGCGATTCGCCCTGCTGCGCGTGCGCTGGTGAAGCGGCATCTCGACGCCGGCGATCTGTGCTGCATCGTCACCGCCACGAACGTCTTCATCACGAAGCCGATCGCGAAGGCGCTGGGGGTGGATCATCTGCTCGGGATCGAACTCGGCACGGAAGGTGAACACCCGGACGGCCGCTATACCGGCACATCGGTCGGCGTGCCGAGCTTTCGCGAAGGCAAGATCGTGCGTACGGAAAGCTGGCTGGCAACGCTTGGGCACGCGCTCACGGATTTTGGCAAAAGCTACTTCTATAGCGATTCCATCAACGATGTGCCGCTGATGGAACGCGTGACACATCCCGTCGCGACGAATCCCGACGCCCGACTTCGCGCACTCGCGCTCGAACGGAACTGGCCCGTGATGGACATCTTCGTCTGACAGGCCGCAACGGGAATCGCACCGGTTAGCGTTCGCCGGGTACGGGCCGGTCGGCAATCTGCAGCACTCGGCCCGGATCGCGGCAGTCGTCACACGACGGCGTCCTGGCAGCGACGACGAACCCGGCTTTCACGAGACCGCGCGACGCGGATACCAGGTAAGTCAGGCATCATTGGCGCACCTGTCGAGAGATCGGCGCCATGAAAACCTGATACACCATGAACCCCGAACACCTGCAACTTCTCGTTACCCGCGTCATGCCCTTCGGCAAGTACAAGGGCCGGCTCATCGCCGATCTGCCTGGGCCGTATCTCAACTGGTTTGCGAACAACGGATTTCCGCCCGGAGAGATCGGCCGGCTACTGGCGCTGATGCAGGAGATCGATCACAACGGCCTGTCGTCGCTGCTCGATCCGCTCCGCGAACCTCAGCCCGCGACAGACACCCCTCGCGGGAAATAACGCGGTGTCGGACATGCGCGGGTCGTAGCAGTCACGCGGCGAATTACTCCCCGATCCACGAACCTCGCAGATCGCTGTCGTGCAGTAGTTGCAGCAGCGTGCCCGCCGGGCGGCTGAGCCGCTTCGCCGCAAGCGCGATGAATTCGACATCCGGCAAGGTGGGCAGACTGGCGCTGTTGAGCGGAGGCGTAAGACCACGCGCCGCCAGATATTGCGGCCGCACGGTAATGCCGAGACCGCCGCGCGCAGCCGCGATACACCCCGCATGACTGCTGCTCGTGCAGACCACCTGCCAGCGAAAGCCTGCCTCGGCGAGCGCATCGAGTACCACCGCGCGCGTCACGCTCGGTTCCGCGACAAGAATAAGCGGCAACGGCTGCGCAATATCGACAAGCGTGCCCGTCTTCGCGAGCCATTCGAGCCGTCCTGTAAAGAGCGGCACGCCACGCCTGTCGCCAAGACGCCGCTTGCCGACCAGCAGATCGATCGCGCCGGCGTCGAGCAGTTCATACAGCTTGCCCGTCATGCCGATCGTGATCTCCAGTTCGACGTCCGGATGCGCATTCCGGAACGCAGCGAGCACGGTCGGCAATGGTCCAAGTGCCACGTCATCCGATGAGCCGAGCCGCACGCGCCCCTTCAGGCGTGGTCCGCGAAACTGCGATTCAGCGCGGCCTATCGCCTGCAGGATCACACTGGCGTGCGCGAGCATCGCCTCGCCATCGGGGGTCATCGCGAGCGAATGGGTGTCGCGCACGAACAGCCGCCGGCCGACGCTTTCTTCGAGGCGGCGGATATGTTCGCTCACGCTCGATTGCGTGAGGCCAAGCTGTCGCCCGGCCTCGGTGAAGCTATGGCACGCCGCGACGGTAGCGAAGGTTTTGAGCCAGACCGGATTGAGCATCAGCTATTGTCATCGGCAAAATCGATAACAGTCAATCCCGTTAGAGGGGTTCCCGATCAGCCTCGCGCTGAATATGATGTTCGCATCCCGATGATGTCGCGGCACACTGCCTTCAATTGCCTGGGAGGGTTCGATGCGAAGCGAAGCGCAGCGCCGCCCGGCCCGTTACAGACCCATTCAGATGACCAAGGATTCCACACAGACAGCCTTGCTGTGGATCGTCTCCGCCGGCTTTTTCATGCAGGCGCTCGACACGACGATTGTCAACACCGCCTTACCTTCCATCGCGCACAGCCTTCACGAACAGCCGCTCGCGATGCAGCCTGTCGTCGTCGCCTACACGCTGACGATGGCGCTCCTGACGCCCGCCTCCGGCTGGCTCGCGGACCGCTTCGGCACGCGGCGCGTCTACTTCACCGCAATCCTGATTTTTGTGCTCGGTTCGCTTTGCTGCGCGAGCGCACACACGCTCGGGCAGCTGGTCGTGGCGCGGGTGCTGCAAGGCGTTGGCGGCTCGATGCTGTTGCCGATTGGACGGCTTGCAGTGCTGCGCAGCGTGTCCGGCGAGCAGTACGTGTCGGCGCTCGCGTTCATCTCGGTGGCAGGCCAGGTCGGCCCTATCCTCGGGCCGACGCTGGGCGGCTGGTTCGTCCAGGCCATCTCGTGGCACTGGATCTTTCTGATCAACGTGCCCATTGGCGTGGCCGGCCTGCTTGCGGTGCGACGTTATCTGCCGGACGGCGCGTCGCACTCGGCGCCGCCATTCGATTTCGTCGGCTGCGGAATGCTGTCGCTGTGCATGGTCGCGTTTTCGCTTGCCGTGGATACCCCTGTGCAAGACCATCGGGCGTTGTGGTCAACCGGGCTCTTCGTGCTGAGTGTTGTTGCGGCACTCGCGTACATTCCGCACGCACGAGGCCGGCAGAATCCGCTCTTCAGGCTCGCGCTCTTTCGCGAGCCCAACTTCAGCGTCGGGCTGATCGGCAATCTCATATGCCGCGTCGGCACGAGCGCGGTGCCGTTCCTGTTGCCGCTCCTGATGCAGTTGCAACTCGGCTATACACCGCTGCATTCCGGCCTGATGATGCTGCCCGCCGCGCTGGCCGGCACCGTGGCAAAGCGCTGGATCGCTCCGCTCGTGCGACGCTATGGCTATGAGATGTTCCTGCTCGTCAACACCGTGGTGGTGGGCGCGGCGATCGTTGCGTTTGCATTGATCTCAACGGGTACGCCGCTCGTGACCGAAATCACCGTGCTGGCCATTTTCGGCGCGGCCAATTCGATGCAGTTCGCTGCCATGAACAGCGTGACCCTCAAGGGACTGTCGAGCGAGGATGCAGGTAGCGGCAACAGCCTCTTCTCGATGGTTCAGATGCTCGCGATCGGGCTGGGGGTGTCGATCGGTGGCGGCCTCGTGAACCTGTTCTCGGAGCAGTGGGGATCGGCCGCGATGGGCTTCAGGCTCAGCTTTGTTTGTGTCGGGCTGATCACGCTGGTGTCGGCGCTGGTGTTTCGCGGCATCGATGAAGCGCCCGCGCGTGCGGGCGTGATGCCGGTGCGGGCGGCGGGGCGATAGAGCGTATCAAGCGTAACAGGCAACTCATCCCGTCTGCGCGAAAGCTAAAGGCTCGACCAATCACGAAGCATTCAACGTATCGATGATGGCCTCCGTGATGCCGCTGTGGCCATACGACGCCCGCTGGATCAGCCCGACTGTGCGCAGGATCGGAGGATTCGCGATCGGCACCACGCGCAGCGCCGGGTCCGTCTGCCAGTTCGCGCGATGAAGTAGCGGGAGCACCGCCACACCCACATTCTCCCGCACCAGCGCGGCGATGGTCTCGATCGAGTTCAGCTCCAGATATTCATTGACCGTCGCACCAAGGCTCTGAAGGGCCTGCTCGACCACGCGACCGGTACGCACCCGCCGGTCGAAACGCAGGAAGCCGTGATTCCGCAGAATCCGCAGAGGATCGGTATCGGTAACCTCGCGGCTCACGATCAGCACCAGCGGCTCGGTGTAAAGCGACGTCCATCTGAGTGTGTCGGGCAACACTTCATCCGGCCGCGCCACGACCGCCGCGATATCCACCTCGCCTTCTTCCACCATCACGGCCAGTTCATCCGAGCGCGCCGACAGTAGCCGCACATCCAGCTGCGGATGCGCCGTCTTCAGACTCGCGACCACCAGCGAAAGCGCGCCGATCACCGAAACAACCGCGCCGATCGTCACCGGCCCCTGCATCAAGGCGGCCGGTTGCGGCTCCAGTTCGGCCAGCAGGTCGAGAATCTGCTCGATCTTCGGCTGGATCTCGCGGCCCTGCCGCGTGAGCGCGATCTGCCGCGCGCTGCGATCGAAGAGCTGGCGCCCGAGCGCCTGTTCGAGACCACGCATCTGCAGGCTCACCGCCGCCTGGGTCAGCGCGACCTTTTCAGCCGCGGCGGCAAACGAGCCCGTCTTCGCCACGGCTCGAAAGGTTTTCAGCATCCGGAGTGTCGGCATTGCTCGTTCATCCGATATTCAAGAAAACGTTAAGCATCGAAAAGAAATATTAATATTTTCTGATGTTGCGCGGCGGACATAATCAAATACTGAAAGCCATCGAAAGGATGACCTGCGCGATGTGGAGTGTCGAAGGATGAGCCGTGAAGAGCGTCGACCGGTACTGGAAGTCAGCGGTTTCTCGCTGAAATTCTCCCGCGCACCCCATGTCCCCAATCTTGTCGACAACGTCTCGTTCTCGGTGGGCGCGGGCGAAACCCTGTGCATCGTGGGCGAGTCGGGCTGTGGCAAGAGCGTGACCTCGCTTGCGCTGATGGGCCTGCTGCCGAGCCCGCCGGCCAACGTCGTGGCAGGCTCGGCCATCTTCGACGGCCGGGACCTCTTCAGACAAACCGAGCGCGAACTGGCCGACATCCGCGGCAACCGCATGTCGATGATCTTTCAGGAGCCGATGACGTCGCTGAATCCGGCTTTCACCATCGGCGACCAGATTGCCGAGAGCGTAGAGCGGCATCAGGGCTTAGGCCGCGCCAAGGCACGCGACGAAGCGCTCGCGATGCTGCGGCTCGTACGGATTCCCGCGCCTGAGAAGCGGCTCGACGCTTACCCGCACGAACTGTCGGGCGGCATGCGCCAGCGGGTGATGATCGCGATGGCGCTCGCCAACCGCCCGCAATTGCTGATCGCCGACGAGCCCACCACCGCGCTCGATGTGACGATCCAGGCGCAGGTGCTGGCGCTCGTGAAGAATCTTCAGGCCGAAACGGGCACGGCCATGGTGCTGATCACCCACGACCTCGGCGTGGTGGCCGAAGTCGCCGACCATGTGGCCGTGATGTACGCCGGGCGCATCGTCGAGTACGGCACCGTCGATGACCTCTTCGACGACCCGCAGCATCCGTACACGATCGGCCTGATGGGTGCGATTCCATCGGTCGGCAAACGCGAAGGCCCGCTTGCGACGATCCACGGGTCGGTGCCTTCGCCTGAACAGATGCCGGGCGGCTGCCGCTTCGCGCCACGCTGCCCGTTCGCCGAGCAGCGCTGTATCGACGCCGCGCCGCCCGACAGGCTCCTCGACGGCACGCACCGGGTTGCGTGCTGGGCTGCGCCCGTCGAATTCTCCGCCGCGCCCCGCACGAAGGAGGTGCTGGCATGAGCACGCAATCGTCGTCACTGCAAGGCGCTGTCACGCACACACCGAACCCGCCTATCATCGAAGCCCGCGCGTTGACAAGGCACTTCGGTGGGACGCGGCATCTCTTCGCCCGCACGCCGACCGTCTATGCGGTCAATGGCGTGTCGTTCGCGGTACAGCAGGGCGAGACCTTCGCGATCGTCGGCGAATCGGGCTGTGGCAAGTCGACCCTCGGGCGCCTGTTGCTGCGCCTGATCGATGCCACCGAAGGCCGCGTGCTCTATCAGGGCAAGGACATCACGCAAATCGGCGCCGCCCCGATGCGGCGGCTGCGTCGCGAGATGCAGATCATTTTCCAGGACCCGTTCGCGTCGCTGAATCCCGGCATGACGGTCGGGCAGATCATCGGCGAGCCGATTGCGCTGCATGATCTCGCGCGTGGCGCGGCGCGCACCGAGCGCGTCGCCGAGCTGTTGCGCACGGTCGGACTTCAGCCTGACTATGCCGAGCGCTATCCGCACGAGTTTTCCGGCGGCCAGCGGCAACGCATCGGCATTGCCCGCGCGCTGGCCGGCGAGCCGAAGCTGATCGTCGGCGACGAGCCGGTCTCGGCGCTGGACGTTTCGGTACAGGCGCAGGTGATCAATCTTCTGGAAGCGCTGAAGCAGGATCTGGGGCTGACGCTGATCATGGTCGCCCACGACCTCGCCGTGATCCGCCACATGAGCGATCGCGTCGCGGTGATGTATCTCGGCGAAATCGTCGAACTGGCCCACGTCGACGATCTGTTCGACGCGCCGCTGCATCCGTACACACAAGCGCTGTTGCGGGCCATTCCGGCCAGCAGCCCGAGCCAGCGTCGCAACAAACCAGCGCTCCCGGGTGATCTGCCGAGCCCTACCGCGCCGCCGCCAGGCTGCCGCTTTCACACGCGTTGCCCGCACGCGAAGCCGCGTTGCAAGGATGAGCGGCCGCTTAACGAAACGCTGCCCGGCGGACGACAGGTCGCCTGTCACTTCTGGCGCGAAATCCAGAATGCGGGTGGCGCAACGCCGCTGGTGGCGAGCGTGAGTCCGAAGCTGGTCGAGCGGCTTGGCATCTATCGCGAGCGCCAGGCGCTGGCAAGCGGCGGCGTTTGATCTCGTCACCGCGAAGCAAACCGTTAATTGAACACCAGATGAAAAAGGAAAAGTCCGCATGCGTAGAATGTTGATTGCCGCAGCGCTGGCCGCGAGCGCAAGCACCGCGATGGCCCAGACGATACGTATCGGTTTGCAGGACGACATCGGTTCGCTCGACCCGGCGCGCAGTGCGCAGGTCGTCGACCGGATCGTCTTCAGTTCGCTGTGTAATTCGCTCGTCGATATCAGCCCGGACCTGAAAATCGTGCCGATGCTGGCCACCTCCTGGTCGACCAGCGCCGACGGCAAGACCCTGACCTTCAAACTGCGCCAGGGCGTCAAATTCCACGACGATGAGCCGTTCAACGCGGCTGCGGTGAAGGCCAACCTCGATCGCGCCCGCACGCTGCCCACCAGCAATCGCAAGAGCGAACTGGCGTCGATCGATCACGTCGACGTGATCGACGAGTACACCGTGGCCATCGTGCTGAAAGCACCTGATGCCGCACTGCTTGCCACGCTGTCGGATCGCGCGGGCATGATGCTCGCGCCCAAAACCCTGTCTGACGATAACGGCGTGGCGACCCATCCGGTCTGCTCCGGCCCGTACAGGTTTGTCGAGCGTGTGCAGAACGACCGGGTCGTGCTGCAGAAATTCCCGGGCTATTGGGACGCGGACAAATACCCGATCCAGAAAGTGATCTTCCAGCCGATTCCCGACAGCACCGTGCGCCTCGCGAACGTGCGCTCCGGGTCGCTCGACATGCTCGAACGTCTCGCGCCGTCCGACGTCGCGTCGGTCAGGAACGACAGGAACCTCAACCTCGTGTCGATCAGCGGGCTGGGCTTTTATGACGTCACGTTCAACCTCGCCAACGGTGCGCGCGGCAACACGCCGCTCAAGGACAAACGCGTGCGCCAGGCCTTCGAACTCGCGATCGATCGTGATGCGATCAACCAGGTGATCGGCGCGGGCATCTATACGCCCGCCAATCAGGCGCTGCCGAAAACGAGCCCCTACTTCGATGCTTCGATCAAGACCACGCATCGCGACGTCGCGAAAGCGAAAGCGCTGCTGAAGGCTGCCGGCTACGACCACGTCAACGTCGAACTGACATTCGGCAACAACACCGTGTCGAGCCAGATGGCGCAGATGCTGCAGGCGATGCTGGCCGAAGCCGGCATCAACCTGAAGCTGCGTCCGACCGACTACGCCGCCGCGCTCAACGCCGCGCATAACGGCGACTTCGAAGTGCTGTACACCGGCTGGTCGGGCCGTGTAGACCCGGATGGCAACCTGCATCAGTTCACCACGTGCAAGGGCAATCTGAACTACGGGCACTACTGCAACGGGGAGGTCGACCGGCTGCTGGACGACGCGCGGGTCAAGACTAACGCCGCGGACCGCAAGCCGCTGTACGACTCGGCGGCAAGGATCCTCGCGGATGAAGACCCGATCGTCTACATCTACGTGCAGCCCTGGCCGTTCGTGCTGTCGAAGAAGGTGCAGGGCTTTACGCCCTACCCGGACGGGCTGATCCGTCTGCGCGGCGTCAGCATCAAGAGCTGAGCGGATCATGTTGCGCATCATCGCCAACCGCGTGCTCGTTGCGATACCGACGCTGATTCTGGTGTCGATGATGATCTTCGGCCTGCAGAAGCTGCTGCCGGGCGACCCCGTCATGGCGATGGCGGGAGAAGACCAGAACCCGCAGGTCATCGCGGCGCTGCGCGTCAAATACCATCTCGACGAGCCGACGCCGGTGCAGTACGTGCTGTGGGTTCGCGATATGCTGCACGGCAACCTGGGGAGCTCGCTGCGCACGGATGTGCCCGTCACGAAGCTGATCGCGCAGAAGCTGCCCGTCACGCTGCAACTGGCCGTGATGGGGATGATCGTCGCGATCGGCATCGGCATCCCGGCAGGGATTCTGTCGGCCGCGAGCAAGGGCGGCGCGCTCGATTACGGCGCGAATATTCTCGCGCTGTCGGGCATGTCGATTCCGAACTTCTGGCTGGGCATCATCCTCATCTTCGTTGTTTCGGTGGAATGGCATCTGCTGCCCTCTTCCGGCTACGTCCCGCCCGGCGAAGACCTCTGGCTCAGCATCAAGACGATGATCATGCCCGCGTTCGTGCTCGGCGCGGCGCTCGGTGCGCAGCTGATGCGCCATACGCGCAGCGCGATGCTGAGCGTGCTGCGCACCGACTATATCCGTACCGCGCGCGCCAAAGGGCTATTGCGCGGCACAGTGGTCATCAAGCACGGCTTTCGCAACGCGCTGATTCCTGTTGTGACCGTGCTGGCGCTCCTGTTCGGCGAACTGCTGGCCGGCGCCGTGCTGACCGAACAGGTCTTCACAATTCCCGGCTTCGGCAAGCTCGTCGTCGATGCGGTGTTCAATCGAGACTATGCTGTCGTGCAAGGCGTGGTGCTCGTCACGGCCTTGTGCTTCATCGTCGTCAACCTGTTCGCCGACGTGCTGTACATCCTGCTCAATCCCCGACTGAGGCGAAGCTGATGGCTACTCCCGCCCATCCCGCCGCTGGCGCTTCTGCTTCTGCTTCTGCGCCGCTGCCGCGCAGGCGGCGGCGCGGTCTCACGAAGTTCATGCGCAATCGCGCCGCCGTGGCGGGCGCTTTCATCGTGTTGCTGGTGATTCTGGTGGCGACCCTTGCGCCGTGGCTGTCGCCGTATGATCCGGTAGAGGCAAGCTTCATGACCGTGCGCCAGGCGCCGTCGGCATCGCACTGGTTCGGCACCGATGAGCTGGGCCGCGACGTATTGACGAGGCTCTTGTGGGGCGCGCGTGCTTCGCTGCTGGCCGGCGTTGTGTCGGTCGGGATCGCGGTCGCGATCGGCGTGCCGCTTGGCCTCCTCGCGGGCTACTTCGGCAAGCTGGTGGACGGCGCGATCTCGCGGCTCGCCGATGCGCTGCTGTCGATCCCCTTTCTGATTCTTGCGATTGCGATGGCCGCGTTTCTCGGCCCGAGCCTGACCAACGCGATGGTCGCGATCGGCGTCTCGGCGATGCCGCGTTTCGTGCGCCTGACGCGTGGCCAGGCCATGAGCGTGAAGGCCGAAGATTACGTCGAAGGCGCGCGCGCGATCGGTCTTGGTCATTTCCGGATCATCGTTCGCTACATCCTGCCGAACGTCCTGCCGCCGATCATCGTGCAGGCGAGCCTGACGGTTGCGATGGCGATCATCGCCGAGGCCAGCCTGTCGTTCCTCGGGCTCGGGCAGTTACCGCCGGCGCCTTCGTGGGGATCGATGCTGAATACCGCGAAGGACTTCGTGAGTCAGGCACCGTGGATGTCGATCTTTCCCGGCATTGCGATTTTCCTCGCCGTGCTCGGCTTCAATCTGCTTGGCGACGGCCTGCGCGATGCGCTCGATCCGCGCGAACTGTAACGCTATTCCGGCGTGCCATGCGTGCGCCGTTCACCCCGTTCACTCTTTTCCTCCGAGTTCACCATGACCCGCTTCAACTGGCAAAACCCCTACCCCACGCCGCGCCTGCCGGTCTTCGCGCGCAACATCGTTTCGACGTCACATCCGCTGGCCGCCCAGGCTGGCCTGCGCATGCTGTGGAAAGGCGGCAATGCGGTCGACGCGGCGATCGCCGCGGCCGCCGCCATCACCGTGGTCGAACCGGTGTCGTGCGGGCTGGGCGGCGATGCGTTCGCGCTCGTGTGGGACGGCGCGAAGCTGCACGGACTGAACGCCTCGGGGGTGTCGCCCGCGGCGTGGAGTGTCGACTACTTCAAACGTAAGTACGGCGAGGAAAACGGCCTTGCGATGCAGCCCAAACGCGGTTGGGATACGGTAACCATGCCCGGCGTGGTCGCGGGCTGGGAAGCGCTGCACCAGAAGTTCGGCACGCTGCCGTTCGCCGATCTGATGGAGCCGGCCATCGAGATCGCCGAGCGCGGTCATGCGGTGGCTAGCATCGTCGCGTACAAGTGGGCCGCTGCCGTGCCCGAACTGAAGGATCAGCCGGGCTTTGCCGACACCTTCATGCCGCGCGGCCGCGCGCCCGAAGTGAGCGAACTGGTGCGCTTACCCGGTCACGCCAGGACGCTGCGCAGGCTCGCCGAACTCGGCCCGCGCGCGTACTACGAGGGCGAGATCGCCGAACAGATCGCCGCGTTCGCGCGCGCGAGCGGTGCCGCGCTAACGCTCGACGACCTGCGCAACTATCGCGCCGACTGGGTCGAGCCGATCGGCAAGAACTATCGCGGCTACACGGTGCACGAGATTCCGCCGAACGGTCAGGGCATCGCGGCGCTGATTGCGCTGGGCATCCTCGAACACTTCGACATGGAGTCGCTCGCGGTGGACAACATCGAATCGCAGCATCTGCAGATCGAGGCGATGAAGCTCGCTTTCGCCGACGTCTACCGCTATGTCGCCGATCCGCGTTCGATGGACGTCACCCCCGGGCAGATGCTCGACGACGCCTATCTCGCCTCGCGCGCGAAGCTGATCGATCCGAAGCGCGCCACGCAGTTCGACTTCGGCATGCCGAAGGCCGGCGGCACGATCTACATGTCGGTGGCCGACGAGCGCGGCATGATGGTCAGCTTCATCCAGTCGAACTACATGGGTTTCGGCTCGGGCGTGGTGGTGCCCGATAGCGGCATCGCGCTGCAGAACCGCGGCTGCGGATTCTCGATGGATCCGCAGTCGCCGAACGTCGTCGAAGGCGGCAAGCGGCCGTTCCATACGATCATTCCGGCGTTCCTCACACAGCAGATCGGGGGGCGGCAGGAGGCGGTGATGAGCTTCGGCGTGATGGGCGGCGACATGCAGCCGCAAGGTCACCTGCAGTCGGTGGTGCGCATGCTCGACTACGGCCAGCAGCCGCAGGCCGCGTGCGATGCGCCGCGCTGGAAGGTGAACCGCGACTTCACGATCGACATCGAGGCGACGCTCGATCGAAACACCGCGCGTGCGCTTGAAGAGAGGGGGCACACGATCAAGTCGGTTGACGATCCGTATATGGACTTCGGCTCCGGGCAGTACATCTGGAAGCTCGACCGCAATGAGCCGGAGCGCGGTTATGTCGCGGCCAGCGACAGCCGGCGCGACGGGCTGGCAGCGGGGTTCTGAGGGCCATGGACCGGGATGGAGCCAGGACGGCGCGCGACCAGAGGAAAGACACCATGGAACAGCGCGACGACATGCAACCGTTCTGGGCTGTGCCCGTGGTTGCGATAGCCGGCATTCGCATCCAGCGCGTCATGGGCTACACGGCCATCACTTTCGTCGTGTCGCTCGTGATCTACGCGAGCCCGCTCTGGCTTGTTCCGTAATCCGTCATCCGAGCCCGGCTGCTCGCGCGATCAGGAACAGCCCCGCCCCGACGACGACGGCTCCGATGGCTCGCGCGACGCGCTCACCGGCCGGCGCGACACGTTCGACGGTGATGGCTGCCGTCACGACAGCCATCGCGCGCAGGTCCATGACTCCGATGACAAGCAGGATCGCCGTCAGGCCTCCACTGCAGTAGCTGCAATGTAGACCAAGGCGCAGTCCGTGCCGCCAGGCGGTGCTGGCGTCGGCCGGCAAGGTGCGGCCGCGTCCCGGTGCCTGCCGGCAGCAGGCAAGGTGATGTGACTTCCACGCGGTGAACTGGAGCGCGCCGGCGCTCAGGACAACCACACCGGCCGCGACCGGAACCGCGCGCGCCAGCACCGGCGAGTGCATCTCAAGCGCCGCCAGCGCGACGCCCAGCGCAAAGGCCGCGATGCCGAACGCGGCCCACACGAAGAAGTACCCCACGCTCACCCATGCGGTCAATCGACCCAGGCGCGTCTCGCCTGTCCTGCCGACGGCGAGACGGTAGTTCCACAACATGAGCACCAGGGACGGCAGCATCATCGCTACCATCATCACAACCCACATACCGAGGAACGACGCCGCGGCGCCGGGCAAGGTCTGTCCGGGCATCAGCATCCACGCCATCGACATCGTCCAGCCGCCGGGCATGGGCATCTCGCCCATCGCCGACATGGACGCGGACCAGGCGATCGTTACCGCCGCGCTCGAGGCGAAGAGCAGCGCCGACACGCCGAGGAAGGCTCGCCGGGAAGCCTGTTCGGTAACCACGTGATATCTCCCGTCATCCGGTTGCACCAACGACGCCCGCAAGATGGCTCAGCGCCTGTCGTACTCGTCGTTGCGGCGCCACCAGATGCCCGTCTCGTTGCGGCCCCTGGGGGCGCGGTCGAGCCACTGGTACATGCCCCAGAGGCCATCCAGTCCGCGCGCATAGGTGGAATAGGTGTGATAGACGACACCGTCCTCGAGCACGAACCCGCTCATGCCCGGCCTGTCGCGCGAGTAGGTGGGCGCGTCGGTTCCGCAGGTGGCCGCAAACTGGGCAACCGGCTCCGGGGCCGGCGTCGCATCCATCGCGTGGCCGCCGCGCTGGTAGTTGTATTCGACGACGTTCTCGCGCTGCTGCTCCTCGGTGAACGAGACGTTGAAGTCGAAGTTGAAGTCGCTGCCGGACGAGGATGCCCAGGGAAATGTCCACCCCATCCGCCGCCTGTACGCCTGCAGCTTCGCGAGCGGCGCCCGCGACACCGCCGAAAGCGTGACGTCGTGGTTCGCCAGGTGGACGACGAAGCCATCGAAACCGTCCGCGATCGCCGAGCAGGACGGGCACCCTGCCGTGTAGTCGGGCCCAAACATGAAGTGGTAGACGAGGAGCTGCGAGCGCCCTCTGAAGAGGTCAGCCAGCGAGGCGCTTCCCTCATCGGTCTCGAACTGGTACTTCCTGTCGATCCGGACCCATGGCAACGCCTGACGGCGCCGCGCCAGTTCGTCGCTGCGCCGCGTCAGCTCCTTCTCCGCATCGAGCAGTTCGAGCCGCGCCGCCAGCCACTCTTCACGTGTCCCGGTCATGTGTCTCGTCGTCATGCTTTCCCTCCGTTGTGTATTCTTCGTCGTTCGTTCACGATACGACGTGCTGGTTGATGGTCGTGCTAGATTAGTACCGGGCATCGAACGGTGGGAGTGACAAGTGTGACGGGATTTGGATGCACATGGACTCGCTGATCACGGCCGCGGCGCGTGCGCTCGCGGCGGGTGATCCCCTCGGCGCGCTGAACCGGGTCGCCTTGCGCGACGACGCGCCAGCGCTCGCGCTTCGAGGCATCGCGATGGCCCAGCTCGGCGATCTCGTT
The DNA here is from genome assembly GCF_004361815.1 of Paraburkholderia sp. BL10I2N1. Taxonomy (NCBI): domain Bacteria; kingdom Pseudomonadati; phylum Pseudomonadota; class Betaproteobacteria; order Burkholderiales; family Burkholderiaceae; genus Paraburkholderia; species Paraburkholderia sp. BL10I2N1. The sequence continues at coordinate 2,879,604 of NZ_SNWA01000002.1, read as the reverse complement.
CGAGCGAAGGCGCTCGTGCGAAGTGCGGCGCGCGCCTTCGGTCCCAAAGAGGCCGTGGCGCGCGCGAGATGTATCGTCGCCGAGGCCGAGATCGCGCTCGCCTCGCGCGACCTGGGCTGGCCTGCGAAGGCGCTCGACGCAGCGCGGGCGACGCTCGAAGCGCACGGCGACCGGGTGAACGCCGCGCACGCGCAGTATCTCGAAGTCCGGCGCCTCCTCCTGATCGGGCGCCTCGGCGAGGCCGAGCGAACGCTCGCCGGGCTCGACCCCGCGCCCTTCCCGCCTGCGTCGAAGGCTGCCCACGAACTGATCGTTGCGGGCATTGCGATACGACGCCTCCAGACCAGGACGGCGCGCGCTGCGCTCGTCCGGGCCGGGGATGCCGCGCGCCGTGCAGGTATCCCCGCGCTGACGGCGGAAGTCGAACGCGCCTCCCTGGTCCTGAAGACGCCCGCGGCGCGCCTGATTGCACGCGGCGAGGAGCGGTTCCTCCTGCTCGATGAGGTTGGAGCATTACTGGCGTCGAAGGCGCTCGTCGTAGACGCGTGCCGTCATGTCGTGCGTGACGCAGGTACGGTGGTCTCGCTCGCAACGCGTCCGGTGTTGTTCACGCTCGCACGCGCGCTCGGCGAAGCGTGGCCGGAAGACGCGCCGAGAGACGCGCTTGTCGCACGGGCATTCAGGGCCAGGCGCGCCGACGAATCGCATCGCGCCCGGTTGCGCGTCGAAGTCGGGCGGCTTCGCACGGCGCTCCGGGCGCTGGCCGACGTGAGCGCGACGAAGCGCGGTTTTGCGCTCGTGCCGCATCGCGCACGCGAGGTCGTCGTGCTGGCGCGGCCCGTCGAAGAGGAGCATGCGACGATGCTCGCCTTTCTCGCCGACGGTGAATCGTGGTCCAGCTCAGCTCTCTCGCTCGCGCTTGGCGCCAGCCAGCGCACCGTGCAGCGGGCACTCGACTCGCTTGCGGCAGCAGGCAAGGTGCAGTCGTTCGGTCGCGGCCGGGCGCGTCGCTGGATGACCCCGCCCGTGCCGGGATTCACGATGACCTTGTTACTCCCCCTCGACTACCACGTGACCAGGATGGAAGCATGAATCGATCAGCAGCAGAAATCGTCTGTGAGTACGGACCCTTTCCGGGTGTCGACAGCGTGGGTGGAGTCACCTATGACGGTCAGCACGTCTGGTTTGCGTCCGGAGACAAGCTGAACGCGTTCGATCCCGCAAACGGGAAGATGCTGCGTTCAATCGATGTCGCCGCGCATGCAGGAACGGCCTTCGACGGTCAGCACCTGTTTCAGATTGAAGGGGATCGCATCAAGAAGATCGATCCGACGACCGGCCGTGTGCTCGCCTCGATCCCGGCGCCCGACGTCCACGGCGGTAACTCCGGGCTCACCTGGGCCGAAGGGACGCTGTGGGTGGGACAGTATCGGGACCGGAAAATCCATCAGGTCGATCCCCAGACAGGGGCGATTCTTCGCACCATCGAGTCCGACCGCTTCGTCACCGGGGTCACATGGGTGGACGGAGAGTTCTGGCACGGCACCTGGGAAGATGACGCGAGCGAATTGAGACGAGTCGACCCTCGAACCGGAGAGGTCCTGGAGAGACTCGATATGCCGGCTGGAGTCGGCGTGTCGGGGCTCGAGTCCGATGGCGGCGAGCAGTTCTTCTGCGGAGGCGGTAACAGCGGGAAGGTGAGAGCCGTCCGCCGACCCAGGCGAGCCTCCGCGGCCGACAGCGACTCGGAGATTCCCGTCGACGCTACGAGCAAGGTTTAAACGAGCCTCCTCACAAAGTCGGCGCTCGAGGCGAATGCCGTTGCTGTAGCCAATGATCGCTATCCCGATCATCAACTGACGGACGCCGTGTCTGACTACAGTGTCCGGCTTTGCCGGACACTGTCCGCTGTTATGCCGCACTGGCGCTGTATATTTAGTATGACTTTAGTCAGGGAGATCTAAAAATGAATCCTGATGTTGATGCATATCTAAGCAAAGCCAAAAAATGGCAGAAAGAGTTTGAGAAATTGAGAATGATCATTCTGGATTGCCAGCTGGGCGAAGAATTGAAATGGGGCGTTCCTTGCTACACATTTCAGAGAAGAAACATAGTTCTAATTCATGGATTTAAAGAATACTGTGCGCTTCTGTTTTTCAAAGGTGCCTTGTTAAAGGATTCAGAGGACATTTTAATCACGCAAACGGAGAATACGCAGGCGACGCGCCAGATACGGTTCACCAATACTCGAGAAATAGCTGAGATGGAAGCCGTCTTGAAATCGTATATTCATGAAGCCATCGAAGTGGAAAAATCCGGCTTGAAAGTGGCTTTTAAAAAGACTACGGAATTCATAATTCCGGAAGAATTTCAAAATAAACTGGATGAAATCCCTGCTTTGAAAACTGCTTTTGATACGCTGACCCATGGACGACAAAGAGCTTACATTCTTTATTTTTCCGCACCCAAACAGTCCAAAACCCGGGATTCAAGAGTTGGAAAATGTATTCAGCAAATCCTCAATGGAAAAGGATTGGATGATCAGTAAATAAGATCAATCAAATTTCAAGAAATTATCTCACTTTGCGTTCATGGAATTGCATGACGGTGTAGCCGACGCTGAAGCATTCCTCGACAGCGCGCAAGACTCCCGGCGTCCGATACGTTCAACAGGATCAACGGATTTCCTGCGCGCTGAAGTGATCGACAAAATGCACCCTTGTCAGTGCCGCCCATGCCCGTCTGTGGAAACACGACGCGCCGTTCCACTCTGTGCGATCACGACGTCCACAACGAAATGTTGACTCACGGGCGCTCCGCAACCGGGTTCATCAACCACCGCGATACATCGGGTCGATGCTATCAGGTGCGGAACGTCGGCCAGACTCCGACTTGCCCGATCCGTTACCACCGACGCCACTGTGCTTTTTGTCAACCACACTACCGTTGCCGTTTTCCGCGGCCTTTGTATGAACGGCTTGACCGCGTTGCGATGCTGGCGCACCGGGGTCGCCGCAACCGACGGATGCTGTGCCGTAACCGCCCGCGTAGGAAGGAACAGCCAGCGATGCGAAGCTTGCGACTAACAAGGCTGCGATAAATCTTGCTTTCATGACGACTCCAATAAGCCTGGTGAACATACGAATGCGCCTGAATCAGATCGATTGCGGGGCACTTTTGGGCGTTGCACGGGATATGCCAATCCTGATCCGCACACCCTTAGAACGATCGTAACCACCTGAAAGTAAAGAAGATCGGTCTCGGTCCCGACAGGTTTTATAACCAGACTCAGGAGCCGCGATGTCTGGCTGTAGCCAACGCTTTTTTGGGCCGTTGTCTCCGATCGTCCAACAGCTCAAAGTCTGCGCACCCTGGCGCGACGAACTTGAGAACGCCAGCCATCACCTCGGCATCGTCTGCGGAAAATCTCGCGCCGCTTCAAGGCTGGGTGTTTTCTATTGAGCAACTGAGTCAGGATTCGGACCCGTTTGCTCAAAAGCCCGTCATACCATCAGATGCGGCGGACGCCTGAGCCCTCATTGCGGAGAACGAAGCGTGGTGTTTGCCACAAGGGCCTGACTTGATGGACTCCGAACGATCCCTAAGCGACGTACGCCCGGCGGGCTTCATAGGCGAGTACGTGATCGCAGGTAGCACACGACATCACGAACGAACTGTCCGATCTTCGGCCCGTCCTGCTCATTCAGGCAGGCAAGGTAGTCTCGATCGATGTCGGAAAGGGTGGTTTTCTTTATGGCAATTGCCCTTTCCTTTTACCTGGTCCATCCCGGAAATCGAAGCGGTTCTCTCCCGTCCTTGGCCGCCGTTTCGAGTTGCCAGGCTTTGCGCATGTGGCGGCACAGCCAACGCGCAAGCAAAACAGCGCGTCGGCATCTTGCAGATCCGGTTTCGACGATTGCACGTACCGTTCAATGTCCGGCTAGTTTTGGTATCGACTAACTCCCAGATCGTCAGCGACAATTGCCGGCGTTTTACCCGACATCAAGTCCGCCAGTAGTCGTCCGGAACCGCAGGACATGGTCCAGCCGAGCGTGCCGTGGCCGGTATTGAGCCACAAGCCCTTGATCGCGGTCGGCCCGACAATCGGCGTCCCGTCCGGGGTCATAGGCCGCAGGCCCGTCCAGAAACTCGCCCGCGTCACGTCGCCTGCATGCGGGAACAGGTCGGTGACGACATATTCCAGCGTCTCGCGCCGGGTGCCGTGCAGTTCCTTGTCGAAGCCCACCAGATTCGCCATGCCACCCACGCGAATTCGATCCTCGAAACGGGTAACCGCGACTTTGTAGGTTTCATCGAGGATGGTCGAGACCGGCGCATGCGCAGCATCGGTAATCGGCACGGTGATCGAATAGCCCTTCACCGGATAGACCGGAATGCTCACGAGGCCGCGCAGCAGTGCGGTGGAATAGCTGCCTAGCGCCACGACGCAAGCGTCTGCTGTGATGGTTTCGTTATCGCAACGCACGCCCTGGAGCGCGCCGCCTTCGACCACAAGGCCATCGATGCGGCGATTGAACAGAAATTGCACGCCCTGCGCCTGCGCCATCTCAGCGAGTGTGGTCGTGAAGACATGGCAGTCCCCGGTTTCATCGCCCGGCAAACGCAGGCCCCCTACCAGTTTGTGCTTCGAACCTTCCAGCGCCGGTTCGGCACGCGCAAGCTGGTCGCGCGACAGCAACTCAAAAGACACGCCCATTTCCTGCAGGACGGCAATGTCCTTGGCGCTACCATCCATCTGTTTTTGCGTGCGGAAGACCTGCAGCGTCCCCTGCTGGCGAGCTTCGTAGGTAATACCTGTGGTCTCGCGCAGAGCCATGAAGCAATCGCGGCTATATTCGGCCAGGCGCACCATGCGCGCCTTGTTGACGGCATAACGTGCTTTAGTACAGTTGGCCAGCATCTGCGTCAGCCATTGCACCTGAAACAAGGTGCCGTCCGGCAGGAGTGACAGCGGCGGATGCTTCTGCAGCAGCCATTTGATGGCCTTGGCCGGTACGCCCGGCCCGGCCCACGGCGATGCATAGCCCGGTGAAATCTGGCCGGCGTTGCCGAAGCTGGTCTCAAGTGCCGCGCCGGGTTGGCGATCAAGCACCGTCACCTCATGACCAGCGCGCGCCAGATACCATGCGCTCGTGACACCGACCACGCCCGCTCCGAGAATCAAGATTCGCATCAAGGCCTCCACCAGGAATGACTGCCTGTTCTGATTCAGGTGCAAATGCAAAGTTTGGATAAAGGGGCTATGTCGCAGAAGTCGTTCCCTCGTCTTCCTGTACCTCCTGTTCCAGGCGACGGCGCGAGATCCAGCCGTGGCGTCGGACACAAAGCCCGACCTGTTGAATAGTATGCGATCTCTGCCCGCGCCATGGGTATCCGGAAACCCGCATATCCATTGCGCTGGCTCGATGCGCGAAACAGTTTGCCATCGCTGCCTGCCGCCACACGGGGGCCGGCGATATGGAAGCGTGTACCGGTATTTGGATATGCGGCCATGATGCATCGCACACTGCCGCAATCCACAGCGACCGGGAAACTACCCGCCGGCACGACAATGAAAAAATGTCGGCGACCTGCTTGACATCACGCAGCGAGATCCTACACTAAACCATATGGTTAAGTTTCAGGAGCCCGCGCTGGATCGCACCTTCGCCTGATCACTGCAGGAGGACGTACAAATGGAACAGCATCGAATCGTTTCAAGGGAAGAATGGCTCGCTGCGCACAAGGCGCATCTGGCCGAGGAAAAGGCTTTGACGCACGCACGCGACGCGCTTGCGGCGAAGCGCCGCGCGTTACCGTGGGCAAAGGTCGACAAGACCTATAGCTTCGATACGCCGCATGGCCGCAAGACGCTGGCTGAACTGTTCAACGTCCGCAGCCAGCTGATCGTCTATCACTTCATGCTAGGGCCGGACTGGGACGAGGGGTGCCCGGGCTGCTCGTTCTTGTCCGATCATATCGACGGTGCACTGCTGCATGTCGAGCAGCGCGATGTCGCCTATGTCGCTGTATCGCGCGCACCACTTGCGAAAATCGAAGCGTTCAGGAAACGCATGGGCTGGCATTTTCGCTGGGTGTCGTCGCATGGCAGCGACTTCAACTACGACTATCACGTGTCGTTCACGCCCGAACAGCGGGCCAAAGGCAAGGTGTACTACAACTTCGACATGACCGAAGTCACGGCGCAGGGCTTCGATAGCGACGAACTGCCGGGTGTCAGCGTGTTCTATAAGGACGAGGCCGGCGATGTGTTCCATACGTTCTCCGCATATGGACGCGGCGCCGAGCCGCTCATCGGCGCCTACAACCTGCTCGACCTCACGCCGAAGGGACGCGACGAAGAGCACAACATGATGGACTGGCTGCGTCATCACGATCGTTATGCCGAGGTTCGTAGCGATGCGGGTGCAGGTGCCAGCGCGGCTGCGGCCGCGCAGGCAGCGCAACACGAAGCGGGACGATCTTGCCACTAGTACAACATCCCGTAAATAGGTTGAATAATTAACTGCCTCGGATATCATGTCTGGATGAGTCGAGGCCGCCATGCAACGCCAGTGAAGCTGGCGAATAAAGAACGACAGGAACTGCTATCGCTGATTGAGCGGAAAACGGCTACGCAGCGAGATGTGATGCGGGCGCGTATCGCGTTGTGGGCCCACGAGGGTCACTCCAATACGGTGATTGCGCGGGAACTGGGTGTCTCGGTGCAAACGGTCTGCCTGTGGCGCAAGCGCATTGCCCGGCAAGGTGTCCTGGGTATTCGCGAGGGCGAGCGCAGTGGCCGTCCGCCACGCATCACGCACGAAGCGCGACTGCAGTTGATTGCGCTGGCGTGTGAAGCACAGGAACCTGAGGGACGGGTCACGCCGACACTCGACGAGATTGCGGCGCGTGCCGTGGAGCGTGGCGTCGTCGGGCAGATCAGCCGCAGTCACGTGCAGCGCATTCTGCAGGCCGGCGACGTACGCCCGCACCGGGTCCGGCAATGGCTGCACAGTCCGGACCCGGCCTTTCGCGAGAAGGTCAACGTGATTTGCAAGCTGTACCGCAAGGCGCCGCGAAACGCGGTAGTGCTCAGCATCGACGAGAAGACCGGCATTCAGGCCATTGAGCGCAAGCACCCGGGACGGGCACCCGCGCCAGGACGGCTGCGTCGCCGTGAATTCGAATATATCCGTCACGGCACCCAGGCGTTGATTGCTGCGCTCGATGTGCATACCGGAAAGGTGTTGGCAGAGTGCCGCGAGCGGCGCACCCAGGACGATCTGGTAGCCTTCATGGAACGCGTGGCAGCCGCGTACCCGGACAAACAGGTGCACGTGGTTTGGGACAATCTGAACTCGCATCGCGCCCAGGCCGTCTGGCAGGCGTTCAATGTGCGGCATGGCAAGCAGTTTCATTTCCACTTCACGCCGTTGCACGCAAGCTGGGTCAATCAGATCGAACTCTGGTTTGCCCGTTATACGCGCCGGGTGCTGCGCCATGCCAGCCACACCAGCACCGCGCACCTGCGCGAGCGCACCGGGCAGTTCGTCGGCGAGCACAATCAGGCCGCACGCCCCTTCAAATGGAGTTTCCGGGGCTATCCGCTGCAAAGCGGTGCATCGTAATCGAGGAACGCAGATGCCAGCTGTACCCGCCAAACACCACGCTGCTGAACTGCAGCGTCAACTGCGCAGCCTGCTCGGCCATGAGCAGATTGTCACGCAAGCCTACGGGCGCCACTTGCTGATCAAACGTCTGGACGATGAGGAGCCAACCGTCGTGGCGCGCCTCACCGAGCTCGGCCGCAATCGATATGGCGCCGCCTTTCGCAGCCATAGTGGGCGTTGGGAACCGCTGCCGGGCACGGGTTCGCTCGACGAAATGGCCGACGTGGTCGTCACGCTCCTGCAGCCTTATTTGCAGCCCGATAATTATTAAACGTATTTGCGGGATGTTGTACTAGTGCCACCGTTTCGCTCTTTAGCAGCAGAACTAGCGGACGCTTACCCGCGAAGCCTGGGACCGGAGTCGACAGGGCCCGTCTGTTCCCAAAGCGCGCTATTTCCTTTTGAAAGCAGCGCGCCGCTCTGCGCGCTCCTTCGCAAACTGACTGCCCAGTGAGGCATCCAGATCTTTTCGTTCGACCGGGATACCGCACTCGGGGCATACCGTACCCAGACCCACATCGTGACCGCATTCACGATGCACGAAATGCACCGCAATCTCTTCGCTCTTGTCCTTACACCAGGTTTCGCCCCATGCACGTAGCGCGTGGATGACCGGATAAAACGACCTTCCCTTCTCGGTCAGCCGATATTCGTGGCGCAGCGGCTTTTCGCTATATGGATGACGCTCGATCATCCCATCGGCCTCAAGAGACTTCAGACGCGTCGCCAACATCTGTGGCGTCGCCTCGGTCTGAATCTGTATTTCTTCGTAGCGCGATGCGCCCATGTACATCTCTCTGAGAATCAGGATGGTCCAGCGATCACCCACGATTTCCAGCGACCGCGCCACCGGACATACCGTATCTGCTGTCTCCGCTCGACGTGCCACAGTGAATCTCCCAACATAACTATTAATTTCATAGTAACACATTCCAGATGTCGCATGCATACGCACACGCCCGCCAGGCCTCCTTCAGGCGAGATTCGGGATCATGCACCTCTCCACACCAACCGGCCGAAAACGCACATAGCGGAAGTCGATCGCGCAGCACAACTCGCCGATGAAGCACATTCGATAGTTATAACCGTATGAGCCTTCCGAACCTGCCGCGTTTCTCGAATGCGTCGCCGACGGCCTCGAGGCCATCACGCCCGAGCTCGCGGTCCCGGCAGTCCGCGCCCCGATCCGGCACTAACGGGATCGGAGCGGCTCAATCCCTTGATGAGCCATCAACCATCTCATTTACCCGGAGACGAACAGGAGCAGCAAGCACAACGTCTGAATCGATAATAATCAGCTTGCGTCAGCCGCCAGAGAGAATTGCGTCCACTATCTCGTGGCGTCCTTCGCCTTCGCACCGCCGCTTTGGTGGCCCGGCACATCGCCCGTCGTCCCACCCTTGCTCTTTGGGATCGAAATCAGCGTAACGCCATCCACTTCACCAACCACGCGTCCGCGCTGGTTACGGAGAATCGCACGCACACTGGCACTATCACCACTACCCGGACAACCGACCAGCATCGCCATGTGATCGAGATAGTTGGAAGTCGCAGGTGACTCGCCGAGCCGGCGACACGCGTCTCCGGCCTTGGGATACCCTTGGCCCATCGGCACAAGCGATGCGGGCCACGCGAAAGGCTCCGGTGCGGCGGCTGCACTCCCCGGATGATTACCCAAGCCCACCGCGATGAGCACAACTGCAGCGAACGTTGCCGTCGAAGGGACAAAATTGATAGCGTTCCTCATCGGACTTCCTTCTGGAGTCGACGCCGGCGGGCGATATCAGCAAATGCGGACAGCCAACTGGCCCGGCAGATCAATCACTATGCCTTCTCCAGGAACTGCCGGACAGAGGGCGAACGCGCGGCCCAAAGAAAGGCTATCGGTGGGCGTCGGAATACCAGGGACGCACATCCCCTTGCGGCGAACGTTTAACGTGGCCGGTTGCCGTAGGTCATGCGGTTAGCATATATCGACGACAACGTCGGAGCGCACTCGGGATCCACGCAATGACGCCGGCCCTCATGCAACAGGCGTGCGGATCGGCTACGATCACGAATACGGCGAGCGCAGGGCGGTGCAAAAGGTCAAGCTGACAAACATTCACCGGCCGCTCGACGATCGACATTTCGATCGTGTCCAGCCTACGTGAGTTACACGTTCAGGCCGCGCGCCCGTCCTAACCACGCCCATGAAAATCAGCACAGCGATTCGAAGCTGTTGCCAGCCTGGGCTCAACGTCGAATACGTATGCCATATTTCGGAATCGGTCTTCACGTCATTATCGCGATTTACTTTGCCGTGCATGCGGTACGCAGCGGCCAGGGCATGTACTGGCTTTTCATCCTGTTTGCGTTCCCGATGCTGGGCAGCGTGGTGTATTTATTCGCCATCTACCTGCCGAGCCTGCGCCACTCGCGCAGCGCCCGCGTCGCCACGCGGGCCATCGCGCAGTTCGTCGACCCCAATCGTGCCGTGCGCGAGGCGCGCGCCGAATTCGACCGTGCGCCCACCGTCCAGCATCGCATGCGGCTAGGTGCTGCATTGTTGGCGGCCGGCAACGCCGGGGAAGCGCTCGAGCACTATCAGGCCGCCGCGAACGGCCCCTTTGCCAACGACCCAACGCTATTGCTAGGCCTCGCGCAGGCGCAGTTTTCAGTCGGTAACCATGCGGCAGCCGACGCGACCTTGTCGAGCCTGTTCGCGGTCAATCCGCAGGCACGTCGTCAATCGGAACCTGCCTTGCTCCATGCGCGCACCCTGTCCGCATTGGGAGCGCCCGGCACACGCGCGGCCTTCGAGCAGGCGCTGACCTGCGCCAGCGACGCAGCACCCCGCTGCCTGTTCGCCGACTGGCTGGCCGGGCAAACGGATGAGGCGGACCACCGCCGGGCCACCAGCCTGTACGCGGAAATCGCGCATGACGCCAAATACTGGCCGCGCCACGCCAGGGAACACAACCGGGAATGGCTGCAGCGCGCACAGGCAGCGCTAGCCCTGTCGTCGACGCGCCGATGACTGGCAATCACGTTTGCCAGGCGACCTTGCAGCAGGACGAAGCACGGAATCGTCGATGACGATTCCGTTCCTGGTCATTCGCCGCTCCGGAAGCGGCCAGTCGTCAGTCGCCGCCGAATGACGCAGACGAGTCCGAAAATATCCGTTCGAGATTTTCGGAAGCGGGCGCTCGCCGCTACCCGCCTAAAGATTTGAATTAACTGGCCGTTAACGCAGAGACATCAATTTTCGTTCCGAAACCCTCTCATGGCATCCACGACGCAGGATGTCGACCGCGCCCGTGCACCATGCCGATGACAATAACAAGCCCGACCCGTGCCGATCTCACACGAACCATCGTGGCGATCGTGATCGGTAACGGCTTCGTCGCTTACGACTTCACGGTCTACAGCTTCTCGGCGGTCCTGATCGGGAATCTGTTCTTTCCATCCGCCAACCCGGCGGCGTCCCTTCTGCTGTCGCTCGCCACCTTCGGCGCAGGCTTCGTGATGCGCCCGCTTGGCGCGATCATGATCGGCCACATCGCGGACGGCCACGGCCGCAAGGCCGGCATGACCCTTTCGCTCACCCTGATGACCATCGGCACCTGGATGATCGCGTGCCTGCCGACCTATGCATCGATTGGTCCGCTGGCGACGGTGCTTATCGTCGTCGCGCGGCTGATGCAGGGGCTCGCGGCAGGCGGGGAGATCGGGCCGGCGTCGGCATCGCTGATGGAGTCAGTGCCGTATGAGCGACGTTGTTTCATGGTGAGCTGGCGCGGCGCGAGCCAGGGCGCGGCTGCATTTGCAGCGGCGCTGGTCGGAGCGGGCACCACTGCGCTAGTTTCGCCCGCGGCGATGCAGGAATGGGGATGGCGCATTCCTTTCATGCTGGGCGGCCTGATCGGCCCGGTCGGCTGGTATCTGCGCCGCCGCATGCCCATGGCCGCCAGTGAAAAGACTGTCCGGTTCATGCCCGGACGCATGTTCGCGGAGCACGCTCGCCCGCTCATCTACGGCATTCTTTGCATGGCCGCGCCTTCGGTGAGCATCTATATCACCGTGTTCCATATGCCGGCCTACCTCGTTCGGACACTGCATCGGCCAGCCGCGATCAGCCTGCTGACAGCCTGCCTGTCCGGACTCGCGATCCTTGTGGTCACGCCGCTGGCTGGCCGTATCGCCGACCGCCTCGCCAGCCGCAAGACGCTTCAGTATCTGACCATGACGGCGTCGCTGGTCGCAGCATGGCCTGCGTTCTGGGCGCTAACGCACGGGGTCAGCGACGTCGTCGCGCTCGTCATCATCACCGCATTCGTGGCGCTTGCGGTGAACAACGCCGGCGCGGGTTCGATGCTGATGCTCGAGGCTTTTCCGCGGCATCGGCGAGCCGCGGCGCTGGCCGTGATCTACAGCCTGGGCGCGGTCATCTTCGGTGGATTCTCGCCGTTCTTCGTCGCCTGGCTCATCAGCCTGACCGGCAACCCGATGGTCCCCGCGTGGTATCTGATGGCGGCGACCGGCGTCACGCTCGTCGCACTGAACCGCTTTCCCGAACATCGTTCCGCTGAACGTGTCCCGTACGGTGGTCACGTAGCCGGTTGACTACGCCGGCACACACCCGTCACATACCATCCTTACGTGCCGCCGTTTAGCAGTTCGACGGCACGGGCGCGCATGTCCTGGGGGCTGATATCGAAGGCGCGACGAAACGCCCGCGTGAAATCCGATGCGCTCTTGAAGCCAAGCCCGTAGGCGATTTCCATCACCTGCAGGTGCGGGAAACGGACCAGTTCTTCGGCAGCCTCGCGTAACCGGCGATTGCGGATATACGTACCAAGCCCGCCCTCATGCTCGAACCAGCGATAGATGGTCGCGCGCTTCAGTTGCAGTTCGTCGACGACGCTTGCGGGCGTGAGATTACCCTGATGCAGATTGGCTTCGACATAACGCCGCACCTGCCCCATCACGGCGGCCTGCAACGAAGCGCGGCCGGCGCCCGTCACGCGCGACTCCTTACGGAACGCGGCGATGAGCAGTTGGGCGCCAGCCGTCAGCGCGTCTGTGGCGCCGTGACGGTCGAGCTTCGGCATTTCCCTGCTGATTGCCGCCGCGTGATCCAGAATCAGGTGGCCAAGCGGCGAGCCTTGCTGGACGATCCGGCCATGGATCGACCCGGCGTCCGGCAGACCTGCCTCCACGATATCCCTCGGTACAAACAGACTCAGAAGGCGACAGGCCGGCCGTTCGTTCCTGAACGGCTGGTTCAAGTCGAACGCGACGATGCCTTTCACCGGCTCGGCGGCACTGCGCTTGCGATGCATGCCGGTGACGTTGCCGATCTCTCCATCGAGGAACACGTGAAAGACGAAATCCCGGCGCGAATCGGTGGAAACACGCGCCACCGAGCGCTCGAGCATCAGCGCGTCCGTGCTGCAGTCCGTGAAAATCATCCCGCCGACCGCATAAAGGTCGATGTGGCCGGCGAACCCTTGTGCCAGTTGCCTCTTTGAAGGCGGTACGTCGACCACATGCCCCACGCGCGAGCGCCAGGCCAGCAGTTGCTCGCTGGCGGCGAGCGAGTGCGTGCTGAAACGGGTCGTCGCGATACCGGAACCTGCTGCTGCGTCGCGGGCTGATTCGTTCGGCATTGGGCGCTGCGTCATTTGTGCCATTCGAGGAGCGATGAAATGCAGTGCGGTCACGGCAGGCGCGGGGTACGCGGCCGTTAGTGTCTGGAATTGAGACGCATGGTAAAGCGTATCAAAAAAAACCGCGATATTGTCTTAGCCGTGAAGGCTCAAAACGCTTTTGCACTGGATGCGGGGGCTCCAGGTCTGCGCCCGACCCACACGCCATACCATCGTGCACCCTCGCGATGTTGTGCGGTGGGTCATCGCGGGCCCGCGGCATCGCCTTAGTGGCAGATCTGCGACGGAAGATCAGAGACAGACATGAGCGTCACCAATAAACAACCGGCGACCAAGGTCGCGGGGCTGCTACCAGCTCGCCTCGCCGACGACCAGCTCGACCATTTCGAGTGCATGGTCCAGTACGTCATCCGTGAAGACACGGACGACGCCTTATACGGGTTCGACCATAAGTACTGGGAAAAGCGCATCCGGGCGCTGGTGGAAACTCACGACCTGGTGACCACACAGCGCTATCGCGTGATGATGCTCCTGGACCTGCTCGAGCGGAACGCGCTGATCAGAACGCACAGCCGCACGGCAGCCTGATTTTGGCCATTCAACGCATCGCCGGATGCGTCCAGCTGCCCTCTACTTCGATCACCGTCTTCACCGAATTGGCCAGATAACACGCCTCGTGCGCCTCATGGTGCAGATGACGCAGCGCCTCATCCGATGGCACCTTGTCACCGCCGAACGAGACGGCCGGCTTGAGCACCACGCGGGTCATCACTTCCTTGCCCGCGTCATTCTTCGCCATCGTGCCTTCGGCCTCGTCGCGATACGCCTCGATCACATACCCCTCCTGCGCCGCGATCGACAGAAACCACAGCATGTGACAACTGGAAAGCGCGGCGATGTAACCCTCCTCCGGGTCGACCGCCACTGGATCCGAGAATGGCACGCGCACGACATGCGGTGAACTCGATGCGGGCACGACCGTCCCGCCGTCGAAACTCCATTGGTGGGCTCGACTGTAACGATTGTCCGTGAACTTGCTCCCGTTACCGCTCCAGGCGACGGTTGCCGTATAAGTGGCCATCAGAGTCAATCCTCGTTTGAAGAAGCCTGCACTGTCCGCGACGCGGTCAGATCGGCGTAAGCACCGCTTCACCCGCAAAATGACGCGTAGCGTTGTCGATAAAATTCCGTACCGATGCCGCATTCGACTCGGGCGACGTGCCACCGGTATGCGGCGTAAGCACGACATTCCTTAAAGGCAGCAACGCCTGCGGCGGATGCGGCTCGCCCTCGTAGACGTCCAGTCCCGCCCCTGCGATCGTTCCTTCCGTGAGCGCAACAGCCAGCGCCGCCGTATCCACCACGCTCCCGCGCGATACGTTGATCAGAAAACCCTTCGGCCCCAACGCCTCGAGCACTGCCCTGTCGATCAGATGATGCGTCGATGCACCGCCTGGCGTGGCGATCACGAGATAGTCGCTCCATTGGGCGAGCGCCAGCAGGCTGTCGAAATAGCGGCTTGTCGCGCCTTCGCGCGGTCTGCGGTTGTGATAGCCGGTCTCCAGATTGAAGCCCGCCGCGCGCCGCACCACCTTCTGTCCGATGTTGCCAAGACCTACGATGCCGAGCCGCTTGCCCGACACCGCAGGCCGCATCGGCAGCGCGTCGCGCCAGACGCCATTGCGCGTCGCGATATCCCGTTGCGGCACGTCTCGCACCACCGCCAGCAGCAGCGCGAACGCGTGATCGGCCACACAGTCGTCGTTGGTGCCTGCACCGTTGACGACAACGATGTTGCGCGCCCGCGCATGATCGACGGCGATGTTTTCATAGCCCGCGCCGAGTGCACCGACGAATTCTAGCTGTGGCAGCTGCTCGATCTCTGCGGCCGTGAGGCCAGTCGTGCCATTGCTCAGCACCGCACGGATCGTGCCGCCGTGGTCGGCAATGGCCTGGCTGCGTTGGGCGGGAGTGGGAGCGTGGATGATGTCGAACGAAGCGGAGATATCCGCGTGGCTGTCCCCAAGGAGGGGAATCAGCACCAGCAATGAAGGCTTCATGACCGGGCGTGAATTCTGTGAGAAAAGCGCTGGTTGAGAAAGCTGCGGCAGGCGAAGTATATCCGGCAGCCGCCATTTCCGCCTACGCCTACGCCTACGCCTACACCTACACCTACACCTACGCCTGCACCTGCACCTGCACCTGCACCTGCGCCTGCGTCATCAGCGGATCGACGCCCGCTCCCGCGCAAGCGTCGCCAAAGGCGCTTCCGCCGACGCCGGCAGATCGAAGTATTCCGTATGCCGGGGCGCGCCTGCGCGCTTCGTACATGGCGCCCTCCGCTGCGTCGCTGCATCAAAGCCAGCCGAGCCAGCGCCACCACGTCGCGGCAGCGTCGCTGCATCAAAGCCAGCCGAGCCAGCGCCACCACGTCGCGGCAAACAGCATCAGCAGCAGATAGCCGACCACCGTCAACACCACGCCGACGCGCGAAAACTGTTTTGCAGTGAACGTGTCGGTGGCGAGGCACACCATGTTTTGCGGCGCATTGATCGGCAGCATGAAACCAAAGCTCACGACGTAACCGAGCAGCATCGTCAGACCGAGCCGGTTGAAGTCGCCCTGCATCGACTGCAGCACGGATATCAGAATCGGCAACATCGCAGAAGTCAACGCCGTTGCACTCGCGAAACCGAGGTGTATCAGGATCAGGAACGCCGACAGAATCGCGAATGCCGTGAAGGGGCTCGCGCTGTCGAGGCCCGTGTGCTGCGCGACCAGTTCGCCGAGCCACTGGCCGGCCTGTGTCGTGAGTAGCGCGGTGCCAAGGCTGATGCCAACCCCGAACACGATGACCGTGCCCCACGGAATGCGGCCCTGCACCGTTTTCCAGTCCATCACGCCGATCCGCGGCAACATCAGGATCACGAGGCCCACATAGGTGACCGACGTGGTATCGAACGGATGCAGCTTGCCTTCGGTCGCCCAGAACAGCAGCAGACCGATCGACACCGCCAGCAAACGCTTCTGCGGACCTGTCATCGGGCCGAGTTCGACGAGCGCGCGCGCGACGGCCTCCTTGCCGCCCGCGAGGCTGTCAGTTTCGGGCGGCAACATCTTCAGCACGATGAAGAGGAGCACCGCCGACATTACGATCGCCCACGGCGCGCCAGCGATCAGCCAGTCGAGCCAGGTGACGCGCGCGCCCATCATCTTGTCCATGAAGCCCACGGTCAGCAGGTTCTGCGCGGCGGCGGTCTGAATCCCCACGTTCCAGATGCTGGTGGCCTGAGCCACGACAATCATGATCCCGGCCGCGATGTTCGAACGCCTGTCGACGCCGAACGCGGCGATCACCCCCATCATGATCGGTACCACGCAGGCGCTGCGCGCAGTGGCGCTCGGCACCACGAGCGACAGCACGATGGTCACGGCGATCGAGCCGATCAGGATGCGTCGCGTGGTGGTGCCGATCAGCGACAGCGTAAAGAGCGCGATACGTTTGTCGAGCCCGGTGACCGTCATTGCGGCCGAGATGAACAATGCGCCCGCAACCAGCGCCAGCGCGGAATTGGAAAAACCGGCCAGCGCCATGCTGATTGCTGCCGAGGTGCCGTACAGCACGCCGGGATCCTTGATCGTCGGCGCAGTACCGACAAGAAACGCGATCAGCGACGTGATGATGATCGCGCTCGCCTCGTACGACACCGCCTCGGTCAACCAGACCACCACCGCGAACGCGAGAATCGCGAGCATCCGTTGACCTGCCGGCGGCAACGTATCGGGCAGCGGGAGAAACAGCACGACAACGAGCGCAATCACCCCTGCAATCAGACCGACCGGCGGGCCGTGCTTCACCGGAGCGGGCTGGGCGGACGTCCTGGCGGATTCGACCTCGGGCTTCGGAGAGCTCATCGTGTGTGCTCCTGTTCGCTTCCTGTTCGACCCACGCGCCACGCCACGTGTGCTGGCGAAATCACCGACCCGTCAGAACGTCCCAAGAATCGAGCCAAGAACGATCACCACGACGAGCGCGAGAAGGGCGCCGACGATGCCGACCATGACGATGTCCCGGTAGCTGTCGCGGTGGGTCGACCCGCACACACCCAGTAGCGTGACGACGGCGCCGTTATGCGGCAGGCTGTCGAGGGTGCCGGAAGAGATGACCGCGACGCGATGCAGCAGTGCCGGGTCGATGTTATGTTGCGCGGCAAGCTGCATGTACGTGCTGCCGAGCGCATCGAGCGCGATGGTCATGCCACCCGATGCGGAACCCGTCAACGCAGCAAGCAGATTGGTGGCGACGGCAAGGGAAACGAGCGGACCGCCGCCGATCCCGAGCACCCAGCTGCGCACGAGCTCGAACGCCGGCAGCGCCGCGATCACCGCGCCATAGCCGACGAGGCTGCCGACGCTCAGCACGGGCAACACCGATGCGTTCGCCCCCGCATCGATACTTTCACGCAACGCCGCGAGGCGCGAGCGATTCAGGAGCAACAGTGCGACGATCGCGATGGCGAGCGCCACGCACACGCCCCACACGCCTGCCACCGCCGATAGCGACGTGCTGCCCCAGCGCGCCTCTGCCAGATAAGAGGCATCGATACGCGGCAGGACAATCACGTTCATGACGAAGTTGCCGCACACGACGAGCACGAGCGGAACAATGGCGATGCCGAACGGCGGCAGTTGCTCACTGACGTGCCCTTGCTCGATCTCCCTCGGATCGAAACTCTGCGAAACGATTGCGCGTTCACGCACGAGTTCGTCGTCGGCTTCCCGCGCGCCAACGCCGACCGTCTCGAAACCCTGCCCCGCACGGCGCGCGCTGGCTTCCTGACGGCCGAGCCACCACAGTCCGAAGGCCGCCATCACGATACTGGCAATGATGCCAAGCCCCGGCGCGGCAAACGGCGTCGTGCCGAAGAACGGCATCGGAATTGCGTTCTGGATCGCAGGCGTGCCGGGCAGCGCCGACATCGTGAAGGTCGAGGTGCCGAGCGCGATGGCGGCGGGCATCAGCCGGCGCGGAATATTGGCCGCCTGGAAGAGCGCCTGCGCCATCGGCGCAAGCACGAAAAACGCGACGAAGAGACTCACGCCGCCATAGGTCACCAGCGCGCCGCCGATCACGACGGCCAGCATCGCGCGGCGCGGCCCGAGCTTTTCCGTCATGAAACGGGCGATGGCCTGCACCGAACCGCTGTCCTCCATCAATTTGCCGAACAGCGCGCCCAGCAGGAACAGCGGGAAGAACTGCGCAATGAAGCGCGCGGCGCTGCCCATGAAGGTCAGCGTCCAGTGCGCGAGGACGGGCTCTCGCGAGATGGCGGCGGCCAGCATTGCCGCGATCGGCGCCAGCAGCAGCACGCTCCAGCCGCGATACGCGAACCAGATCAGGAGCCCGAGGCTGATCAGCATGCCGGCGAGGCCGAGACCGAGCATCGCGGGACTGAGGTTGGCAGCAGCGTCCATGGTCAGACTCCGTCGAACATCTGGTTGAGGTCGAGCGTCGAACGCACACCGAGGGCGTCACCGTGCTGCCGAAGAAATTCATCCGCGGCACGACGGCCCTCGTCGCGCAGCATCGTCAGGAAAGCCCACTCCGCATTGAGTTTCGATGAATAGCCCAGCGCCGTCATCGCAGGACTCGAGATGCGATGAATGCGCATCGTGGCCCAGTGGCGCCCTTCGTCGCTGCCGGCATCGGCCGCCTGACGTAGCAGCGAGATCATCCGCAATTCCTTGAGCAGCGGCGCATTGAACGCCACCTCGTTGAGCCGGCTGATGATGTCGCGCGCGCTGCGTGGTGTCTCGGCCCGCTCGACCGGATTGACCTGAACGAGCAGCGTGTCGTTCGACTTGCATTCGCGGATCAGCGGCGTGATCGTCGGATTACCGGCGTAACCACCGTCCCAGTAGGACTCGCCGTCGATTTCGACAGCCTTGAAAAGTGTCGGCAGACACGCCGACGCGAGCAGCACATCCGGCGTGAGTTCGGCATTGCGAAACACCCGCCCCTGGCCGGTGCGCACACGCGTGGCGGTGATGAACAGTTTGATCGGCGCATTGCGCAACTGCGCGAAATCAACCGTGTCGGCGAGGATGCGATAGAGCGGGTTCACGCCGGCCGGATGCATGTCATAAGGCGAGAACACGCGCGCCGCCAGATCGAGCGCGAGGAACAGCGGCGAATGATCGAGCGTCCAGCGGCCGAGCAGCACGTCGATGGGACTGCGGCGAAACGGGCTGAAGCGTGCGTCGTCGGAGACGCGCCGCCAGAATGCCTCCAGCGCCGCGCGGGCACCGGGAGGGCCGTTGCGCAGATAGCCGGTCACCAGCACGGCGGCGTTCATCGCTCCCGCCGAGGTGCCCGAGATGCCCTCGATCTGCATCCAGGACTCCTCGAGCAGCCGGTCGAGCACGCCCCAGGTGAAGGCGCCATGCGAGCCCCCGCCCTGCAGCGCAAGGTCGACAGGCAATGGCACCTGGTGCGACGGATGATCAGACGAAGCGGTTGATGCAGTCGATGCAGGTATCGATGCGGCCATCGTGTCTCCGGATCGGAGGGGTAATGTCACGAACTCACGCCAGCCAGCGCGGCGTACCCGAGGCGTTCTGAAGCACCGTCTTCGCAGGCCACAATAACGGCACGCATTGAAAATGCGCTATGACGGCTTTATTACGGTCAATAAAACAAAATCAGAAATCCGATTAACCTGTTTTACTGCGTGAAATACTGACGGGCACTTTGCGACCGCCCTGAGCGACAGATGGGGTAAGCCTGCGAGGTTCGCGCCCTATGGCAGGACGGATTCAATATAACCCGGTAATCCGGAAATCCACAACCGCACAAAATGACTCTACTTCGGCAACGAAATTGTCATCATCGCGTATTGCACGTGTCTTAAATCGCCCACCCGACCGGCCAGTCGCGCGACGTGTTGACGAAGCTGCGCAACCGTTCGTTCTATGTCGATGAACTGAACCGGCTCGAACGGAACGGGCCGTTCCCGGGGACGGTCATCATGGCCGACCTCAACGGGCTCAAGCGGGTCAACGACCAGCTCGGCCACGTCGCCGGCGACGCGCTGCTTCGGCGCGCCGGTGAAGTGCTGGCGAAGGCGCTCGAAACGCCTCTTCATGCGGCGCGTATCGGCGGCGACGAGTTCGCGATACTGCTGCCGGGCACTGACGAGCGCGGCGGCGCGGCAATGATCGACACGATCCGTCAGCTCGTGGATCTGAACAACCAGTTCCGGGCTCGACGCTCAGCTTCCCGATGGGTGCGGCGTCGTGCCAGCGTGGCGAACGTCTTGAGGCTGTCGTGCAGCGCGTCGATCTCCTGATGTACGACGAAAAACGCGCGCACTACGACAATCAGATCAGCGATCCGGGCAATGTGTAGCGGCCCATGCCTCGCCTCAAGCGGCGAGGCATGGGCCGGGCCGCGGTTTCGGCGCAGACGGGATAGCTAGCCGGGCAGCTTTGCCGCCAGCACGTCGAGTTTCCCGATCGACGGGGGCGAAGCGAAAAGATCGGCCGCCTGGGCCATCAGCGCTGCGGCCACCTTGCCCGACAGATGGGCGTCGCGGCCGGCCTCATCCGGAAAGGCGTCGAAGATACCGAACGTTGACGGTCCGAGGCGCAGGCCGAACCATGCGAGCGTCGCGGGCTCTTCATTGACAAGCGGCAATCCGCCCAGCAGGAAATTCTCGACGTCCTTCTCCTTGCCCGGCTTCGCTTCGAGCCGGACGAACAAGGCTGTTTTGACCATGACCTGTCTCCTGTGACAAATGAGTTGCAACAGGCGGTTGCGGAAAATCGCACTGCTGTGCAAAAAGTATAGGCGCTGGAGCCATGCCAGCATGGCCAATGGCGACGCGCGTTGACGCGCGGCCGCGGACTTGCCCATCTTCACGCGGCGGCAGGCCAGCATGGCGAATAAAGTTGCGCTGATCGCGAAAGCGATACGCGCATCGAAGAGACCCGCGAAGCTGCAAAGCAACAGCGGCGGCTCGCGCGGACCGCTCGCCGCCCATCAACCCGGTAAGGTCGCCCAGCTTCCTGCCGGACGGATCGCCACACCATACGTATCGACGATCCGCCGGTCCTGCTCCATCGCGGAAAACGGCTCCCACTCCAGACCGTTGACGTCTTCGCTCTTCGTATAGTCCTGCGCTGAATCGTCCTCGAATCCGACGTGCCGCAACTGGCCTGCCTTTTCGGGTGATTCATTGATCGAAAAATTGAGCAGGTCCGTGCGCCACATCGCGTACAGACCGGGCACGACCGCCGCAGGCGGCTGTCCCAGACGCATGCTGTAGTCGGCGATCGATTCGTCGAGGTTTGCGACTGCCAGTGCGATGTGGAAGCGTTTCATTGCCAGGACCTCATGGAAGTGTGAATGCTTCCATCGTATCGGCGCATGAGTCACGCAACCAGTTGTCGAATCATGCTGGTATCGGAATTACCCGTCTCCGGCAGCGTGGCCCGCCCGTTCCTCCCCGGCTCAAACGGCCGTCACGTCACGCGCGGTCGACGTCGGCAGTCGCGGCGCGGGCACATCGAAGGTCGTCCGCACCCGACGCACTTCTTCAACGGGGCTGCTGCCGAATAGCCGCTTGAACTCGCGGCTGAACTGGGACGCGCTCTCGTACCCGACGCGCGCAGCCGCCGCGCCCGCGCTCAGCCCATCCTGCACCATCATGAGCCGGGCGTGATGCAGCCGCGTCGCCTTCACGTACTGCATCGGCGAAGTCGATGTAACCAGCTTGAACTGGGCATGAAACACGGCGAGACTCATGCCGGCCTCGCGCGCAAGTGTCTCGACGTCGAGATCGCCGCGATAGTCCGCATGGATGAGCCGCAGGGCCTTCGCGATTCGGCCGAAATGATGCTGGTGCGTGAGCGCTGCGCGCAGCGCGTCGCCCTGCTCGCTTTTCAGCACGCGGTAGAAAATCTCCCGCACGATCGATGGTCCGAGAATGCGCGCGTCGAGCGGCGATACCAGCGCCTCCAGCAAACGAAGTATCGCGTCGCTCAACGGCTGGTCGAGCGCGGTCGAATAAATCCCCTTGGGCTCGGTGCGCGTCGCCCCTCGCGTGTCGTTCAACGCCATCAGCAATTTCGCGATGGTCGTCAGATCGACGCGAATCGAAATCGCCAGCAACGGCTCCTCTTCGCTGGCGTCGGTCTCGCTCTCGAACGGCAGTGGCACCGACAGGACCAGAAATTGCTGGGCGTCGTAGACGAAGACTTCATCGCCGAGATAGCCGCGCTTGCGACCCTGACAGACAATCACGATGCTCGGTTCGTACAACACCGGCGTGCGCGGGATCGGCCGGTTCGAGCGCATGAAGCGCACGCCGTCCAGACACGACTGCGTATAGCCCTCTGCCGGAGCGAGCGTGCCGAGCAGTTCAACCATCCGCTTCTGCGCGGGACTGACGAACGGGGCTGACGACCGGATCATTTCCATAACGTGCCTGCTGTATGTCTGTTTAGCGCCACCTCGCGTGCGGCGGGAGAATCCGGCTTGAAATCTAGCACCAATCGGCCGGAAATGTGCGCGCCCAGGAGAAACAGGCAAACCTTTAAGACCTTCAGGTCTTTCCCAGGATGACGACCGACCCTACGATGGGAACCCTGCCGCAAAGCCCTGCGCCATCTCTGGTCCTGTCCCCGGCAGGACCTGTCAATTCTTTCCAGCTGGAGGCCCTGTGAACACGACTTACGCCTATGCCGCTCGCGACGCTGAGTCGAGGCTTGCTCCGTTTGAACTTCAACGCCGCAAGCTGCGCGATCACGATGTGCAAATGGATGTGTTGTTCTGTGGTGTATGTCATTCCGACCTGCACACGGCGCGCAATGAATGGAAGAACACGGTCTACCCGGTCGTGCCGGGTCATGAAATCGTCGGTCGCGTGACGGCTGTCGGCCCGCAGGTCTCGCATTACAAGGTTGGCGATCTCGTTGGCGTTGGTTGCCTCGTCGATTCGTGCCGCACGTGTCCGAGTTGCATGGAAGGTCTCGAACAATATTGCGAAGTGGGTTTTGTCGGTACGTATAACGGCCAGGATCGGGTAACCGGCGAGAACACGTACGGCGGCTATTCGACTGAGCTCGTCGTGGATGAAGCCTTTGTGCTGCGTGTGCCGCAAAACCTCGACCCGGCCGGCGTCGCACCGCTGCTGTGCGCCGGCATTACGACCTACTCGCCGTTGCGCCAATGGGGCGCCTGCCCCGGCAAGAAGGTCGGCATCGTCGGGCTCGGCGGTCTGGGCCATATGGGTGTCAAGCTCGCTCATGCAATGGGCGCCCACGTCGTGCTATTTACGACATCGACGTCGAAAGTCGAAGACGCAAAGCGGCTCGGCGCGGATGAAGTAGTGATCTCGAAGAACCCGCAGGAAATGGAAGCGCACGCGAACAGCTTCGATTTCATTCTTAACACGGTGGCCGCGCCGCATGACCTGAATCCGTTCATCAGCCTGCTCAAGCGCGATGGCACGATGACGCTGGTGGGCGCACCGGAGCACGATCATCCGTCGCCGCAGGTGTTCAACCTGATCTTCAAGCGCAGGCGTCTTGCCGGCTCGCTGATCGGCGGCATCGCGGAAACGCAGGAGATGCTCGACTTCTGCGGCGAGCACGGCATTACCTCGGACATCGAGATGATCTCGATGCAGAAGATCAACGACGCTTACGAGCGGATGCTGAAAAGCGATGTGAAATACCGCTTCGTGATCGATATCAACTCGCTGCGTCAGTAACGCGAGCGCGCGGTTCGCGCGCAGTTCACGTTCCTGCCGGCAGGCCACGCGCGATTGCGCGTGGCCTGTTTTCGTTGCTGCACCACGCTGTATCGCCGCTCTGTCCCGGCGTGAGCACTAAAACGCGGTTTCTCCGCAATCCAGGAGAATCAGGCAAATCGTTCAGACTGTCAGCCATTCCCCGAACGGCGCCTGAGACCTACGATATCAACACTGCCCGGCCATCCGTCCTGCTTCATGCGGTTGACCGTCGCGCCTGCATCCAGTCTGACCTCTCAAGAGGAGCCTGTCCGTGATCGATCGTATCCAGGCGATGCGCACTTTCATTCGCATTGTCGATACCAACAGCTTTACGCGCGCCGCTGAATCGCTCGCCATACCGCGCGCCACCTGCACCACGATTGTCCAGAATCTCGAAGCGCTGCTCGGCACGCAACTGCTCGTGCGCACCACGCGACGTCTCAGCGTGACGGCGGAAGGCGCGGAGTACTACGAGCGCTGCGCGCAGATCCTCGCGGATATCGACGACATGGAATCGAGCCTGCGTCATGCCACCGACAATCTCAGCGGGCGTCTGCGTGTCGAAATGCCGGGTGCGGTCGGGACCGCGCTCGTGCTGCCCGCGCTCGACGATTTTCATACGCGCTATCCGAACATCGATCTCGCGATCGGTGTGAGCAACCGCGCGGTGGATCTGGTCGGCGAAGCGGTCGACTGCAGTATCCAGCTCGGCGAGCTTCCCGATTCCGGCCTCGCGGCGCGGCGGCTCGGCACGATCGAACACGTGACGTGTGCGAGCCCCGGGTATCTCGCGCGTTACGGGATGCCGACGAGCCTCGATGAACTGGAGAATCACATCGCGGTGAACTGCATGTCGTCGCGCAACGGGCGGTCGGTCGATTTCGATTTCGAGGTCGGCGGGTCCGCGCTGAACGTGAAGGTCAACGGCTACATCAAGATGACCGACGAACAGGCGTACCTGACCTGCGGCCTGCAAGGGCTTGGCCTGATCCAACCGGCGCGCATTGCCGCGCAACCGTACCTCGACTCGGGACAACTGCGCGAAGTGCTGCCCCAATGGAAGCCGGTGCCGATGCCGGTATCCGTGGCCTACGTGAAGAACCGTCAGATGTCGCCGCGCGTGCGTGCGTTTGTCGACTGGCTTGCCCAGCTATTCGAGCAGGCGGAAGGGGTGAGTCAGGATATGTCGCGGGTACGTCAGTTGTTGCGTGGCTTGCACCCGGACGAGGTGAGCTGAAAGCCGGCTTTCGGGCAGCGCTCAGGGCAGCGTTGCATGCGCGTCTGCATCAACGGCGCATGCGAGAGGAGCGAGGGCCGTCCCCCGCCGTGCACGCGCCCTCGCCTCGCCGACCACGCGCGCAAGCGTCGCCGCACTCATCCGTGCGGCGACGCCACGCACGTAATCGTGATGCCGGGCGTCGAGCGGTGCATCCAGATGTTGTGCCTGCAGGTAGCGGATAAGCGCGATTCTTCGATGTCCTAGCGCAATGCTTTGCTCGAGCAGCGCCACGGCTGCACCGGGATCGCCTGCCTCGTAGGCCTGTTTGACGAGTTGGGACGTCTGGGCGCGTGGCATGGTCAAGACCTCGCTTTCGTGTCGTTCAAACCGACGCGGTTTCGGCCCGCAAACGCGCCTGCACGCGCCACGCTTCGTAGTCGGCGCGCGTCCAGTCGAGTTCCACGCCAATACGTCGCGTGCCTTCGCGAATCTTCGGCTTGTGCAGCGCGATTGTCAGCGCATGGAGCGCCGGCCATTCGCTGAACGAAAGCACAGCGAGTTTTACCACGAGTGTTTCGAGCAGACGGGTATGCGGCTTGCGCGAAAGAAACGCCGTGACACGTTCGCAATACCGCTCATAGTCGATCATCGCGTGCGCGCTATCCTCCGACGGCTCGCCGCTATAGGCAAGGCTCGCGTCGATCACCAGGGGCTGCGGCGCTTCATGCTCGTGTGCATGAATGCCGATGCGCGCGGTGACGACGAGTTCGTCGATGAACACGCGCCAGCCGCGCCCAGCGCGCGGCGGCGGTGCAAAAGACGCAATGGACTCGACGGGTTTCACGACATCAGCGGCGCAGCCGCGTCGAGCATGATCCGGCAGAAATAGTCGGCGAAGCTGCGGCGTATCACAAGCTCGTATGTATCGTCCGACACCGGCACCAGCACGATCGACGCCTTGAAGTAATGACTCTGCGCGCATTGCCCCGGCGCGAGGACGCGCGGATGCAGATCGAGCGGACAGCCTCGCGCGATCACATCACGCACGTTCTCTCCGCTCACTTCGAGCACCGTATAGCCGCTGCCGACATCCACCGCCGACGCGAACTGTCCTGCCAGCGCCTCGCGAAGTTTCACTTCGAGCGTCGCTCCCTGCTGCTGTTGCGAACGCACGAGGAACTCGTCGGGACCAAGCCACAGCACGTCATAGCCGTTGCCACGGACAACCGTATTCGGTTTTGCAGGCGGACGGCAACCCGTCACGTTTGCCACCGCGCTCGCGAACGCCGCATCGGCAGGATCGCCGCGCAGGTTCACGAGTTCGAGAAACGGCCGCTCGCCCAAACGGAATTTCTTCGATGCGGCTGCGTGATTCGCCTTGAGCAGATCCTCCACGCCGACGAGCGGGGACTCCTGCCACACCGACCCGGCCGCGCGCTGCGCGATCGTCGAAGCCGCGTCCGGCGCCTTGCTTCTTGCTTCATTCCACATGTTGACGCACTCCTTCGGTATCGTAGAAAACCGGGCTCGAAATCTTCGCCGCGATCTGCTTGCCGTTCGCAAGCGGGATCGTCACGTTTTCACCCATCTTGCCGAGGCCGCCCTTGACGACAGCCAGTGCAATCGAGCGCTTGAGGATCGGGCTGTAATAGCTCGACGTCACGTGGCCGAGCATCGGCGCGGTATCGCCGGAGAAAGGTCCTGCAACGATCTGGCTGCCTTCCGGAATCACAAACGTCGAATCCTCCGACAGCAGGCCGACGAACTGCTTGCGGCCTTCCTTCGCGGTATCCGGGCGCGACAGCGAGCGCCTGCCAAGGAAGTCCTTCGACTTCGCGACCAGTCCGCCCATGCCGAGATCGTGCGGCGTGATTGAACCGTCCGTGTCCTGGCCAACGATGATGTAGCCCTTCTCCGCGCGCAACACGTGCATCGTTTCCGTGCCGTACGGCGTGATGTCGGATTCGGCGCCTGCCGCCATCAATGCTTCCCAGACAGCGCGACCGAGATTCGCCGGCACGTTCACTTCATACGCGAGCTCACCGGAGAAGCTGATGCGCATCACACGCACCGCCACGCCCGCGACAGTCCCTTCACGGTAGGTCATGAACGGGAAAGCTGCGTTGGCAAAATCGATGTCGCTGCACACCTTCTGCAACACCTTGCGGCTCTTCGGCCCCACCACGGCGAATGTCGCCCAGTGGTCGGTCACCGACGCAAGACGCACTTTCATGTTGGGCCACTCGGTCTGCAGCCAGCGTTCGAGCCACGTGAGCACGCGCGCAGCGCCGCCTGTCGTCGTGGTCATCATGTAGTGCTGCTCAGCGAGGCGCACTGTCACGCCATCGTCGAATACCATGCCGTTTTCGTCGAGCATCAGACCATAGCGGCACTTGCCTACTTCGAGCTTGCTCCACGGGTTCGTGTAGACCCAGTTCAGCAGTTGCGCCGCGTCCGGCCCCTGAATGTCGATCTTGCCCAGCGTCGATGCATCGAGAATGCCGACGCTGTTGCGCACCGCGAGGCACTCACGCGCGACGGCTGCATGCATGTCTTCGCCCTTCTTCGGGTAGTACCACGGACGCTTCCAGTTGCCCACGTCCTCGAACGCCGCGCCGTTTTCGACGTGCCATTCGTGGATACAGGTCTTGCGGATCGGATCGAGCAGATCGCCCAGTTCGCGCCCGGCGAAGGTACCGAAGGTGACCGGCGTGTAGTTCGGACGGAACGTGGTCGTGCCCGTTTCGGGAATCGTCTTGCCCAGTGCGTCGGCGAGGATCGCCATGCCGTTGATGTTGCCGAGCTTGCCCTGATCGGTGCCGAAACCCATCGCCGTGTAACGCTTGACGTGCTCGACGGATTCGAAGCCTTCACGTGCGGCAAGCAGAATGTCCGCGGCGGACACGTCGTTCTGGAAATCGACGAACTGCTTCGGACCGCGCGACGCGGCCTCCCGGCTTCCGACAAGCCACAGCGGCTGCATCGGCGTTTCAGCGATCTCGTTGGCGTTCGGCACCTGCGGGCGGGTCACGTTGAAGCCGACTGCCTTCGCCGCTTCGATGCCTGCATCGACAGCAAGGCGCAAGCCACGCGCGAGGCTGAATTCGCCTGCCGCAGCGCCGACGCTGCACTCCGGCTGCACCGCCTTGCCCGGCACGAAGCAAGCCTTCTCGTTGTTCCAGTGCGCCTTGCCGCCCGACTGCGCGAACAGGTGCAACACGGGGCTCCAGCCGCCTGACATCGCGAGCAGATCGCAGGCAAGATCGGCCTGTTTGCCGCCGACCTTGCCGTTCGCATACGACGCCACCTCGACCGAAGACACGCGCCACTTGCCGTCCGCCTTCGTCACGACGGCGTTGTTCAGGATCTTGATGCCATGACGCCGCGACGCGGCAGGCAGCGCACCATTGCTCTGCGCACGCGAGTCGACCACCGTGACCTTTGCGCCGCATGCCTTCAGATCGAGTGCGCACTGATAGGCATCGTCGTTGTTGGTGAACACGACGGCATCACGCCCCGGCAGCACGCCGTAGCGATGCACGTATGTCGATACCGCCGACGCCATCATCACGCCCGGCAGATCGTTGTTGCCGAACACGATCGGGCGCTCATGCGCGCCGGTCGCGAGAATCACGCGCTTCGCACGGATCTTCCAGAGCAGTTCACGCGTGCCCTTACGCATCGACACAGGCAGATGTTCAGTGAGGCGCTGCGTGACGGTGACGAGATTGTGATCCTGATAGCCGAAGGCCGTGCTGCGGCAGAGAATCTTCACGTCGGGCATGCGGGCGAGTTCCGCTTCGATCTTCTCGACCCATTGCATGGCTGGCCGGCCATCGATCTCCGCCTTGCACGACAGCAGACTGCCGCCCAGTTCGCGCTGGTCATCGACCAGAATCACGCGCGCACCGGATGCGGCCGCCGCGTGCGCCGCCGCGAGACCGGTCGGGCCGCCGCCCACCACCAGCACGTCGCAATGCGCGAAGCACTTGTCATAGCGATCGGCGTCCCGTACCTCGGGCGCCTTGCCAAGGCCGGCGGCTTCGCGAATCTTGTCCTCGTATTTCGGCCACCATTTACGCGGCCACATGAACGTCTTGTAGTAGAACCCCGCCGGCAGAAAGCGCGAGAACTTCTGGTTGATCGCCATGCGATCGTGTTCGAGACTCGGCTCGGCGTTCACGCTCGTGGCCACCAGCCCCTGATACAGCTCGACTTCCGTGGCGCGTGCGTTCGGCACGGTGTACGCGCCGCGCTCCAGCTGCACCACGGCATTCGGTTCTTCGACACCCGCTGTGACGATGCCGCGCGGACGGTGATATTTGAAACTGCGCGCGACAAACCGCACGCCGTTCGCGAGCAGCGCGGACGCCAGCGTGTCGCCCTGAAAACCCTGATACGTGCGCCCGTTGAACGTGAAAGTCAGCGGAATCGCGCGGTTGATGCGCCCACCGGCGCCGAGGCGGTCTTTCTGGCTCATTTGTTCCTGCCCTCCTGGGCGTCGCTATTCGTTGCAGACCCGGCAGACCCCGGAGTCCCGCCGAACGTTTCATAACCAAGGAACTGATACGACACCGTATCGCGCGTCGCCATGAACCAGCGGCGGCAGCCCTGCGTATGCATCCATTGCTCGCGATGCACGCCACGCGGGTTCTTGCGCATGAACAGGTAGTTGCCCCACTCCTTGTCGGTGAGCTTGTCGGTATCGAGCGGGCGGGCGATATCGGCCTCGCCGCCGCAGGAAAATTCGGATTCGGCGCGCGGCCCGCACCACGGGCATTCAATCAGCAACATGTGTTTCTCCGTCGTGTGCGTGGGTTTAGTGGGCGACAGCGGCTGCGCCGTGTTCGTCAATCAGATGGCCGGTGTAGAAGCGGTCCAGCGAGAACGGCGCATTCAGCGGATGCGGTGAATCGTTGGCGATCGTGTGTGCGAACACCCAGCCCGATCCCGGCGTCGCCTTGAAGCCGCCCGTGCCCCAGCCGCAGTTGAAATACAGGCCCTTGACGTCGGTCTTGCTAATGATCGGACATGCGTCCGGCGACACGTCGACGATGCCGCCCCATTGGCGGTTCATTCGCACGCGCGAGAACACCGGGAACATTTCGACGATCGCCTCGATTGTGCCTTCGATGATGTTGAAGCTGCCGCGCTGGCCAAAGCCCGTGTATTGGTCGACGCCCGCGCCGATCACGAGATCGCCCTTGTCGGACTGGCTGATGTACGCATGCACCGCGTTCGACATCACCACGGTGTTGACCACCGGCTTGATCGGCTCGGAGACGAGTGCCTGCAAAGGATGGCTTTCCAGCGGCAGGCGGATGCCGGCCATATCGGCGAGCGTCGACGTATTGCCCGCCGCGACGACAGCGACCTTCTTGGCCTTGATGAAGCCCTTCACCGTATCGACGCCTGTGACGCGGCCGCCGTCGCGACGAATGCCGGTGACCTGACAGTTCTGGATGATGTCGACGCCATGCTGGTCCGCGCCACGCGCAAAGCCCCAGGCCACCGCGTCGTGCCGCGCTACCCCTCCGCGACGCTGGATCGACGCCCCCAGCACCGGATAGCGGCTGTTGAGATTGATCGTCGGCTCGATTTCCTTGATCTGCCCGGGCGTGAGGAATTCGGCATCGACGCCATTGAGCCGGTTCGCGTTTACGCGGCGCTCCGTGTCGCGCACGTCCTGCAACGTATGCGCAAGATTCATCACGCCGCGCTGGCTGAACATCACGTTGTAGTTGAGGTCCTGCGACAGACCCTCCCACAGTTTCATCGCCTTTTCATACAGCGCGGCCGATTCGTCCCACAGATAGTTGGAACGCACGATCGTCGTATTGCGCGCCGTGTTGCCGCCGCCGATCCAGCCTTTTTCGAGGATGGCGATATTGCGCACGCCGTGCTCTTTCGCGAGGTAATACGCCGTCGCAAGACCGTGCCCGCCCCCGCCGACGATCACCACGTCGTATTCACGCTTCGGTTCCGGGCTTCTCCATTGACGCTCCCAGTTCTCGTGATACGACAACCCGTTGCGGAACAAACTGAATATCGAATAGCGGCTCATCTGGCTGGTCCTCTCTTTAGCATTCGATGACGTTCACGGCGAGACCACCGCGCGACGTCTCCTTGTATTTCGTCTTCATGTCGGCGCCGGTTTCGCGCATTGTCTTGATCACGTTGTCGAGCGTC
Organism: Paraburkholderia sp. BL10I2N1; assembly: GCF_004361815.1. Lineage (NCBI taxonomy): Bacteria > Pseudomonadati > Pseudomonadota > Betaproteobacteria > Burkholderiales > Burkholderiaceae > Paraburkholderia > Paraburkholderia sp. BL10I2N1. The sequence goes on along the minus strand of NZ_SNWA01000002.1, from coordinate 2,848,076 downwards.
ACGTAGTGCGTGCCGTCGCCCTTGAGCGCCATGCGAGACGCGTTCAGCGCCTTGATCGCGCCCATTGCGTTGCGCTCGATGCAGGGAATCTGCACGAGGCCGCCGACCGGATCGCACGTCATGCCCAGGTTGTGCTCCATGCCGATTTCGGCGGCGTTCTCCACCTGATCGGGGCTGCCGCCCATGACCGCCGCGAGTGCCGCGGCGGCCATCGAACAGGCGACGCCCACTTCGCCCTGGCAGCCCACTTCCGCGCCGGAGATCGACGCGGTTTCCTTGTAGATGATGCCGATCGCCGCAGCGGTCAGCAGAAAGTCGACGATGCCCTGCTCGTTCGAGCCCGGCACGAACTTCACGTAGTAGTGCAGCACGGCGGGAATCACGCCTGCGGCGCCGTTGGTGGGCGCGGTCACGACGCGGCCGCCGGCGGCGTTTTCTTCGTTGACCGCCATCGCGTACAGATTGACCCAGTCGAGCATCGACAGCGGATCGCGCAGCGATTCTTCCGAGCGTGTGCGCAGCTGCGACGAAAGCTCCGCTGCGCGACGCTTCACGCGCATCGGACCCGGAAGTTCACCGCGCACCTTGCAGCCGCGCTCGACGCATGCGGCCATCGTCCTCCAGATCGCGAGCAGACCTTCGCGCACTTCTTCCCGCGAGCGGCTCGCGCATTCGTTGCGGAACGTGACCTCGGCAATCGACAGACCGCTTTCACGGCAGGCACGCATCAGATCGTCGCCGGTACGGAACGGATGGGGCACCTCGCCGCCCGCGCGCACGCCGTTCACGCGATCGCCTTCGCGATTCACGACGAAGCCGCCGCCCACCGAGTAATACTCTTTCTCGACCAGCAGTTGCCCGTTTTCATCGAAGGCCTGAAAGCGCATGCCGTTCGGATGTACGAGGCCCGTCGCGCCCATCAGCTTGCGATAGAACGCGAGGTGCTCTTTCTCCTCGAACTGCACACGATGCTTGCCGAGCAGGTTGAGGGTCTTCTCCCGGCGGATGTCGGCGAGACGCGGTTCGATCAGATCCGGATCGATCGATTCCGGCAGGTGACCTTCGAGCCCGAGCAGGACCGCCTTGTCGGTGCCGTGGCCCTTGCCGGTCGCGCCGAGCGAGCCATATAGCTCGACCTTGACGCGGCGCACGAAGCCGAGCAGATTCGCGTCCTCGACGTGAGACGCGAAGCGGCATGCCGCAATCATCGGACCAACCGTGTGCGAACTCGACGGACCAATGCCGACCTTGAACAGATCGAAGACGCTGACGTTCATGGAACCTGCCTTGTAGTGAATCGGTGGGCGTATCGGCCGGATCAGGGTTGGGGCGTGCCCCAAAGCGCCTCTTCCGGTGTGACGCCAGTACACCAGCGCGTAAAATTGGCCGATAGAACAAAAACGGCATCGACGTGGGATGGCGACGCCAAAGGCCGGCCGATGTCGTCAAAAGGGCGCTGCTGTTCGTTTCTACGATGGTTCCACGCGGAAAAGCGCAAGTCGCCGCACAGGCGATCGGCGACGCTAGGATCATCGCGCGCACATGCGGGAGCGCGCCGTTGCCTGGCGCCCCGCTTCTTCCGTAACTGCTGAACACCCGCTGGACACTTATGACGCACGCAGGCACAGCCTTGCCATGAAGACCCCTGAATCACTACTGCTCACCTCGATCGACGGCGTGCCGAAGGAGCGCATCCGCTTCGGCATCGTGTTGCTGCCGAATTTCACGCTGACGGCGTTTTCGGGCTTCGTCGACATGCTGCGCCTCTCCGCCGATGAAGGCGACTACAGCAAGCCGGTGCGCTGCTCGTGGAGCGTGATCGGCGACACGCTCGCGCCCGTGCGCGCGAGTTGCGGGATTCAGATCACGCCGTGGGAAACCTTCGCGACGGCCGAGCCATTCGACTACGTGGTGGTGGTTGGCGGCCTGCTGCATTCCGGACCCCAGGCAAACGACGAAACCCTGCGGTTCATCCGCCGGGCCGCGCACACGAACGCGACGCTGGTCGGCATCTGCACGGGCGTGTTTGCGCTGATGCGTGCCGGCGTGCTCGACGGGCACCGCATCTGCGTCAGCTGGTTTCACTACTGGGATTTCGTGGAGCGCTTTCCGTCGGTGAATTCCGATGCGCTCATCGCCGACCGGCTGTTCGTGATCGACCGGCGGCGCATCACCTGTTCAGGCGGCCGGGCTTCGATCGATGTCGCCGCCGCCATCCTGCTGCGGCATTTCGAGCATGCGACCGTGCAGAAGGCATTGAGAATCCTGCTGGTCGGCGAAATGCAGAAAGGCAACGCGCCGCAGCCGCATCCGCCCGGCCTCGAGCCTGCAACCCATCCGAAGGTCAAGCGCGCGATTCTGTTGATGGAGCAGCACGTCGGACGCTCATTGCCGCTCGAGGAACTGGCGTGCAAGCTGGATCTTTCGCCGCGTCAGCTGGAGCGGTTATTCAAGGCGGAAACGGGAAAGAGCCCGCAGGCGTTTGCCAAGCAGGTCAGGTTAAGGACCGCGGCGTGGTTACTGACCAGTTCCGACCGCACGGTCGCCGATATCGCATCGAGTTGTGGTTTTTCGGACGCTTCGCATCTTGGACGCGAATTCCGCAAGCAGTTCGGCGTGCCGCCCGTGATGTTCCGTGAGCAGCGCGGCGCGGTGCCAGCCGAAGAGGCTGCCGTGTTCGACGAAACCTTTCCTGGGCGCGTGGATGTGTACTGATCGTTGCGAGCCGCCGGCGGTGCGCGTTGCAAGCGGCGGCTCCCGTCAGTCATCTGTCGATCACGACTCTTCCGACCACGCGTTGTTCTCGCGCGCCATCAGCGCCGACGAAGCGGCAGGCCCGAACGTCCCGGCGGTATAGCCACGCGGCTTGTCGTTCGAGCGCTTCCATCCTTCGATGATCGGCTCGATCCACGTCCACGCCGCTTCCAGTTCGTCGCGGCGCATGAAGTGCGTCAAACGACCACGGATCACGTCGATCAGCAACCGCTCGTACGCTTCCGCCCGGCGCTCGGTAAAGGCCTGCTCGAGATCGAGATTCAGGTTCACCGGCAGCATTTTCATCCCGCTGCCCGGTTCCTTCGCGAGCATCTGCAGCTGGATCGACTCGGCCGGCTGCAACTGGATCACGAGGCGATTACCGTACTTGCGCGGACCGCTCGGAATGATCGAGAACGGCAGATCCGCAAACTCGATGACGATCTCCGACACCTTCTTCTGCATCCGCTTGCCTGTGCGCAGGTAAAACGGCACGTGCGCCCAGCGCCAGTTGTTGATGTGGGCGCGCAGCGCGACGAAGGTCTCTGCATGGCTGTCGGCAGGCACGTTGTCTTCCTGCAGATAGCCCTTCACCGGCTCGCCGCCCACCGCGCCAGCCGTGTACTGGCCGCGGACGGTGTCGCGGGCGATGTCCTCGTCGGTCATGCGTCGCAGCGAGCGCAGCACCTTGAGCTTTTCATCGCGTACCGCATCCGGGTCGAGCGACACCGGCGGCTCCATCGCGACGATGCACAGCAGCTGCAACAGATGGTTTTGCACCATGTCGCGCAGCGCACCGGTTTCGTCGTAAAAGCCCGCGCGGCTGCCTACGCCGACGTTCTCCGCGACGGTGATCTGCACGCTCTTGATATAGGGCGCCTGCCAGAGCGGCCCGAAGATCGCGTTGCCAAAGCGCAGCACCATCAGGTTCTGGACGGTTTCCTTGCCGAGGTAGTGGTCGATCCGGTAGATCTGCGTTTCCGCGAAATGCTGGCCGACCGAATTGTTGATCGCCTGCGCCGAAGCCAGATCGTGACCCAGCGGCTTTTCCAGCACGACGCGCGAATGGTCGTCGACGAGCCCGACCGCGGCGAGGTTGTCACAGATAGTCGTGAAGAGATCCGGCGCGGTCGCGAGATAGAAGACGCGCCGCACGCCGGGGCGCGACGCCTCGGCAAGACGCGCGTAATCGCCCGGCTGATCGACGTCGATCCGCACGTACTCGAACAGCGCCAGAAATTTGTCCCACGCAGACGCCTCCAGCGCCTTGTGTTCGACGAACGGCTTCGAGTGCTCTTCCATGAAGGCGAGATAGTCGTCGCGCGTCCAGTTCTTGCGGCCGATTGCGAGAATGCGGGTGTCGGTGGGCAGGTTGCAATGCAGATGCGCCATATACAGCGCGGGCAGCAGCTTGCGGGCCGAGAGGTCGCCGCCGCCCCCGAAAATGATCATGTCGAGCGGGAGGTCGGGCGTTGCTTGAGCAGTCTGGGTGGTCATAGCGCGGTTGCACCATCGTAAGGATGTCGGTCAGACGCGAAAAAACGCCCGGCGGCCGGGCATTTTTTTACGAACGCCTATGGTGCAACGTTTTGCGATTGTTTGCACGCGGTAAGCGCGCCGTGTGCACGGCATGCCTGCCTCACGACAAACCTTGTCAGCCAGCGCTTAACTGGTCACGCGCCACCCGGCCGGCGCCCAGGTCCCATGCCGCACAGCCGACCGTCTTGAACACGACCGGCGTGCCGGCAGGCACTGGCGGCGGCGAAGAAGCCAGCACCGCGGCGATGCCGGTCACGGTGTCCCACGTCACGCCAGCCTGGATGAAGTCGCCGGCCTCATGCTTCGCGCCGGCCAGATCGTCGACAAACAACGCGCTGCCCAGCACCGTCCGCGCGCCGATCTCTACTGCATCCGGCGTAAAGGCGCCGACACCGATGACGAGCCGGTCCGCGCGCGGCGCTTCGTCGTAGACAGCCTGTTTGCTGGTCGTCAACGTAATCACCAGATCGACAGAATCGGGTACTTCAGCGCTCGCCAGAGGTTGCACGCCGGGCACCTTCGCGCGGTGCGCGTCGCAGAACGCCTGCGTACGGGCCAGCGAATTGCCCCGTACCCGCACGAACGCGTCCGGAAACAGCTCGCCGATCGCCTCCAGATGATTCGCCGACTGCGTACCGGCGCCGATCAGCAGAATGTCGCGCGGCGCGGCCGGCATGAAGGTCTGTATGCCCAGCATCGTCATCGCCGCCGTCCGGCGGCCGGTGACCGTCGGGCCGTCGAGGATGAAGAGCGTCTCGCCGGTGTCCGGGTCGCTCGCCATCACCTGGCCATGGATCGTCGGCAGCGAGCGTTCGCGGTTGGACGGACACACGTTGACGAGTTTGTGAAGCGCGAGATCCGGCGCAGTGGCCGGCATCGACAGCATCACGCCGCCCGCATTCAGCGGCACCACCAGCCGCTCCGGGCTCGCGATCCGGCCCTGCGCGTAGTCGGTTGCGGCGGTCTTGAGCGCGTCGACGAGCAATGCGTACGGCGTAAGCCGCGCGGTCTCGGCGGCGTCGAAAATGCGGGTAGTCATGTCTGCCGGGTTCCTTTGGGGAGTTCAGTCAATGCTGTGGATGCACGGACACATGTTCAGCGCACCAGAAAACCGTAGGTCAACGGATCGCGCTCGTCGATGATCCAGTTCGCGAAGCCGCAAATGTACGCATTGCCTTCAATCTGCGGAATCACCGCATCGAAGCGGTCCAGTTTCGTTTCGGACAGCACGCGTCCCCGGAAGATCGTGCCGATGACCGATTCGTTCACGAGCGTCTCATCCTTGCCCAGCTCGCCGCGCAGATAGAGCTGCGCGACGCGTCCGGCCGTGCCCGAACCTGTGGGTGAACGATCCACTTCCCGATCGGCGAACACGCAGCAGTTGGCTTGTGTCGAGTCTGGATAACGCGGCGCGCTATCGATGATCGTGCCGTAGATATGGTTGATTTCCGGAATGTGAGGATGCTCGACCTTGAATGCCAGGTTCGCGGCGCGTTTCACTTCGTCGCCGAACTGGATGAGCTTCTCGACCTGCGCCTCCCGCACCTCCAGGCCGAAAGGCTTGCCCGATGTATAGAAATAGAACGCGCCGCCGAACGCAATATCGCCCGTGACTTCGCCGAACGACGGCGTCGTGACCGTCACGTCGCGCTGCCAGACGAAGGACGGCACGTTGACGAAGCGCACGTTGCCGGTGTGGTCCCCGTCCCATTGCACGAACGCCTCGATGAAGCCGCACGGCGCATCGATGCCGACGCGCGTCTCCGGCTCCGAGCGCTCAACCCAGCCGAGCGAGACAGCAGCCGTTGCGAGCGCGATCACGCCGTGGCCGCAGTGATCGCTATAGCCCTCGTTGTGAACGAAGATGATGCCGAAATCGGCGCCTTCGCTTACCGGTTCGGTCAGGTAGCCGCCGTACATGTCGGCGTGTCCGCGCGGCTCGAACATCAGCGCGCGGCGCAGTTCGTCGCCATGTTCCTTCAGCCACGTCCGCCTCTCGACGATGGTCTTGCCGGGAAACTTCGGCAGCCCGCTTGTGACGATCCGGAACGGCTCGCCGCCCGTGTGCACTTCAACCGTGCTGATGACGCGATTCAACTTCATGACGGCTGAACACTCCCCGCGAGGCGAAATACTTCGTTGATGGCCATTTTGTTCTCCTCCGTGCTGTTCTATACTGGCTCAGAATGTAGACCAGCTTTGGTTTTGCATCAACCAATTTCAATATTCTCGGCGAAATCTGGTTCAAATCTGGATCAGCCACCTCGCCGCCACGAGCGAACATGGTTACGCCCCGCGATGAACAGCACGTTTCGCCCCAAACAGATTTACGAGCAGGTGTCCGGACAGATTCGCGCCGACATCCGCAGCGGCCAGTTCGCGCCGGAATCGCGGCTGCCGTCGGAGCGGGAACTGGCGGCGCGCTTCGGCGTCGGCAGGCCGGCCGTGCGCGAGGCGATCGGCGCGCTGCAGAACGAGGGACTTGTCATCACGCGCCGCAATTCGGGCACGTACGTGTGTGCGGACGCGTTGCAGCGGTTGTCGGCGGCGCCGGCGGACGATGATGCATCGCTCGCCGATGCGGACATCAGCCCCACCGCCACCCTCGATGTCCGGCTGATCCTCGAACCGGCGATCGCCCGCCGCGCTGCCGCGCTGGGCCAGCGCGACGCGCTCGCCGAGCAGTATCTGGCGCAGATGGATTCGATCGTCGACGTGACGGATCCGGAGCAGCGGGTGCTGTGGAATAACAGCGACCGTCTGTTCCACCGGCAGCTCGCGATGATGACGGGCGACGCCCTGCTCGTGAAGATCGCCGACGAAGTGGCGAAAACCATGGACCAGCCGCTCTGGAAGCGGCTGAAAGACGACGGCATTTACGACACGGGACGCATCAGGCTGTATGTGTCGGAACACCGGCTGATCTACGAGGCAATCGTCGGCGGCGATGCCGACGCCGCGGCGTTCTATGTCGAGCAGCACATCAGGCGGGTACAGCGCGACATCGCGCCCAAATAGCGCTCAGCCCGGCTGGTCGCCACGCGCGCGGGTGGACCGGATCACAAGCTGCACGTCGCCGTTTTCAATCAGGCAAGGCTACGTCAGCGACATTTTCCTCGTATAATGGTTAACACCTAGGAAATAACCCTTATCGAGTAAATCATGTCCAGCCATCCTGTTTCCAGCAATCTCCGCAATTCCGCCGCCCGTCCGGCAAAGAAATCGTCGTTCAAGGCCAGGTGTCTCAGCTTCGCCCGCGACATGTGGCATTCGTATCAGCGCCACAGCCAATATCAGGTGATGCTTGCAGCCGGCCGCCAGTACGGTGCGCCTGAAAAGGTCATCTACAACCGCAGCAAGAGCCACCAGGGCTAAGCTACAAGGGCGAAGCCGCCCTTTCCTGACTGTGCATCCAGCGGTTCCCGACGGCCTTCCGGCGCGCTCAGCGCCCCGGGCGCGTGATCGTCATGCCTCGCCCGGCGTAGAACCGCGAAATCTTCCCAAACGGTAGATAAACATCCGACTGGTGGGGCGCCACGCCAGTCGGATTGTGAAACCACACGGCCTCGCGACCTCGTTCGTGCAGCAGAACCAGATGGCCGCCCTGCCGCCCATTCGGCCGCTCCGGGTAGCGAATCTCCGCGCTCACCGAAACGATGGCAAGCGTGTCGGCATCGATCCGCGCGGCGATTTCTTCGATGCCGATCGCAGGAAGCACCTCCACTTCAAGCCCAAACGCGCTCGCAAGCCAGCCCGCAAACGGCTGGTAGATCAGGCCGTCGACACCCCGTCGTCGCGCAGCCGGTACACCTCGTGCGCGAGCGCTTCGTCCAGCAGCGCGGTGCGCGACGCGTGTTCGATTCCCCAGAAATTCAATGCGGATTCAAGGCACGTCAAGCCGCATAGACGTTTCGCCCAGAACCGATACCGCTCCGGCTCGGTGAAGCCGCTGCGCTGCCACGTCGGGTCGTCGCAAGGATCAGCCCCGTCTTCCACAATCGGACGAACCCAGTCAGGACTTCCCCATTGCGAGTAATACGGCACACCTTTATTGCAAAGTGATTCTGTCGCCTTTTCGTCCATTCCGTGATTTCCCGCTACGCATTGCGCCATTTATTCAATCGGCGTTAATGATCTATTGTCCCGCCTTCCGTCGCGGCGCCCCGCGAGCACCGCGACGGAAGACGGGAAACCTGAATCAACATTCAAAAATCAGATAGACGCTGGAAAACAACAATGCGACTCCTTCAAGCTGGCGCGCTGAGCGGCGCCGATACGGCAAGCGCAGGTTGTATAGTCGTCGCGTTGATTTATAAGAAGAAAGCGGCGAAACAGCGGCGGCAATTTACAAGGCGCGGCTTCGAAAACGAAGGCATTGCCCTGACTTCGACGCTCGACAGCAATCCTAATCAGCGCGTGAGCAGTTTGTGAAAGCGTGAATGGCGGAGAATAGACATATTGCGTGATGTCGGCATCGCAAAGAATCCAGTTAACGTGCGAATTTTGCCAAAACGTCGTTAACAATTGTCAAGACGTGAGCGCAACGGGGTCGCATGTCTGTACGATGGGGATTTTAGTTTGCGAGGAACATTTGATGTCTTGGGATAAAGTCTCTCCTGTGAACTACCTGCAATGGCACGCTGAAGCATCGAGCCATGGTCGCTGCGCCCGATACGTGCGGGAGGCAATCCAGCGCGGGGGAATTTCGATTGCCCATACGTACTCTGCAAAAAACTATGGTGACTCATTGATTCGTGCCGGGTTTTACGAAGTCTCCGGCAGTCCGCAGAGAGGTGACGTGATTGTGATCCAGCCCATCGCCCGGCACCCAGACGGGCACATGGCGATGTATGACGGCACGCAATGGATTTCTGACTTCAAGCAGCAGCACGGCTTTTATCCCGGCCAGGCCTATCGGACCGCGAAGCCATCCTACAAAATGTATCGACACGACTGAGCCAGGCAATGAGGAAATATCTGACCTTTTTGATTGCCGCGCTCGTTTTGATTTTCGGCGTGGTTTCCCAGCCAGTAGCGATGGCGCAGGAACAACAGGTGACCCCTGAAGCAAGTGTCAGGGCGTTTTATACCTGGTTTATCAAACGGGATTCGGAGGATCGCGGATATCCGTTGATGGACAAGGAAATATACCGCTACGTATCAAAGGCGACTGTCGATCTGCTCCGCACTGAGTACAAGCAGAACAAATTCGCCGAGGGAGCCGAATACTTCACAAATGTCCAGGACTACGATGAACAGGACTGGATCGCCCATATCGCGACGCGCCCGGCAATCATGCTTGATGACGTAGCGGTCGTGGCGGTCACATTTGGATCGACAGACAAAAAGACCATCATTGCGTTTCTACGCAAACAGGATGGCGTCTGGAAAATCACCAAGATAGACGACACCCGAGATTATAAGTAACGCGTGCCCTAACTCCCCGCCGGGTGGGGCGATCGCGGCACTATACAACTTTATTTTTGCGACTATACGACTTTATCTTGTCTCACCTCAACGGCCCGTTTGCCGGCGTCACGTGGCAGGCCAACGGACCGCTGTCGCTGACCGGCGCGGTCTACTACGACCACATGAAGAATGCCGCGATCGGCGTTGGCGAAACGTGTAGCGGCAACCGCTACACGCTGGTCGCGCCGGCCGAATATGCGCTTTCAAGGTGTCAGGCGCCGCATCGGTTGAACTGCCGGGCAAGAGTAACCAGACCGGCATCTCGATCGGTCTGCGCAACATCTTCTGACGATGGTGCAGCCGCAGCGCGCGTCATGCGACGCAGGCGCTGCGGCGCTGAAACACGGCCACGCCCGCCTGCGCGCCGAATGACGCGAAGCGTTCACAGCATGCTGCGCGGCCGTTTCATCGTGCCGTCGAAAAAGCGCTGCAAACGGAACTCCGCCAGATCGAGCGACGGCTGGCCTTCGTCGATCCATTCGGCAAGCAGTTTGCCGACAATCGGCCCCATCGCGAAACCGTGACCGCAAAAGCCCGTCGCGATCATCAGACCACTCACCTGCGAAGGCGCATCGATGACGGGAATGCCGTCGGGCAACACATCGATGAGGCCCGCCCACGCCTCGGTAACCTGTGCGTCCTTCAATGCGGGGAACAAGGCCTTGAGTTTCCTCAACGCCCGCGGCGTGTGGCTGCGCTCGGGCTGCGGCTGCGGATCGCGCGGATGCAGCACACGTTCGGGCTGCGGCACCCCGCCCGGCACCCGCTCGCGCAAATCGCGCAGAAAAGCGCCATTCAGATGAAAGTGAAATGAGTCGCGCTGCGTCCACAGTTCCGGCAGGAACCACTTCAACGCACGCAGATGGCCAAGCGTCACGTCGACGTCGACCTGCATATCGTCGGCCAGATTGATCATGCCGTTCGCGCGCTGACGGATGCCGAGCCCGCTGCCCCAAAACGTGGACGCGGTGATCTGCGGCAATGCATTCGTGCGCATGCAGGTGCCGCGCACGACCTGCTGCGGTAGTTCGAGACCGAGCGTCGCGAGCAGCCGCCAGCTCGTCGCGCCTGCGGCGCAGATGAAGCGCGACGTGCGGATCGTGCCGCGCTCGGTGACGACGCCGGTAATCGCGCCCGCCCCGCGCTCGACCGCCACCACGCCACAACCTTCGAAGAAGAGCGCACCCGCCTCAACCGCACGCGCGGCGAACGCCGCTGCGACACGGCGCGGCTCGGCCTGGCCGTCGGTCGGTGTATAGAGCCCGCCAAGTGCTGTGCCCTGCATGCCTTTCACGTGCGCGTCGATCTGTGCCCGATCGAGCAGACGGGTATCGAGCCCGTACTGACGGGCCACGTCCATCCATTGCTGGAACGACGTCCAGTCGCGCTCCTCGCTGGCGACGTACAGGCATCCGCCCTGGCGCCATTCGAGATCGAAGTCCAGTTCCTTCTCGAGTTGTTCCCACAGGCGGATGCCGCTCATCATCAAAGGCACTTCGGCGGCCTCACGGCCCTGCTGGCGCACGAATCCCCACGCCCGCGTGGACTGCTGTCCGGCAATGCGCGATTTGTCGACGACCACGGCCCTCACGCCACGTCGCGCGAGATACCAGGCCGCCGCGCAGCCCATGATGCCGGCCCCGGCGATCACGACATCAGCGTGTTGGGGAAAGGTGTCATCGGCGCGCGTGAGCGCCGCGTGCAGCGGATAAGTCGTGGTCATCGGGGCTCGGGTGAGTGGCGTGATCCTGCGGCGAAATCTTCGCAGGCACATCGACCGACTGCAAGCCCATCACCGAAACCGACAGCCCGCGCACCGTCGCGCCGTCGCGCACATTGCGCAGTGCGAGCGTCGCATGATGCCGCTGTGCGATACGCGAGGCAATCGCCAGACCAAGGCCGCTGCCCTGCCCCTGTGCGTCCGTGCCACGATAGAACCGGTCGAATACGCGGTCGAGTTCCTCTTCCGCAATCCCAGGGCCGCTGTCCACGACCTGGAAGCCGATGGTGCGCGTGCCCCCGCCATCGCGCAGCAGAATCACGTCGACCCTTCCGCCAGCGGGCGTGTGGCGGATCGCGTTGTCGATCAGATTGTTGAGCAGCACGGTCAACGCATGCTGTTCCGCACGGACCGGGTAGGCGTCGTCGGGTGTCGCTGGCGCGAAAAGTTCGAGCCCGAGATCGATCCCTCTCGCTTCAGCCAGCAGCGAAAAATCGCCGACCGCCTGTTCGCCGAGCCGGCGCAAGCTGACAGTCGCCATCGGCGTCGCCGGTTGGGCTTCTTCGCGGGCGAGCGTCAGCAGTTGCTGCACGAGATGGATGATGCGATTGAGCCGCCCGCCGATGCGCTCGAGCGTCGGCCCCTGCGCGACGAGCGTGCCGTCGCGCTCGGCCGCCTGGAGCTGCAGCTTCAGCGCGGCGAGCGGCGAGCGCAGTTCATGGGCTGCATCGGCGATGAACGTGCGCTGCGCCTGCGACGCGACGCTCAGGCGGTGCAGCAGGTCGTTCAGCGCTTCGACGAGCGGCCGGATTTCGACGGGCACGCGGCCGTCGAGCCGCACCGGCTCGAGCGACTCGATCGAGCGGGTCGACAGCGCACTCGACAGCCCGCGGATCGGCGCCAGCCCGCGCGCGACGACGAACAGCACCAGCCCGATCGTGACAGGAATCAGCAGCCATAGCGGCCACAACGTGCGCAGCGCGAGCCGCAACGCCAGGTCCTCGCGCACGGACACGGGCTGTGCGACCTGAATGAAGCGGTCCGCCTGCTGCAGGCCGAACACGCGCCAGTGATATTCGCCGCGCTCGATGGTGCGGATGCCCGCCGGGAAACGCGTGAGTTCCGGCGCCTGCAACGATTGATAGACCTGGTTGCCAGCCTTGTCCCAGATCTGGATGACGATGCGGTCGTCGGAAATGCCTTCCAAATCGGGACGCGTGCGCTCAGCGCTGGCGGTGCGCTCGAGATTGCCCGGCAGCGAGAGCGCCACCGCGCGCAACTCGTAGTCGAACAGTTCGCTCGCCTCTTCGCGCGCGGTGTGAAAGATCCCATAGCCAGCGACAAGCGAGGCTGCTGCAAGTCCGAAAATGAGCCAGCCAAGCAGCCAGCGCCGGATCGATGTCATCCAGCCCTCTTCAACCGGTAGCCGACGCCACGAATCGTAACGATCTGCTCTGCGCCAATCTTGCGGCGCAGGCTGTGCACATGGACCTCGATCGTGTTGCTGCCGACCTCCTCGCCCCATCCGTACAGCTTTTCTTCGAGTTCGGCTTTCGTGAAGACGCGCGTCGGCTCTTCGATCAGCGCCTGCAGCAAGCCGAATTCGCGCGGCACGAGCGGCAGCAGTTCGCCATTCTTCGTCACCTCGTGCGATGCCGGATCGAGCGTGAGTTCCCCGTGTGCATAGACCGGCTGCTTTTGCCCTGTGCGCCGGCGCAGCAGCGCGCGTACGCGCGCGGCCAGCTCGTCGAGATCGAATGGCTTGATGAGGTAGTCGTCCGCGCCGGCGTCGAGGCCGCGGATGCGCTCCTCGACGGCGTCGCGCGCGGTCAGGATGATGACGGGCGCCGCGCCGCCCGCCTTGCGATAGCCGTTCAGCACGTCGATACCGTCTTTCTTCGGCAAGCCGAGGTCCAGCAGCACCAGATCATAGACACCGTTGCCAAGCGACAGATCCGCCGCGCGTCCGTCCTCCGCCCAGTCGATCGCGTAGCCCACGCGGCGCATCGATTCAAGCACGGTTTCGGCAATCATCTCATCGTCTTCGATCAATAGCAGACGCATCTCCATCCTCCTTTTCGGTATGCGTGCATTGTCGCGGTCTCAAGCTTAACGCGAGCTTAAGTATTACTTAAGCTCGTCCCCTCGAAAATCGGCATTTTGTCCGGACGCGCGTTCGCATGAAGCGAAGGTGCTTCCCTCCCTCAAGATCAGGAGCCGGATTTGCCCGTATTTCACGCCGATCCAGCGGTGCACGCGACCCGCGCCGTGCGTGGCCGGTGTATCACTGCCCTGCGCGCGACGATGCCGCTCTGTGCAATGCTGATTGCAGGTTGCACGTGGTACCACCGCGAACCGCTGGCGCCACGCGACACATCGACCTCCGCAAGCACGCTCGAGCGCATCCAGATCGACCCGGCCACGATGCCGCTGCCCGAACTGGCCGCCCACCGCTTCGATCCTTCCGACGGACTCGATATCGAAGAAGTCGCGATGCTCGCCGTCGCCAACAACCCGGATCTGAAGCTCACCCGCGACGATCTCGGCATTTCACGCGCGCAGGCTTTTTCGGCGGGCCTGCTGCCCGATCCGCAACTGAGCGTGGCGAGCGACTACCCCGGCGCGGAGGGCTTCACGCGCGCGTTCAATTATGGCCTCAGCATGGACGTGATGGCGATCGTCACGCGCGGCGCGAATAAAAAGTCAGCTGATGCGACTGTCGTCAAGACCGATCTTGGCCTGCTCTGGCAAGAATGGCAGATCGTCGCGCAGGCGAAGCAGCTCTTCCTGAAGGCACGTTTTCAGGAAGAGACCTTGCCGTTTCTCCAGCAGCAGCTCGAACTGTCGCGCACACGCTACGAGCGGATGGCCGAAGCGCAGCGCGCAGGCAACCTCACTGAAGACCAGTTGAGCGCCGCGCTCACCTCGTACAGCGACGCACGAAAGCAATACACCGACGCCGAACGTGCCGCCGAACAGACGCATCACGACCTGAACGCGCTGCTGGGTCTCGCACCCGACGTGCAGTTGCAACTGACCGGCGACATCGAGAGTACGCCAGTCGCCGACTCCACGATCGACTCGGCGGTCGCGGCGTTGCCGAAGCGCAGGCCTGACCTGCTCGCACTGGAGGCCGGTTACGAGGCGCAGGAGCAGAAGTATCGCGCGGCCATCCTCAGCCAGTTTCCGAGCCTGTCGGTCGGTTTCGTGCGGGCGCGCGATACGTCGAACATTTACACGAGCGGCTTCCAGATCAACCTGAGTCTGCCGATCTTCAACCGCAATCAGGGCAACGTCGCGATCGAAAAGGCCACGCGCCAGCGTCTGCGCGACGAATACCAGAACCGCCTGAACCAGGCGTATGCCGACGTCGCGCACATACGCGCCGACAGCGCGATCCTCGCGCGCCAGCTCCAGCAGACTGAGGGCGCATTGCCCGATGTCGATCTCGCCGCCCGCCACGCGTCGCAGGCCTACTCGGAGCACAACCTTGCCCTCGGCGCCTACACCGATGCGCAAAGCGCGGCGCTGACCAAACGCATCGACGTCGCCACGCTACGCGAGTCGCTCGCGGAACAGCGCGTTGGCCTGCAGGCGCTGCTCGGCAGCGCGATTCCCGATGCCTTCTCCGCCGACCAGACTTTGACTGAAACCCATGCGAAATAGCCGCTTTTCGATGCAGGCGCGCCGCGTCGCGATGTGCCTTGCCACCACGGCCGCCATGTGGAGCGCCCACGCTTACGCCGACGCCGAACCCGTCGTCACGGTACAGACCGCCCAGGTCCAACGCGGCGTCATCGCCCAACCTGTCCGCGCCTATGGCACCGTCGCCGCATCGGCTTCCAACGTGACGACGGTGAACCTGCCGTATATCGCGCGCATCACGCAGATGCGGGTGCAGCCCGGCCAGACCGTGACACGCGGTACGCCGCTCGCCATCGTGCAGGCAGATCCCGCTGCCGCACTCGCCGCCACCCAGGCGAGAAGCGCGGCGACGCTCGCGCAAGGCGAACTCGCGCGCACCCAGTCGCTGTACGACAAGGGTCTGGCCACCCAATCGCAACTCGCGACCGCGAAAAAAGCCGCTCTCGATGCGCAGCAGGCGCTCGCCGCACAGGACCAGATGGGCATCTCCGCAGGCCCGCATCCGCTGAACGCACCGATCGACGGTGTCGTCCTGCAGGTTTCCGTGGCACAGGGCGACCAGGTTCAGCCAGGCGCCGCGATCATGCAGCTTGCCGCCACCGGCAGTGGCAAGGACGCACGGCCAAACGTCATGCTCACCGTCGAGCCCTCGGATGCCGCCGCCGTGCATCCCGGCGACACGTTGACGCTGCGCGGCCTGTCCAGCGCGCTCGCACGAAGCGCGGTACCGGGCCGCGTCGTCATGGTCGGCGCCTCGGTCGATCCGCAAAGCCAGCTGGTCAATATCGGCGCAAACGTGCCGCTCGGCCAGACCGCGTTTATCCCGGGCACGCGCGTCAGCGCCGATATCGCGACGAACCCCGGCACGCACTGGATCGTGCCGCGCGCCGCCGTCCTGAAAGACGGGCAAGGCGAGTACGTGTTTCAGATCACGCCGGATCACAAGGCGCATCGCGTGAGCGTCGTCACGAAGGTCGAAGACGACAGCCGCTATGGCGTCGATGGCATGCTCAACGGCTCGCAGCCGCTCGTTGTCAGCGGCAACTATGAACTGAAGGAAGGGATGGCCGTGCAGATCGCCGGGAGCGCTGCCCGATGAATTTCGGTCAATGGATGCAGATGCATCGGCGCTCGCTGCTGTTCGTGGTCGCGCTGCTGGCGATCGCCGGCGCGTTGACCGCGTTTCGTCTGCCGATCTCGCTGTTCCCGAACGTGGCGTTTCCCCGCGCGGTGGTGTCGCTCGATGCTGGCGACCGCCCTGCCGAGCAGATGGCGACGCTCGTCACCATGCCCGTCGAGGAAGCGCTGCGCCGCGTGCCGAACGTGCGCGACGTTCAGTCGAAGACGAGCCGCGGTTCCGCCGAGATCTCGCTCAATTTCGACTGGGGCACTGACATGGCGCAGGCCACGTTGCAGGCACAGTCCGCGATCAGCGAAATTCTTGCGACGCTGCCCCCGGGCACGTCGATGCAGGTGCGCCGGATGGACCCGACGGTGTTCCCGGTGCTCGCCTACAGCCTCACTTCGAAGGAACAGTCGCTGAGCGCCCTGCATGATCTTGCGCAGTTCCAGATGCGCCCGCTGCTGTCGTCGGTGGAAGGTGTCGCGCGGGTCGAAGTGACCGGCGGCGCGCGGGACGAATTCGAAGTGGCGATCGATCCGGCGCGGCTTGCGGCGTACAAGCTGTCGCTCGCGGACGTATCGAAGGCGATCGGCGCGAGCAACGTGCTGATGGCAACCGGCCGCATCGAAGATCACGACAAGCTGTATCTCGTGATCGCCAACGCCACCATCACGCGCATCGACGAATTGAAGAATGTGGTCGTCGCGGCGACGGGGGCGTCGCAGGTCCGTCTCGGTGATGTGGCCACGGTCCGGCAAGGCGTGGTCCCGCAATGGATGCGCGTGACTGCGGACGGCCAGGACGCCGTGCTGATCAACATCTTTCAGCAGCCGGGCGCAAACAGCGTAGCGATGGCGAAGACGATCCGGACAAGGCTCGCCGCCTTCCAGCCTCAGATGCCGCCCGGCGTTCATCTCGCGAACTGGTACGACCAGAGCGAACTGGTGACGGCCTCGGCCAAAAGTGTTCGTGACGCGATCATGATCGGCGTCGTGCTTGCCGCGCTCACGCTGTTCGCGTTCCTGCGCAACCTGAAAATCACCGCGATTGCCGTGGCGCTCGTACCCGTGGTGATGGCCGCGACCATCCTGCTGCTCGACGTGTTCGGCATGGGTTTCAACATCATGACGCTCGGCGGGATGGCAGCCGCGGTCGGACTCGTGATCGACGATGCCATCGTGATGATCGAGCATATCGTGCGGCGCGTACGTGAAGCCGGTGCGAACGCCTTCCACGGCCGCGTGATGTCGGCGGCGCTCGAATTCACGCGGCCGCTGACCGGATCGTCGGCGGCGACGCTGATCATCTTCGTGCCGCTTGCGTTTCTGTCCGGCGTCACTGGTGCGTTCTTCAAGGCGTTGTCCGTGACGATGGCGAGCGCCCTCTTCATCTCCTTTCTCGTCACGTGGCTGGCAGTGCCGATCCTCTGCGACCGCTGGCTCAAACCCAAGGATGCGGAGGAGCATCGTGAGACACGTTTCGCGCAGTGGATGAACCGCCGTTACGCGTTCCTGATCGAACACGTCACCGCGCGTCCCCTGCTCGTGCTGGTCGGCCTGGTTCCGCTCGTCGTGGTCGCGGCTTTCGCGTTCACGCGCGTCGGCAGCGGCTTCATGCCGACCATGGACGAAGGCGGCTTCGTTCTCGACTACCACACCGAACCAGGCACCTCGATCACCGAGACCGATCGCCTGATGCAACAGATCGAGGCGATCATCCGTGCGAATCCCAACGTCGCGACGTATTCGCGGCGCACGGGCGCCGGCCTGGGCGGCGATCTGAACGAACCGAATCGCGGTGACTTCTTCGTGCGGCTCAAGTCAGGCAGCCGTGAACCGATCGAAACCGTGATGGAAGAAATCCGCTCGAAGGTCGAAACGCAGGTGCCGGGCGTCAGCGTGGAACTCGCGCAACTGATGGAAGACCTGATCGGCGATCTGACCGCGGTCCCTCAGCCCGTCCAGATCAAGATCTATTCCGACGATCAGGACACGCTCGACACCACGGCCAGAAAAGTCGCGGCGCGCATCGGCAAGATTCCGGGCATCGTCGATGTGGATGACGGCATCAATCCGGCTGGCGACGCCCTCGAATTGCACATCCGCCCGGATGCCGCGGCAGCAGAAGGTATGGATTCGCAGTCGATTGCACAGGCGGTGTCGGACATGGTCGAAGGTAACATTGCGACGCAGTTCCAGACCGGACCGAAGACAATCGGCGTACGGGTGCGGGTCGCCGGCGCATTGAAGCTCACCGACACGCAACTGGGCCAGTTGCAGATCCGCGCGCCCGATGGCCATCTGTTCGCGCTCAAGCGTGTTGCCGACCGCGTCGTCGTGACCGGCCAGCCGGAGATCAGCCGTGACAACCTGAAACGGATGGTGGCGGTAACCGCACGCATCGACGGCCGCGACCTCGGCTCGACGATTGCCGACGTGCAGCAGGCGCTCGCCGACGCGAATCTCCTGCCGAAAGACGTGTATTACGAACTCGGCGGCCTGTATCAGCAGCAGCAGATTGCCTTCAAGGGCCTCCTGACCGTGTTCGGTGCGGCGGTTGCGCTCGTCTTCGGGCTGTTGCTGTTTCTGTATGAGCGCTTCCGCGTGGCGCTTTCCGTGATGGCGATGCCTCTGCTTGCGACCGGCGCGGTGTTCGTCGGCCTGTGGATCACCGGCATCGAACTCAACATCTCCGCGATGATGGGCATGACGATGATCATCGGGATCGTCACCGAAGTCGCGATCTTCTACGTATCGGAGCTGCAGGGCCTCGTACGCGACGAAGGCATGCCATTCGATCGCGCGCTGATCGAGGCCGGCCGCAATCGTCTGCGCCCGATCGCCATGACGACGATCGCTGCCATCCTCGCGCTATTGCCGCTCGCCTTCGCACTGGGACAGGGATCGGCGATGCAGCAGCCGCTCGCCATCGCGATCATTTCCGGCCTCATCGTGCAGTTGCCGCTTGTGCTTCTGCTGCTGCCCGTGCTGCTGCAACTGTTGATGAGGCAGCGCACAGCGGGTGCTGGCGAGCCTGCAGGAGAGTAGTTCACTCAGTCGGGATGAGGCATTCCTACCCCTTTCTGTCGCATTGAAGTCCGGCTTTCTGCGCAGCAACCTGGATGCCCGATCGCGGGCGACAACAAGCTGATGCAGGGCTATTGAAAGCTAAATGTTGCTTATTCGTTGGCAAACTGTTTGCAAACCGATGGCCGGGCAGTGGACTGAAGGCCCACTTAAGGCTCGCTTAAGGAGGTGGATGCGACTCTTGAGGGTCTACAGACTCAGCGGTGCCGTTGCGTGGGATCCCAGCGCAGCCATCGCTTCGGAACAGCCCGGATGAGCAGCCACACGCCATCGACATTCACTCTGCATCCGTCTGAAAATCGCACCCGCACCGCCTGGCACATCTGCATCGTCGTGGCTTGCCTTGCGCTCTACCTGCTCCCCGGCATCGTGGGACGCGAGCCGTGGAAGCAGGACGAGATGTACACGTTCGGTATCGTGCAGCACATGGCGCAGACCGGCGACTGGATCGTGCCGACAAACGCCGGCGTTCCGTTCATGGAGAAGCCGCCGCTCTTCGACTGGTTCGCCGTCGGCTTCATGAAGGCGACCGCGGGCTGGCTGCCCGCCCCTGACGGCGCACGCCTCGCGACACTGCTCGCCATGCTGGTCACCTTCGCCGCCACGGCCGCCATCGCGCGCGCGATGTCGCCCCGGCGCGGCTGGCTCGCACGCGACACGGCCGGTTCCATGCTACTGCTCGCGGGCACCATCGGGCTTGTCAGGCACGCACACGACCTGTTCACCGATGTCGGCTTGATGGCGGCGAGCGCGGTCTCCCTCTACGCGTTGATCCGCATCGTGCTGCTTGCCGGCGACACCCGCCGCTGGCCCCTCTGGCGAGCCGCGCTGCTGCTTGGCGTGGGCGTCGCCGCAACGCTGATGACCAAGGGTCTGCTGATGCCTGGCGTGTTCGGCGTCGCCGCGCTGCTCGTGCCGGTGTTCGTGCCGGCGTGCCGTACGCGCCGCTATGCGTTCGCGCTGCTGCTCGCGGGCGCCGTCGCGCTGCCGCTGACGGTGATCTGGCCGGCACTGCTCGCCGAGCGTTCGATGCCGCTCTTCAAGACCTGGCTATGGGACAACAACGTCGGCCGCTTTCTCGGCTTTTCCGTTCCTGAACTGGGATCGGACAACACGCCTTCGACGCCATTCAAGGCGCTCCTGTTCTTCGCCTTTCCGGTGGGCCCGCTTGCCTTGATCGCACTCGCGCGGCGCGCGACATGGCGCCAGCCTGTCCTCGTCGTCGCCGCGCTCGTGACCGTCACGGGCCTCTCCACGCTGTGTCTGTCCGCGACGCTGCGCGAACTCTACCTGCTGCCGATCCTGCCCGCGCTGACGCCGCTCGCCGCCAGCACGCTGCCGCGTCTGCCGGCGCTGGTGCAGCGCATATGGGTCTGGCTGGCGCGTACCGTCGCGGCGGCGAGCCTCGTCGCGGCCTGGCTCACCTGGTGGATCATGCGCGGCCCGCAGTCGCTGCATCACTGGGTGGCGCCGCTGGGTCGCTGGCTGCCGCTTGACTGGGAGTTGCCAGCACGACAACCTGTCGCGGTATTGAGCGCCGTCGCATTGACGTTGGGCTGGATCGCGGTGCAGCCCGCCATCGACCGCAGCGGCCGGTGGCGCGGCGCCGCCAGCTGGGCTGCCGCGATGACGCTCGCCTGGGGTCTCATGGCCACCTTGCTGATGCCGTGGATCGACGCGGCCAAAAGCTATCGACCAGTGTTTCACCAGGCTGCGGCGGTATTGGCGCCCGTCATCGCGAAAAACGACTGCGTCGCGTCGAGCGGACTGGGAGAATCCGAGGCGCCGATGTTCGCGTGGTACACGCAGCGTCGCGTAGTGAGTATCGGCACGGGCGACTCGCAAGACTGCAACGTGTTGATTGTCCAGACACCGTCAGGCGCCGCGGCAATCTCGCCCGGCTGGCAGGCCTTCTGGAGCGGCGCACGCCCGGGCGACCGGGATCAGCTGTTCACCCTGTACCGGCGAGCCGCTCCGATGCTTTCGGCAGCCACGGCCGTGCCCGCAGACAGCCAGCGGCCAGCCGAGCCGCCTGCGCTGCGGGTCAAGAATGCGAAAGAATAACGATTGCCACGTACGTTTCATGCGCCATGGATAATTTCATCGTTAAAATAGCGCCCGGACTCGCACGGTAAGCCGAACCCGCCCGCGGTGCGGCAAACCCGTGAAACCGATCGTTTCATCCCGAGTCCGGTGACAGCGCAGAACTTGCGGCTTTTAGCTGTACATTTGCTCTCCCCCTGCGTGGCCGGTCGGCTCGCAAAGAATCCGCGCTGGATTTTTTCCGCGCCCGTAGCGTCCTTCTTCCAGATACAACTTAAATCGACGGACACGCACGCAGAATGGCCAACGAAGCAACCTCACCCGACTCGATCGCGGTCGCCGAGCGCGTGCGCGAGTTGATGAGCCGGCACGGCATCGGCAAACGCCAGCAGACCACCGAGCTTTGCCGCATTCTCGACCTGAGCTTTTCCCAAGGTCACCGCAAGCTGCGCGGCAACAGCCCCTGGACGCTGTCGCAGATCAAGAAAGTCGCCGAAGCATTCGGAGAGCCGGCTGCGCAACTGTTCGGCGCGCAGTCGCTCGACCCCGGCATGGTCGGAGCGATCGCGCGCGAAGCCGTGTTTTCGATCGGCGCGGTCGATCTGGCCTGCACTGCGTGGGTCGGCGTGCCGCTCGAAGCCGGCAGCCGGCCGGAATTCATTGCCTACTCGAAGCTGGACCAATGGCGCGTGGTGCGTTACGACGGCGCGCTCTATCAGAATGCCTTCGAGGTCCACAAGATCGAGATCTATCCGCGCCGCGCGGAGACGGACAAGCCGTTGATCGCGGTGGTCGACGACGATCAGGCGTCGGCCGACAACCTGCGCGATTACCTCGAACGCAGCGGTTTTGCGGCGATGGCGCTGTACGGGCTGTCGGCCTTCACCGATGCGCTGCAAAGCCAGGTGTTCGACGGGATCGTGATCGACTGGCTGTTCGGCAACCTGACCTCGGCAGCAGCGATCCGCGCGGTGCGCGCATCGGAGAATCCGGACGCGCCGATCTTCGTGTTGACCGGCGAACTCCTGACCGGCAAGGCGAGCGAATCGGAAATCAGCGACGTCATCCGCAACTACGATGTCGCGTGCTACGAGAAGCCCGCGAGAATGGCGATTCTCGTCGCCGATCTGTCGAAGCGGCTGAACCGGCGCTGAGTGCGAGCGCCCGCGGTCGGTCCGCGTGGTCGCAGCGCAGCCGCGCACGCCGCAAGAAAACCGCATCACACCCGGTGACGGGCCGCCAGAGCACGCTGCACTGCCGCGCGCAGGACTTCGTAGTGAAGCGGTTTCGCAAGGCATTCAAAAAACGGCCCCGCCGCGCCCGAGGCATCGGGTTCCGGCGCATACGCGCTGATCGCGATGATCGGCACGTGCCCTGAAGGCGTATGGCGCACGGTGAAGTCCTCAAGGAACGTATAGCCGTCCTTGTCCGGCATGTGCAGATCGAGCAGGATCACATCGCAGCGATGCGTGTCGAGCCACGCGAGCGCGGCGTCCGCATTGCCCATGGCCACTGCGTCGTATTCCATATGCGCGACCATCTCGCACAGCGATTCGCGCACCAGCGGATTGTCATCGATCACAAGAATCTGCGGCCGCGTCCCTTGATCTGATGCTTCTGCCGGCGCTGCGGGCACGACGTCTCCGACCACCGGCGTGACCGGAATCGCAACCTTGAAGGTGGTGCCCTCGCCGATCTGGCTTTCGACGCGGATCGTACCGCCGAACAGGTCGACGAGACCCTGCACGATGGCGAGCCCCATGCCGGCGCCTTCAAAACGCCTTGTGCGCGAAGCGTCGAGCTGCGTGAACTCCTGGAAGATCAGCGGTAACTGCGCGGGCGGCACACCCGGCCCCGTATCGCTGACGACGATCGACAGTATCGTCGGCCACTGCACCAGTTCGAGACGCACGGAGCCCCGCTCCGTATAACGGATTGCGTTCGTCACCAGGTTGTTGACGATCTGCCGGATCCGGTGCGGATCCGATTCGACGAGCCCGGTATGACCGCCCAGCCCGCTTTCGAAGCTGAGCCCTTTCGCACTTGCCGCCGGCGCATTCTGATCGGCAATCGATGCCAGCAATTCGCGCGGATCGAAACGCTCGTGACGCAGATCGAGCTTGCCCGCGCCGAGACGAGCGTAGTCGGTCAGATCCTTCATCTGCGCCTCGAGCTGGCGCGCGGCGCTTTCCAGCCGGCGGATGACCTTGCGGTCCGCTTCAGAATGAGAATTGAAACCGAGCAGTTCGATCGACGAGACGATCGCATGCAATGGCGTGCGCAGTTCGTGGCTGATCATGCCGAGAAACGCGTCCTTGGCGAGGCTTGCTTCACGCGCTGCGCGGCTCGCCTCGTGCTCCGCCGCAAGCGCCGCGTGTTGCTGACGGATCAGCCTGGTGCGCCGATAGCCATTCCGCACGAGCAGTACGCTTGCCGCCGCCGACAGCAGCAGCAACACGAGACCCGCGGCAAACAGCAGGCGCCGCTTCGCGATGAAATCGTGGTTGAGCGCTTCTCGATCCGAGACGTCCGCGAAACGGCGGCTTAGTGCGAGATCGTTGACCTCGTTCCAGTGCTCGCGCAACGCGATAACAATGCGACCGGCGCGCGCCGGTTCCTGCGCCAGGGCATCGAACTCTGGCTCGAGCGAAGCGAGCAGGTCACTCAGCGTGCGGATTTCTTCCGCCTGCACCCCGGCGAGCGGCGGATTCTGCGCCAGCATGCGCGTCGAACCGGACATCACGTTCAGCTTCGACTGCAGCACCTGATAGCGCAACTGAACCGCCGAATATTCGCTATCGGCACCGCTCTTGTAGAGCAACAACTGGTTTTCGAGGCGGGCGTAGGCAATCTGGAGCTGGGCGGCGTCCCAGTAGAAGCCATCATACGTGGCCGTCAGTTGCTGCGTGGCACGCGGATTGAGCAGGTTTGCGTAGAGGAAATAGCCGAGCGCGCCAAGCGGCGGCGCCAGCGCCGTGAGCCAGATGACGACGAACACCAGACGGCGCAGCGACAACCGCTTCATTTGACGACGATCGCCTTGATCTGCCATGCGAATTTCGCGTCACCAATGGCGCCCTGCAGTTCAGCGGGATACGCGTCGCGCGGATAGATGAGGAACAGCGGACCGAAATCGCTGACCTTCAGCCGCTTGCCGTTCATGCTGTACGCGACGATCACACCGTAGCGCTCGGCGTCCGCGACCGGCACCGTGCAGGTGTAGTCGTCGAGCGTATGGATTTCGAGTTCGCTGCCCCAGGCGCCGACAGTCTTCAGAACATCCGCGAGCGACGGTCCCGTAAACGTGGATTTCGGCGTCCAGGTGGTCGACGTCGTGATCGAATGCGCTGGCAGTGCGAGCAGGTCTCTCTCCGTGAAATGAAACTCCGTGTGCGCGGCGTCCGTCGTGTGTCTGATCTTGCCCTTCATGTCGAGCGTCAGTTCTGTCGCCCAGGCCGGCGCAGCGGCGAGCGTCATCGACAGATAGATCGTCCACAGCAGGGCATTCAGGTAGCGCATGTTCAACGGTCCTTTTGTTTCTATATATGTGTGGTCCCGTCCCGCCACGCAACAGGATTCCAGAACCCCCGGCATAATATCGCCAAACGCCGCGCGCATAGAAGATGGGCTGGCCACAGGCGCGTGCGGCCCCTCGCGCGAACAGCAAGACGAGTCATGAACAAACCGGTTCTTCCCCTGACGTATGAACAGCTCGATCACTGGATCGAATCGTTGCAACCTGCCCTGCTGGACGAGCAGTTCGTTGCCGCGGTAGGCATTCTGCGTGGCGGCGCGCCGCTCGCGTTGATGGCTTCGCATGCGGTGGGCGTGCCCGTCGCGTTCCTGCGCTACGATCGCGCAAGCCGTGTGGTGACATGGGACTCGTCGCTGCCGATGCCCGCGCCCGGCTCGAAAGTCCTGCTGTGCGAAGACATCGCAGGGCGCGGTTTCACGCTGCTCGACTGCATCGACTTCCTCGAACGACACGGACTGATCGTGCGCACATTGACAGGCGCCTTTGACGAACTCAGCCGCACGCGTCCTGATTTCGGTACCGACGCACGCGGCTATTTCGCGCTCTTTCCGTGGGAACGTCAGGCCTACACGGACCGCTATCGAGAGGACTGGACGAATCACGACGCGGGCCAGCGCGCGCCGATGTCCAACGACCATGAGTACGCGACGTACGCAATCGATCTCGACGGCATCCTGCTGCCTGATGTGCCCTCCACCCGCTACAACGAAGATCTGCAGGCCGCGTTGAACGAGCGCGATCTGCTGCTGCCGTTCGAATCGCTGCCTGGCATCGACCTGCAACGCGCTCGCGCGATCATCACCGGCCGGCCGGAGATGGATCGCGAACGCACGCAGGCGTGGCTCGACCGGCACGGCTTCGGCAAACTCGAACTGGTGATGCGCACGCCCGGCCTGCATGACCACACGCCGGCCGGCACCGCGACACACAAGGCGGCGGCCGTCCTGCGCTGTGGCGTGACGCACTTCATCGAAAGCGATCCGGTACAGGCCATCCTGATTGCACAGAAAGCGCCGCTGTTGCGCGTGATCTGGTGGGACGCCGCAGCGCTCAGCGGCACGCTGGTTGGCGCATCGGGCTGGCGCTGATCGCGCGCATCCGTCAGGCGCGCGACGAGGCACGACCCGTCACGCCGGCACGCGCAGATGCTTCGCCGCACGCTGCGAAGCAACGACGATCAGCTTCATCGTCGCCCGCGTCGCGCCGACGAACAGCTTGCGCGCAATGCGTTCGTCGAACTCCGCAAAGTCGACTTCGGTCAGGATCACACACGGCGCGGATTGCCCCTTGAAGCGATAGATCGACTCCAGCAGCACATCGCCTTCGCGGTACTCGGGGCTGCCGAACAGATCATATTTGCCGGTGAAACTGCGCAGCCGATGCGGTCCGAGCTGGTCCAGCGCCGTCAGCGCCGACCCTTCGCGGCCACGGAATGAGAGCACGGCGATGTCCTGCTTGCGAAAACCCAGGGAAAGCGCGTGCGTGATCGCACGCTTGGTCGCATCGATGCTGCCTTCGGCGCCGTGTCCTTCGTCGAAGGTGGAAAACGAAATATCCGAACCATCGAACGGGCTGCCTGAACTGAGTCCAGCCGCGAGCGGTGCCGACGTTCCGACCAGGTCGCGCACGTAGTCGAGGATGTCACGTGGACTGCGGTAGTTCGTCGTTTCCTTGATCGTGGCCCAGCCGGGAAGCTCGACCGGTGTACGCATGTACAGATTCTGCAGCGGGTCTTCGAGCCACCACCACGCCGCGCCGGGCCGCAGCAACCGTTCGAGCGCCGCGACCCACGGCTGCTGGAAGTCCTGCCCTTCGTCGACAATCAATACATCGTATTGCCAGCGTTCGTCGATCGACGCTTCGGCGAATGTGCTCTCCAACTGCTCGAACACGTTCGGCGTGTCGAAGTCCGGCGCACGGCCGGCATCGCGTGCGATCCAGTCGCACAGCTGATGATAGTTCGCGACCTTCGCCTCAGGCGGCGCCACGCGTGCGATATGGTCGGCAAGCGGCCGGTTGAAGCACACATACAGGGTCCGCTTGCCTTGCGCGACGGTGTCTTTCATGACCTGCACGGCGAGTTGCGTCTTGCCCGAGCCGGCGGTGCCGATCACGCGCAGCCGGAACGGCGCAAACTCGAGCCGCCGCGCCCACGTCGCAAGGCCACCTGCGAGACGCGTCACCAGCGTGCCGGCCTGGCCGACGAGCGCGCTCGCATCGGGCGTCAACGCCAGTTCGTCGGCGAGGAAATGGTGGATCTTTGCCGCGCATGGCAGGCGCGGTTCGTCCGCAGGCAGCGCCTCGCGGATGATCGCGGCGAGCCGGTCCTTGCGCGTCGCATCGACGATACGCGCCGGATTCACTCCGGCAATCGCGGCATCTTTTACGACGTGGTCCGGGCAGTACAGCAGTTCCTCGATGAAATACGTGTTCGCGCCGAACGCGGCAGTGAAGCGCCGATGCATGCCCTCGACCGTGCGCGCCAGCGCAATCGCCACATTGCGCTCGGTCTGCATGTGCACCTTGACGAGACCCTTGGGCGTCTCGCGCAGGAAGCCCGTTCTCTGCTCGATGATCATCACGCGCCCGGAAGGGCTGACGATCACGAAGTCCGCTTCGCCGAACACGGAAAAGCCCTGGTTGAGCCGTGTCCAGTGCACGCCGTGATAAACCGTGTATTCACCGGACAGCGCGCTTTCAAGCAGTGCGAGTGTCTCGCGCTCGCGCGACGCCGCGCCGGTGGCAGCGAGATTCTTCCAGTCGTCGGGGACTATGCGGGCCATGCTGTGCCTCGTCGCGTTGGGGTAGGCGTATTGTACGCAGAGCCGTTTCCGTGCCCGGTAAAAATAGCCGACATCGTGTATCGTTCCCGGTTCAGGGCCGCCGTGATGCGCGGCCTCCTGCTTTCAGGAGAAAACGGCGAATGATCACGATCTGGGGACGGGCCAACTCGGTCAATGTCCAGAAAGTCTTGTGGTGTTGCGACGAACTGGTGTTGCCTTACGAACGCATTGATGCTGGCTTGCAGTTTGGCCGCAACAACGAACCAGAGTATCTGGCGATGAATCCGACCGGCAGGATTCCGACGCTCGTCGATGGTGATTTCGTGCTGTGGGAATCGAATTCGATCCTCCGTTATCTGGTGCTCCAGTATGGACCGCCGTCGAACCTGCTCTATCCCGCGGAACCCAAAACGCGTGCAGGCATCGATCGCTGGCTGGACTGGACGCTCAGTACCCTGCAGCCCGCCGAGCGCCCTGTGTTCTGGTCGATCGTGCGCACACCCGCCGCCGAACGCGATCAGGCCACGCTCGCGAAAGACCTGCAGGCTGTCGGCGCACTGTGGAAGATGCTCGACACGCATTTGCAGGGGCGCTTCTTTTTCGAAACCGACTCGTTCACGCTCGCCGATGTGGTCCTCGGTGCGTATGCGAAGCGCTGGTTCGGTCTTGAAGGGATCGAACGCCCGTCACTGCCGAATCTCGAGCGCTGGTATTCTCGTCTTGCGACGCGTCGGGGTTTCAGGAAGTACGTCGACCTGCCGCTCACTTAAGCCAATCACCCGGGTGACTGACAGAGGCCGCTCCCGAAAACACTACGGGTCTTAACCGGTATCCGCACGATGACGATTACGTTGTATGCCTGGGGCACGCCGAATGGCCGCAAGGTCAGCGTTGCCCTCGAAGAAATGGAACTGCCGTACACGGTCAAGCCTGTCAACATCGGCATGGGCGACCAGTTCCAGCAGCAATTCCTGAGCATCAGCCCGAATAACAAGATTCCGGCGATCCTCGATACCGACAGTCCGGATGGCCAGCCGATCAGCGTCTTCGAATCCGGCGCGATCCTGCTGTATCTCGGTGAAAAGACCGGCAAATTCCTGCCGAAAGATCTGCGCCAGCGCGTGCCGGTGCTGGAATGGCTGATGTGGCAGATGAGCGGCTTTGGTCCGATGCCCGGTCAGGTCCATCATTTCGCCGCACTCGAATCGGAAATCGACCGTCGCTACGGACTGAAGCGCTTCTCCGAAGAAACGCGGCGTCTGTATGGCGTGCTCGACCGGCGGCTGCAGGACAACGAATTCGTGGCGGGCGAGCTGTCGGTGGCGGACTTCGCGATCCTCGGCTGGGCCTGGCGACACGAACGCCACAAAGTCGACCTCGCCGATTTTCCGAACGTGCGACGCTGGTATGAAGCGCTGTTTGCGCGACCGGGCGTGCAGCGCGGATTCGCTGCGAAGCTCGATTGAGGTGGCGCACGCATGACGCAGGACATCGCCAGGACGCTCGCCGCTGCGCAGCAAAAGTTTGTCGGCGGACAACTCGACGAAGCTGCGGCGCTCCTGAACGGCGTGCTCGCCACGCAGCCCGATCGCGGGGAAGCGCTTGAAGGCCTCGGCTACATCGCGGCGAAAAGCGGTGACTACGCGCGCGCGGCCGATCTCGTCACGCGCGCGTTGCAGGTCATGCCCGCTTCGCGCGATCAGATTTACTGGGCAGCCGAGGTATGCCAGCTCGCCGATCGTCACGATGAAGCGGCGGCGCTCTTCGAACGCTGCCTCGCGCAGGGTCCGGATCACCCGCCTTATCTGCATGGCGCTGCGCTTTCGCTGGCAAAGCTCGGCGAGCACGAACGCGCACTGGCCATGTTCGAGCGGCTCCTTGCACGCAATCCGTCGCTCTTTCAGGTCCATTACAACCGGGGCAACCTGCTCGGCACCATGGGCCGGTACGACGAAGAAATCGCCGCCTACAGGCAGGCAATCGCGCTCAAGCCGGATTTCGTCCGGGCGCATGTGAATCTGGGTGTGGCGCTGCGCGATCTTCACCGTTTCGGCGAGGCAATGCAGCAGTTCAAGAAAGCGGTGACGCTCGACACGAATGACGCCGGTGCACGCACCAACCGCGCGCAGACCAACCTGCTGCGGGGTGAATTCGAGCACGGCTGGCGCGAATACGAATGGCGCTGGCGCGACGGCACGCAGAGCCTCGAGTTCGATGCGGCGGTGCTTTGGACCGGCCAGCAGCCACTCGACGGCAAAACGGTGCTGATCAACCGCGAACAGGGGCTGGGCGACACGCTGCAGTTTGTCCGCTACGTCGGCCGGCTGGCTGACGCGGGCGCGCGCGTGGTGTTGCGCGTGCAGGACGTGCTCGTGCCGCTGCTACAGGACTATCCGGGCGTCGCGCAACTCGTCGGCGACAGCGACGCGATTCCTGCATTCGACTATCACGTGCCGCTCCTCAGTCTGCCGTTCGCGTTCAGGATGCGCGCCTCCGACATTCCGGCAACGGTTCCGTACCTACGCGCGGAGCCGGGCAGGCTCGCGCAGTGGGATGACGTGTTCGAGGCGCGAAGCGCAACGGGCCGGCCGCGCGTGGGCGT
Source organism: Paraburkholderia sp. BL10I2N1 (assembly GCF_004361815.1). Lineage (NCBI taxonomy): Bacteria > Pseudomonadati > Pseudomonadota > Betaproteobacteria > Burkholderiales > Burkholderiaceae > Paraburkholderia > Paraburkholderia sp. BL10I2N1. The sequence continues at coordinate 2,817,777 of NZ_SNWA01000002.1, read as the reverse complement.
CGTCTGGTCCGGCAGCCGGGGCCATCTGAACGACCACAACCGCTCGTTGAAGCTCGCGCAGCTTACCCCGCTGTTCGACGCGAACGCAGCGTTCATTTCGCTGCAAAAAGATGTGCGCGACTGCGACCGCGACACGCTCGCGCAGCATGAGGCATTGCACGACGTGTCCGACCGCCTCGTCACGTTCGCCGACACGGCGGCGCTGGTTTCCCGGCTCGATGTGGTGATCAGCGTCGATACGTCGGTCGCACATCTGGCCGGCGCGCTCGGCAAGCCGGTATGGATCGCGCTGCCGTTTACGCCCGACTGGCGCTGGCAGCTGGAGCGCAGCGACAGCCCCTGGTATCCGCAGGCGCGCCTCTTCCGTCAAACGGTTCGCGGCGACTGGTCAAACGTGCTGAGCGATCTGAAGAATGCACTGAACGCGTGGCCTGCGTTGCCAGGCAACCCGTAGGCACTGGACGGCAAGCGGGAGGTCGCCCAAAGCGCAGCACACTCCACGAAGGCGGCCATCCCCGCCGATTCCGCTTGCCCCGTATAATCGATGCATGAAAAAACGCATCCTCACCGGCAGCGCACGACCACGCGCACGAGCATGAGCACACACAGGCGCCGTCGTCTGAGGCCGCCCTCGCCCTGGCGGAAGAATACTGCCGCGAGCGCGGCGAAAAACTCACGCCGATCCGGCGCAAGGTGCTGGAACTGCTGCTCGCTTCCGGAAGGGCCACCAAGGCCTATTCGCTGCTCGACGACATGCGCCAGATCCATCCCGGCTCGGCACCGCCCACAGTCTATCGGGCGCTGGATTTCCTGCTTTCGGCGGGCCTTGTTCACCGTATCGAGTCGATCAACGCGTTCACCGTCTGCCACGACCTGACGCAATGCCAGCATGGCATCCTCGTGGTTTGCCAGCAATGCGGCAACGTCACTGAACTGCATCAGCCGAAGCTGCGACAGGCGCTCGTTACGCAGATCGAGGATGCCGGCTACCGGCTTGCCAGCGACGAAATCGAACTCAAGGGTCTGTGCGCGGCGTGCCAGACCGCGGAAAGCGCCAGCAAAGGCTGATCGCCGCGGCCGTCAAGCCGGCGCGCCTTGCAACGTCTGCCGCAGCGCCTGCATCAGCGCCTCACCACTCTCAGCCAGCGGCCCGCGCCTCAATTGCGTCACGCAACAGCGTCACGAGCGCTTCCGGACGGGCCGGCTTCGTCATGAAATGCTGGAATCCCTCGCCGATACTTCGCAGACGGTAAGTATCTTCGGTATGACCGGTGAGCGCTACCGCCACCGACGGCGAATGGTCGCCGCGAATCTCGTGGTCGCGCAGGCGCTGGATCAGATAGAAGCCGTCCATGGCGGGCAGATCGATGTCGCAGACGATGGCATCAGGCAATAACCTGACGGCGGCCTCGACACCTTCTTCCGCGTCCGCCACCGCGACGACGCGCGCGCCTTCCAGTTCAAGCAGGCTCGCCAGCGACTCGCGGCTTTGCGCATCGTCCTCGACAAGCACGATCGTGGCGTGATCGAGTCTCAACTCTCCGTTCATTTTGCTTTGTTGCTTGTAGACAGGTTAGGCGGTCACGCGCAGCCATTGTATGGATCATCCCGCCGCCCTTCTGAAGCGCTTTCGGGAGACCGTGGATCTTGCCCTGAAAAAGAGCCTTGCGTTTTGACCTCGACGCAACAGTACACACAGCATTCTGACTCGATTTCACGGTACGAGTTGCGGTCATCTCGCGTCCTTGATATCACACCGCCTTACACGGACTGCGCGGCGGAAAAGTAACGTCGAGTTGAAGTGCGAGTGTGAATCAACGGCGATACTCCGGCCGTTTCTTACAAGGTCCGCGGTTGCGCGATCCCTCACGGGTTGCCTTCGTGATAACCCGGCTGCGCAAAAATCGCACGGCCGGCCTCTTCCAGCAAATCGACGTAACGGGATTTCGTGTCCGCCCCACATCGCCCGGAGACGAAACCCACAGGCCGGCGATCACGTGGCCAAACCGGTCGAGCACGGGAACCGCGATCCACTGAAGGCCCTTTTCCTGTTCCTCGTTGTCCTCGCCGTAACCCGTTCGCGTACGCGCGGCAGGATACTCAATACGGCTTCGGCGGAGGCCTGGTCTTTTGCGTCGATTTCTTGCATCAACCCTTGGTAGCACGTTGCGTGCCGCGTCAGGAAAAAGGCCCGTAAGCTTTCCCGACCCGCCAGTCGCGGGTCGCAGGCTCAGCGTTTGACGCCCTGCGGGCCTACGCCATTCACAAGTAGCGCGACCGCGTGTCGCGCGATGTCTTGCGCGCTGATCTGACGCCGCACCGGATCGTTGCGCCACACCTTCGATGTCGCAAGCGGCAGGATCGTCAGCCCGAGCAGCGACAGAAACACCAGCGACGGCTCCAGATCCGCGTTCAGCCGGCCTTCTTTCTGCCACTTCGCGATGCACTCGAGCGACGCCTTCTGATGGGCGTCGCCAAAGCGTTCGTGCATGCGCTGCTTCAGGAGGCCGCCCTCGCTGATCACTTCGCGCACCCAGAGGGGTGCAAACCATGGATGCTCGGTCGCGACATCGACCAGCCTGCGCGCCAGCTGCGTAATCGCCGCAACGGGATCGTCGGTGTTCGCCTGAAACGGACCGCCCATGGCCGCCCGCAACGGCAGAAAGCGTTCGTCGATCAGCACGTCCAGCAACTGATCGCGCGTTTTGAAGTAGTAATGGACCATCGCGGGCGTAACGCCGGCCTCGCGCGCGATCGCGCCTAGCGTCGTATCGAGGATGCCCTGCCGCGCGAACAGCGCGAGCGCAGTGTCGAGCAGCCTCGCGCGCTGGTCCGGGCCTCGCGCGCTTCCCGTGGGGCGCCCCGGCCGACGGGCTGCAACGGCCGCTGCTTCCGGCACGTCGGCCATTGCGCCTGCTGAGGCAGATACACCGTCAGTCGCTTCTGCCTGCGCCGCACGATCACTGAGTTTTGACTTTGCCATATCCATTTGACGAGCCGTCCTGTCTCGCATATATTAATCGTCAAGTTAATTAATTTCAAGATGCAGCCCCAGTCTATGGACCAGTCCACCTCCTTACCCGCTGAACATGGCAGCGCCGCCGCGCCTTCGTCCGCGAGCGCGCCCGCGCACCCGCCGATACGCATCCTGTTTCCCGCACTGCTGCTGGTCATGTTGCTGGCGGCGCTCGACCAGACCATCGTGTCGACCGCCCTGCCTACCATCGTCGGCGAACTGGGCGGGCTGGAAAGCCTGTCGTGGGTGGTCACCGCTTACCTGCTGACCTCCACTATCGTCGTGCCGCTGTACGGCAAGTTCGGCGACCTCTTCGGCCGGAAAATCGTCCTGCAGACCGCCATCGTTCTGTTCCTGATCGGCTCGGCGCTGTGCGGCGTCGCGCAGAACATGACGCAGCTGATCCTGCTGCGCGCGCTGCAAGGTCTCGGCGGCGGCGGGTTGCTCGTCATTACGATGGCGGCGATCGGCGACGTGATTCCGCCTGCGGAGCGTGGCCGCTATCAGGGCATGTTCGGCGGCGTGTTCGGTCTTGCCACCGTGATCGGTCCGCTGCTCGGTGGCTTTCTCGTCGAGCATCTGTCCTGGCGCTGGATTTTCTACATTAACTTACCGCTCGGCATGGTCGCCCTGCTCGTGATCGCTGCCGTATTCAAGCCGCACACGGCGCACGTCAGGCACACCATCGACTACATGGGCGCCGCGTTCCTCGCGTCTGCGCTGACCTGCGTGATCCTGTTCACGAGCCAGGGCGGCACGGTGCTGCCGTGGACCTCGCCAGAGCTGTGGTTCACGCTCGCGGTCGGTATCGTCTGTATCGGCGGCTTCATCTATGAAGAACGTCTCGCCGCTGAACCGATCATGCCGCTTCAGCTGTTCACGCAACGCACGTTCTTGCTGAGCAGCCTGATCGGTTTCATCGTCGGCGTATCGATGTTCGGCTCGGTCACGTTTCTGCCGATGTATCTGCAGGTCGTCAAAGGCTCCACACCTTCGCAGGCCGGCATGCAAATGTTGCCGATGATGGGTGGCGTGCTGGTCATGTCGGTCATAACTGGACGGGTGATCAGCAAGATCGGTAAATATCGGATGTTCCCGATCGCAGGCACGTTCCTCGTCGCCGTCGCGATGATCCTGCTCGCACGGCTGCAGATCTCGACCCCGGTGCACGTGATGTATCTCTACATGGGTGTGCTCGGCTGCGGACTCGGCATGGTGATGCAGGTGTTGATTCTCGCGGTGCAGAACACCGTGGAGTTCAAACACATGGGCGTGGCCACGTCTGGCGCGACGCTGTTCCGCTCGATCGGCGGCTCGGTCGGTGTCGCCGCGTTTGGCGCGGTGTTTTCGAACCGGCTTGGCGCGCGTCTCTCGGAACTCATTCCCGCCGGCACCGAGTTGCCGCAGTCGCTCGGCCCCACGACGATCCACCAGTTGCCGGCCGCATTGCGTGACGATTATCTGCAGGCCTTCTCGAGTGCACTACATACCGTATATCTCTCGGCGGCATGCGTGGTCGTGCTCGCGTTTGCATTGTCGTGGTTCCTCGAAGACGTACCGTTGCGCAAGCATCATTGATCAATAATCAGGCAGGGCCGGCGGAAAGTCCGGCCCGCGAGCCGTATCGCGCAACATTCCTCCGACCAAACCACCATGCCGCAGCGTGGTGGGTATCAAAAAGTCCACCGATCGATCGTTCTTCACACATGTCCCGAAGTCACCTGTCGGGTAGGTGACAACGGTGGTTGACGTTGGCGCTGAAACGACACATATTGCATTCAGCGGCCCTGCAACATGACATTGTGCCGGTCGCTCGCAGGGCAGATGTCGCGTATCAGGCAGATGCCCCTGATCGCCTTGACCGCGATCCGAAACTGGTGGGTCCAACACATGTCCACCCAGACTACTCCTGGCCAGAGTTTCCCGACGCCATGCAAACGCTGCGGCGGCGCACTGTATCCGCCCGACGATACCTGTCCGTGGTGCGGCGCAAGTCATGCAGTTGCGTATGGCATCCGCCAGAAAGCGGCAGGGCATGCGTTGCCGCCCGACGACCCCGATACGCATGTGCCTGGCGCCGCGCAATCCGCTACCCAGCATGCCGCGCATCATCCGCACCTCATGCTGCCCGACACGCCAATTGCGCCGCTCAGCATGCCGGTGCCGCTGTGGAAAAGCCTCGGCAAGTGGATTTTCACCAAGGGTCTCGTGGTGGTCCTGCTCTTCGGCGCGCTGCTGTACGCGGGCTATGCGTTGTTTGGCGACCACAAGGACTCCACGACTGACGAACCCGCAACGAAAACCGCAACGGGCACCATCGTCCCGTACGAACCGGCCTCTGCCCCCAGCGCACGACAGGGCGTTGCGTCGATTTCCCCATCACCGACCACGCCCGCGCCTGCCCCTCCGGTAGCGCATGTTCCTTTGCCTGTTGCGCCCGCAGGGCTCGCGCCAGCGCCCGTTGTCCTGCCGCCGCTGCCGCCGCGCGGGATAACGAAACATCGGGACGTGCCCGAGGCCCTGCAGGCGGCGCGCGCCAGCCTGCAGGCGAATGATCTGACCGGCGCTCAGGCAGTGCTGGCTGAAGTGCTCGTCGCCCAGCCGGACAATGCGGATGCGCGGCTCATGCAGCAGGACCTGCTACAGCGCCAGACGAAACGCGACCACGCGATGAGCAATGCGAACGTGTGCGCGGCTGACCGTCTGTGGAGTTGCGTGCGCCACAACGCCACCGACGCGCTCGCGATCGATGCGACCAACCCCAACGTGAGAGCGCTACTCGAACGTTCGATACGCGAAGCGGGCTGGAACACGCCAGCCCTGCCGACCGCGCGCGGTGGCGCACAGGCGACGGCGCCCACGGCGCCCACCATCGCCACGGCCAACCCGCCTCCGGCCAGGCCCGCGAAACGCGGCAACGCGAACGCACAGATTCCGGTCGCAAACACCCCTGCACCAGCCCCGGCGCCGACGCCGACGCCGACGCCGACGCCGACGCCGGCGACTGCGACTGCGACTGCGGCTGCGGCTGCGGCTGCGACATCAGGCACGGACCCCAACAGCGTCGACGCCAGAATCCGCGCGATTGTCGAATCCGGCTGGAGTCATCCCGCGCCACGCGCCGCGACACCGGCATCTGCCGCACCCGCCGCGCCCTGAACCTGCCACTGCACCGGAGACTGCAAAACGACGACACGCGAAACAACCGCATCACCGACGAACCTGTTGCCCATGACATCGAAGACCTGACTCATCCGTGCATCGCGCCTCGCGCGTGGCTGCGCGAGCATCCCCAACCACACAGACAAGGTGGAGACCATGTTCAAGAACATTCTGGCGGGACTGATCGTACTGGCGCTGGCTTCGTCAACCGCGCTGGCGGCCGATGCGCACTACAAGATCGTCACCGGGCCGGAGCGCGGCACGTACATCCAGATTGGTGCGGATCTGGCGAAGTGGGTCGCCGACCCGGCCGGCATCGAGCTGGAGGTGATGCCGTCGAAAGGCTCCGCCGAAAACGTGCAGCGCATGCGCTTCGAGCCGGGTGTCAAGCTCGCGCTGGTGCAGTCCGACGTGTATCAGGCCTACGTGGACATGGCGAACAGCGGCAATGCCGATGCGGGTACAACGATTCGACCGTTGCGCCTGATCATGCCGCTCTATGACGAGGAAATCTATTTCGTCGTGCGTGCAGATTCGCCGCTCAAGAGCATCAACGATATCAAGAACCAGAACATGAGCGTCGGACTGATCGGCAGCGGCACGGCGCAATCGGCAACGACGCTCTATCGCCTGATGTTCGGCCAGCCGATTCCCGAGCAAAACGCGCAGCACCTGTCCAACGAGGACGCGCTCGCCGCGTTGATCGTGGGGAAGATCGATGTGGCAATCGTCGTTGCGGGCCAGCCAGCGAAGCTTTTCACCGACATGAATCCCGAACTGTTGCAGAAGATCCGGCTTCTCAAGCTCGATCCAGCTGCGCCGGAAACCGCACGAGCGAAACAGGCCTACTATCCGGCCACGATCCGCACATCAAGCTATCCGAACTGGATAAAGGACGATGTGCAGACACTGACCGTCAAGGCCTTTCTCGTCACATACGACTACAACCTGCGCGACACCGTCGGCAAACTTGACCGCTTCGCCGACTCGCTCTGTACAAACTTCGACAACCTCCAGGAACACGGCCATCCGAAGTGGAAACAAGTGAAGCTCGAACTGCCCGATCTCGGCAAGGGCTGGAAATACTATCCGCCGATGGAAAAGCGCCTGCGTGCCTGTATCGCGCACAAGAGCGCCGGGGCGACTGCTACCCCTGCGGCAGCAACACCCGAAGAGACCGTCCAGAAAGCCAGCAAGCCCCCGTGCTCGGAGCAGGAAAGGCTCCTGCTGCTGTGCGGGAAGTAAACGGGTGCAAGCGGAAGCAGGCGGATGCGAGGGAAAGTTGCGACGGTTTAACGCGCCACTTCCCCCGCCGGCCGTCACGCTATGACCGCGCTGAGCGCTCCATCGCGCGCTGCAGCGCCTCGTACACTTTCGGCCGGTTACATTGCGACGCGTTGAACCGTAAAAATCCCGCCGCCGATTGCGACACGCTGAACACATTGCCTGGCGCGAACACGACGTTGTCGGCCAACGCGTGACGCGCGACGTCGGCAGCGTCGAGCGTGTCTGGCAGTTGCGCCCAGATGAACATGCCGGCGCGCGGACGCGTCCAGATCTGCAGTCCCGCCTGCCTCAGACGCCGCACCGTATCGCCCATCGCGTCGGCGAGTTTTGCACGCACGCTCTCCAGATGGCGCCGATACGTGCCGTCCACCAGCAGGCGGTGGACGACGCTGGCCGCGAGCTGCCCGTTGCCGAACGACGTCGCAAGTTTCAGATCGATCAAGGGTTCGATCCAGTCCGCGCGCGCCGCGATGTAGCCGCATCGCACCGCCGCCGACAGCGTCTTCGAGTAGCTGCCGATCGTCACCACGCGCGCGAGACCGTCGAACGCAGCGAGGCGCGGCGCAGGCTCGTCTTCGAAGTCGGCGAAGATGTCGTCTTCGACGATCAGCAGATCGTGCTCCGCGGCCAGTTTCAGCAGACGATGCGCGATTGTCGGCGCAAGCGTGGCGCCGGTGGGATTGTGGATCGCGGAATTCGTCACATAAAGCCTCGGCCGATGCTCGATCAGCGCGCGTTCGAATCGTTCGAGGTCCGGTCCCGACGGTGTGTACGGCACGCCGACCGTGCGCACGCGATGCGCACGCAGCAGCGCCTGAAAGTTGAAATAGCAGGGATCGTCGATCAGTACCGTGTCGCCCGGTTCCAGCAGGAAGCGGCACACGAGGTCGAGCGCCTGCGTGCCGCCGTCGGTCAGAACGATCTGCTCCGGCGCTGCGTCGACGCCATGCTGCGACAGCCGCCACGCGACCTGTTGACGCAGCGCGGGCAAGCCGGGCGGCGATGCATATTCGGCGAGCGGCGCGTCCGGGTCCCGGGCAATCGCCCGCAACGCGCGGCGCATGCCGTCCTCCGGCATCCATGACGCCGGCATCCAGCCACAGCCAGGCTTGAGCGCCTTGACGCCGATTTCGAGCGACTGGCGCGTAAGCCACAACGGATCGACTTCGCGATCGAGCTGCGGCCCGAGATCCGCCAGCGCAAACGGCGGCGCGTGGCCGGATACGAAGAACCCGGACCCGCGCCGCGACACGATTGCCCCTTGCGCGACCAGCCTGTCATATGCATCGACCACCGTCGACTTCGACACGCCGAGCGAGTCGGTCATGGCACGGATCGACGGCACGCGCGCGCCGGGCATCAGCGAGCGGCTCGCGATCCGCTCGCGCAGCGCGTCCATCACGAGCGCGACGCGCGTGCCTGTCGTCACGCTGTTGCTGCCATCTTCCGCCATCTGTACTGCTCCTTGATCGGTACAGTTTGCCTGAATTGTACTGATCCGTAGCTTACCCTGCGCGCTCGCCCGGCGCATCATGTGCGTTCCATATTTATCGAAGACCCGGTCCCAATGCAAAAAACAACGAACGGCTGGCTCAGCGGTTTCGTCGGCATGCTGATCTTCAGCGGCTCGCTGCCCGCGACGCGTATCGCGATTCAAGGATTCGATCCGGTCTTTCTGACCGTGGCGCGCGCCGCCATCGCCGGCACGTTAGGGCTCGCGTTGCTTCTGGTGTTTCGTCAAACGCGCCCTGCGAAGCGCGATTTCCTGCCACTGGCGATGGTGGCGCTCGGCGTCGTCGTGGGCTTTCCGCTGCTCACCGCGCTGGCACTGCGGCACATCACCGCCGCGCATGCGGTGGTGTTCATCGGCCTGTTGCCGCTCGCAACGGCGATCTTCGGTGTCATGCGCGGCGGCGAGCGCCCGCAACCGGCGTTCTGGCTATGCTCCGTCATCGGCAGCGCCACCGTGGTCGCGTTCGCCTTGCGCAATGGCGTCGATGCGTCGCCGGTCGGCGACCTGCTGATGATCGCGGCGATCGTCGTCTGCGGCCTCGGTTACGCGGAAGGCGCACGGCTGTCGCGGCATCTCGGCGGCTGGCAGGTGATCTCGTGGGCACTGGTGCTGTCGTTGCCGGTGATGCTGCCGCTGACATGGTGGGTGCGTCCGGCGTCGTTCGACGGCATCAGTCACGCCGCGCTCTGGGGTCTCGCGTACGTATCGCTTTTCAGCATGCTGATCGGCTTCGTGTTCTGGTATCGAGGGCTCGCGCTGGGCGGTATTGCCGGGGTTGGACAATTACAGCTGTTGCAGCCCTTCTTCGGCCTCGCGCTCGCCGCGCTGTTGCTGCACGAAGCGGTGCCGCCGGAGATGGTCTTCGTGACGGTTATCGTCGTCGCTTGCGTGGCGGGTGCGCGGCGGTTTGCGAAGCGCACACCGGTGCACAGACCGGCGGCTTGAGTGGCGGCCGTCCCCGCGCCTAAGGATTTCCTGACCGGAAGTTCAGCAAAGCCCTGACCTGTTTTCTTCATGTCCTGACTGCGCTGCGATTACTAGCCACATAGGATGAAGACACGTCAATCATCCCGTGTTCGCGCGCCGCCATGGTTCCCTATCTGTCCGAGCGAGAAAATGCCGTCGAGCACATCAACACGATGTGCTCTCGCCTGTTCGATCTTTGGTGCGAACGCAGGAGCATCATGCCGCTCACTTTTCTGTTGCGCGGCTGGCCGCTCGTGAGCAGCGACCCCGAGCCCCTACGGCGCCTCGGTAACGCGATCCGCGACCTCAGACGACAACATCTCCACGAGCTGAGCGCCGACGCATTTCAGCAACTCTGCGAGTTATCCGATTGCGTAGAGGACCTGCTCGCCCTGTGGTCCGTCACGAACCGGGCGACCGCCACCGGATAGCGCGAGCAGGGGCGCGCGAGGCGCGCGACGCAACAGGCAGACGGAACAGACGTTGGCAGCAGGAGGCAGAGATGGGCACAACCGACTCACTCGACTTCGTGCGGGATTTCAATCTCGCGTACCTGTCGCTGGTCCAGAGCCTGTTGCGTGAAGACAGGACAGCGGGCATGGCGCGCTTCTGCCTGACGCCTGAAGTCGCTGACATCCTGATCGGGCTTTCGGCCGCGCAGCTTGGGAAGCTGGCCGTCGCGCCACACGTGCTGTGTCATTTTCGCTTCCACGCGCAGCCCACGCTGGCAGCCCTGTCGGATTCGCCACACCCTGCCGGCGCAGCGTTGGCAACTGGATCGTCAGTCTGCCAAACCACCGCTTTACCCCTGTAAGCGAATCGTCTGGTGAGGGGGAAACGGCATGCACTTCAACGAGATCAGCGACGAAGAATGGGCCCTGCTTGCACCTCTTCTGTCGGATGCAACCGTCGCGCACGGCCAGCGCGGCCGGCCACGCACGCAGGTTCGCCTGGTGGCGAACGCAGTGCTGTGGGTCCTGACGACGGGCGAACCCTGGTCGAGGTTGCCGGGGACCTATCCATCGGCGCCGACCTGCCGGTGCCGGTTCGAGGGGTGGCGCTCGACTGGCGCATTGGCCCAGATGCTCAAGGTTCTCGCGGATGCGGGACGCACCTTCTACCATGGCGCGGATACGTTCCTCGAAGGCGCCAGCACCCCACCGCGACGGATCGGCCGCCAGCTCCGTGAAGAGGGGCTTCGCCAGGTATTCTGGAAAAACCCTGCTACGTGGCAGGCACCGGGCAGCACGCCCGTGCGTGCCCACACCGCGGATTCGTTCACTGAAATGACGAGGCAGCTCGCGGGTCCATCGAGTGCCGGGCTCGTTCGTGTCGAATCCCACCCGCCCGGGAACACCGTCCGGTTCGCCCAGCCGCCTGCCTCACCATGGATGGGCCTCGCGTCGCACGGCAAACGCATACTCGATCCGCGCGGCTACGTCATCTATATCGCCGCCGACCCGGTGGCGGATGCCCGGTTCCGCGGCTGGGCCGAGATCGCTAAGGACGCACAGCGCGTCGCGCGTTCCGGTCTTGTCGGTCCGCGCTTCAAGAGCCGGGAAGCTGCGCAGCAATTCGCCCTCGAATGGGCGCGGCAATGGATCGACGACGAGACCGGTCTCGACAGGGATGACCTCGACGAGGCAATCATCGACGTGTGGCAACGAAACGTCCGCTCCGGCTAAGCGGCGCATTGCGCAAGCGCGCCTTGCCCATCGCGGACGCCGCCCCGAACCGATCCCGAAAGCCGCGACGGGTAAGCGGTCCTAGGCGCCGTCAACTCACCCAGTACTCGTCCGGAATCCTGCGGTCTGCTTCGGAGAGGAAGGGGTTGTCGAGATGAAAGGTCTTCCGGTTCGCAAGCTTCGTGCGCGTCAGCGCATCCTGGATGTAGGGATGTGAGTTGAAGAGTCTTATGAAAGAACCATCGCTATACGCGGCAACGAGCCCCTTTCCGATCGTCTCCGCCATCGCTTCGTGCCCCGTGGCGACATAGAAAATGAAATCGGATCGATACTTCAGCAGCAACCGGTTCTCGACGACGAGATCGGGCTCACGGTGCCGACGTCCTTCCAGTTCGGCAAACGCTTCCACGACGCCTCGCGGAAAATAGTCGACCCGGCCGCTCTGGGTCATCTCGAACATCGTTTCGTAGGTCGAGGTCTGCACATTCAGCCCTGCAGCCTTCAGGATTTCGGTATCGATCCATCCGAGCCCCTGCCCCCCCGTAAGGGTCTTCAGATCGGAAAGGTGCTCGATCCGGTCGAAGTCCGGCTGACGATCCTTTCTTATGACAAACACCCGGTAACCGATCAGCCCGCGATGAATCGGAATCCGGACCACGTTCAAGCCGCGCTCGGCTCGCGCCTCCATGCTCGTCCAGTGCAGATTGATCGTATCGCCGCCATTCGCCAGTTCGGCCAGCGCGCGGCCGCGCTCCATGACGATTTCGGTCTGCCGTGCGGTATAGCTGGCGTTAGCCGTTTTCATCGCCAGATCGAGGACCGCCAGCGCAAACGCGGCATGCACGTCGCCCCCGGGGCGGATGCGCGGATAGACGATATCGAAGCGGATTGCCGGCGCGGCAGGCACGCCAAGCGCCACGCCTGCCGCACTCAGCGCAGCCAGTACAAAACGCCTGCGATGCATGGATGGTTGGGGGTGTCGACACAGGAGCGACGCGCCGGAATCGGCGCACGTCCCTTCAGATTCCCGCCTCATGAGTCTCATCGTGCCACGGCGCAGGCCTGCTGGCAAACCGTACAATCCCGCTGTCCCGGCTCGCCACGGACACGTCAATGCACGACACCAAACATCGCGTTGGCTCCCTCCTCCGGCGTCAGCCCCGCATTGAAATAGCCCTCGAGCCTCACTGCGGTCGGGTGATCCAGGACGAATGGTGGCCGGATGAAGCCGACGGCGAATGCGTGGTCGTACCATGCGCTCATCCACGCGCGCAATTCTGTCTCGTGCATCGACAGTTCCCCAGACTGTTCTCTAACCATGCATGCCTCCCTTTGCCGGAATCGCCACGTCAGGCAACGAGCGGCTCGAAGCTCATCCTGCACAGGGTGTCCGCGGGCGGGAACATATGCCAGGTGCCGTCGCCGTGCCGGAAGAAAAACAGCACGAGCGGCCCGGCGGGCCGCCTGACCTCGACGCACACCCGGCGTGTCAGACCGTCCTGCGAACGGTGCAGCGACAGCACGCGAACCGGCTGCGCGCCCGCGGTGGCCAGCAGTTTTTCGCGCAGCCCACGCAATGAGCCTGTCGCAACCATGTCATCCCCTCCTCGCGGCCTCTGGTGCCCATAGGAGGATCGTGCGGCAACGCCGGCGATTTATCAGTCGGCAGCGGCGGATTGTGGCTTCGGGAAACGCTGGTTAAAGCTTCAGGATTTCCTTAAAGCCCACCTCATTCCGCGACCAGACCGTGTCTGATCGCATAGCGGATCAGTTCCGCGTTGTTGTTGAGGCCGAGCTTCTGCATGAGGCGCATCTTGTGGGTACTGATGGTTTTGGCGCTGAGCGAGCACGATTCGGCAATGTCGTTGATGCTCTGGCCGGCCGCAAGCATCCGCAACACCTGGAATTCGCGGTCGGACAGAATCTCATGCGGCGGCGCGTCGCCGGAATGGGTCTCGAAGACCATCGCATCGACCAGCTTCGGGTCGATAAACCGTCCTCCGGCGGCCAGCTTGCGGATCGCCGCGAGCAGCACGTCCGGATCGCTGTCCTTCGTCACATAGCCTGTCGCGCCAGCCCGCAGTGCACGGGATACGACCTGTGCCTCGTTGTGAATGCTCAGCACCAGTACCGGCAAACCGGGTTGCTCGGCACGCACGCGCCGGATCAGATCGACCCCGCTGATGCCGGGCATCGTCATGTCCAGCAGCATCAGATCGAACTGGCCCGCGCGCAGCCTGTCGAGCACTTCCGAGCCCTGCGACGCCTCGGCAGCGACGACGATGTCGGTTGTCGTGGCGATGATCTGCTTCAGCCCGCCGCGCACGATCGCGTGGTCATCGGCTATCAGGATATGGATCATTTTCCCCCCCGCCCTCGAGCGGAATGCGAATGGAAATGGCTGTGCCCGTGCCGGGCGCACTGTTGATCGACATCGTCCCTCCGATCAGGCGGGCGCGCTCCTGCATGCCGAGCAGGCCGTAGGCACTGCTTCTGCCCGCCGTCGCCGGATCGAAACCGCAGCCATCATCGCTGACATGGAGTTCGAGCGCCGCCGCAGTGCTGGTCAGCGTGACGTCGGCGCGCGTCGCCCCCGCATGGCGGCTGACGTTGGTCAGCGAGGCCTGGACGATACGAAACACGGCCGTGGCGTGAGAATCCGGCAGCGTCGGCTCGCCCCCGTTGATGCGCAACTGGCAGGGAATGCGGTTGCGCCGTCCGAAGTCCTCGACCAGCCACTCCAGCGCCGAAACGATCCCGAAGTTCAGGGCGGCCGGCCGCAGATGGTTCGCGACATTGCGCACCATCCAGATCGTTTTCTCGACAAGTTCGCGCATGTCGTCGGTCTTCCGTTTCGCCTCGGGGTCGCCGCCAAGACGCATCTTCAGCAACGAAACGTCCATCTTCAAGGCCGTCAGCAACTGGCCCAGTTCGTCGTGAATTTCCATCGCGATGCGCTTGCGCTCTCCTTCGCGGATGGCCTCCATGTAGGCGGACAGTTCGCGCAACTGCTCGCGCGACTCGAACAGCTCCTGCTCGATGCGCATCCTCGCCGAGATGTCGTTCAGGCCGACGTAGATCGCCGGCGCGTCGCCGTACGTGGCTACGCGCGCAGTCGCCATGACCCAGAACGTCGTGCCGTCCGCGCGCCGCAGGTGGACTTCCGAGTTGCTGAAGCTCCCCTCCCTGCACAGGTGGGACACCAGCCTATCGCGGTCCGCAGGATCGACATAGAAGTCGACGATGTTGGTCAGTGTGCCCGCGCGCGCTGCGATCCCTAACAGTTCGCGCAGCGGTTCGTTCGAATACAGGATGACTCCCTCTGGCATCGAAGTGATGCAAAGCGGGATGGGGCTCGTCTCGACGATGGTGCGAAAGCGTGCTTCGCTCGACTGCAGTTTCGCTTCGGCCCGGCGGCGCTCTTCAATCTGGGCGGAAAGGCTTGCATTCGCCTGCGCAAGCTGTTGCGTGCGCTGCTCGACCCGCTGTTCGAGTTCGTCGCGCGCTCGCGACAACGCCGCTTCGGCCTGCTGGCGTATCGCGACTTCGTTCAGAAGCTGGCGGTTCTGCGCGACCAGTTGACTGTGCATCGCGCGCATCGCCAGATGGGTCTCGATGCGCGCCATCATTTCGTTGACCTGCACCGGCTTGGTCACGTAATCGACGCCGCCTGCCGAAAAACCCTCGATCATGTCTTCGCTGTCCGTCAGCGACGTCATAAAGATTACCGCGATATCGCGCGTGCGCTCATCCGCCTTGAGCCGCCTGCAGGTCTCGAAACCGTCGATACCGGGCATCTTCACGTCGAGCAGGATCAGGTCGGGCCTCGAGAACAGCGCACGCTCGAGCGCCTCCTCGCCGTCGAGCGCAACGAGTACCCGAAAACCCCGGTCCATCAGGCTATCGACGACCACGCCGAAATTTGCCGGCGTGTCATCTGCGATGAGGATGGTCGGGCGTTCACCGGAATCCGGGATCAGATCGCTCATGATTCAGGCTCGCAGCTCATATGCCGTTCCACCAGCTGGAGGATCGCCCGCGACTGGTAGCCCCGCGCGAGCGCGCAAAGCTGTGCCGTGAGTGGCAGATAGCGCGAATCGATCGCTGCCACGCGCTCGGCCCACAAGACGATTTCAGACATGTCGCCCAAGCGGGCGAGGCGATGAAGTTCCTCCATCTGCTGCCGAGGCACAGCCGGCGCGGACACGGCAGGCACGTCAGTGCGCCCCGAAGGCGCCTGCGCCGCATAGGTCCACTGCAGATCAAGCAGTGCGGCAATCTGCGTCAGCAATGCTTCAAGGTCGACCGGCTTCGAATGGAAGGCATTCATGCCAGCGGCTATGCTTATCGCCTTGTCGGATCCCGACGGGCTGGCGGACATCGCAACGATTGGAATGTGCTCGAAGCCCTGCACTTGACGCAGGTTACGCGTCAACTGAAGGCCGTCCATTTCGGGCATCACGATGTCGGTGAGAATCAGGTCCGGCGTTTCGTGCTGTGCCTTTTCGAGCCCCTCGCGCCCGTTTTCAGCCTCGACGGTGTCGAAGCCGAGACGGCTCAGCAAGTCCACGGCGACCGCGCGGTTGACCGCGATGTCGTCAACGATCAACACCTTCCTGCGTGGACCCTCGTAGCCCGTCGCCATGTGCGCCGGCGGCGCGCCGGCACTCGCGAACGAGGTCGGCAAAACGCTCGCCGGCGCGAGTTCGAACCAGAATGCGCTGCCCTGCCCGAGATGACTCTCGACGTCGATCTCTCCTCCCATCGCGCGCACGAATTCCCGGCTGATCGCGAGCCCGAGGCCGGCGCCTCCGGCGCGTCGTTCGCGCGGGCCCAACTGCTCGAATGGTTCGAAGATCGTCTCCAGCTGGCCCGGAGCGACGCCGATGCCCGTATCGCGTACTTCGAAACGGACCTGGTTCGACACGGACTTCGAGATATGCAGGCTGACGCAGCCGCTATCGGTAAACTTCACCGCGTTTGCCAGCAGGTTGAGCAACACCTGCCGCAAGCGCCGCTCGTCGGCACGCACGCCGGAGGAAGCGTCCGGCGTGATTTCGCAATTGAATTCGAGGCGCTTCTGCTCAGCTTTCACACCGATGATCTCGCGAATGACGTCGACGAGCCCCGCTAGCGGCACATCGCAGACCACGACACGCAACTTGCCTGCTTCGATCCTCGCAAAATCGAGCGTGTCTTCGATCAAGGTCAGCAGATGTTCGCCACTGCGACGCATGATCGCGATCCTTTCACGCTGAAGTTGGTTCAGCTCGGCGTCGCGTCCGAGGATCTGCGCATAGCCAAGAATGCCGTTCAACGGCGTGCGCAGTTCATGACTCATGTTGGCGAGGAATTCGCCTTTGGCGCGGTTGGCCGCTTCCGCCAGATCGCGCGCTTCGCGTTCGGCCGCGGCGTCCCGCTCGTCGAGATAGGCACGATGCAATCGCGCCCCCATCGCATTGAACGCCGCCACGACGCGATCGAGTTCATCCGGCTCACGCGGCTCGCGACGCTGAAGAACGAAAGGCAGAGGCGCCTCACGGAAATCATAGCGCTCCACGGTTCGTGCGATGGCGGCCACATGGCGCATCACGAGGCGCGACAGGATGTAGATGGTGAACAGCGAGACGAGAAAGGTGTTGGCGCCCTGAGTCGCCAGAATCACCACGGCGGTTCGCAGCAGATCGTGGTAGAGATCGACGAGCGTCGCTTCGACGTAGAGTGTGCCGATCTTCCGGTCCTTGCCCTGCAGGTGGTACACGATCGGAAACTCACGGGCGATGACCGGACCTGCAGAGCGCCCGCCAGCACTCACATAGCTGGATGTGCCCGCTTTCCCGGTCTCGCGGATTTCCACGGCATGTATGTCGTCCAGACGCAGGATGCCGTTGAGTTCCAGTTGAAGTTGTGCGGTATCGAGCCGCCAGAGCGCTTCGGCGAGACTGTCGCGACTGCTGCGATCGATATCCGCAAGGCGATATTCGATCTGTGCCACGCCGCGTTGGAAGTCGCCGTAAAGCTGCACTGCGGTCAACAGCAGCGTCACCGCGCAGCTGAACAGCAGCACCGTCACAAGCAGGCGCAATACGACGCTACTCCGAAAGCGGCTGACTGAACCCCACCACGTTTTGCGCATGTCGTCTGCCATACGTCCCCGCGAGTGCTCCGGTTCTTGTTTCGTCTATTCTGCACTCGTTGCCGAAGCGGGGTCTACGCACGCCCTGCCCGGTGCAGCGCAAGGGTGGCCGGTCGGCGATTCCCCTCGCCGGACGGTCAGCGTCGTTCCGATTCCCCATGATCGACAGTGCCCGCGCTGGACCTGACGGACCGCCTGGATATGAGGAATTTTTAGTCGCGCACCACTGGCAGCCTTCGTATCCCCGGATACAGCAGGACTTCATCGATGCATGACGCCAGTTCGCAGAATATCGGCCAGGTGCTGCCGCCCAGTGCGCCGGGATGCGACCTGCTCAGTTCCCGCAACGCGTCCGCCAGACGCCGCACGGAAGCCGGGCCGCTATCCCGCAGCGGCCAACAGTGCATCAGGTAGCCAAGCGGTATGACGCTTCTGCTTTCGCACCACGTATCGAACAGACGCAGACACACGTCGTTCACCTGCTCGACTGCTTCCTCGTGGTCGGCTGGATGATCGGTCATGGTGCGCCCGCTGGAAAAGATGATCTCTATAGTCAATCCTAGGCAGGCTGACCATTCCACACAGTCAGGAAGGCTGGAAAATGCGCAGCAGGTCGGCTGAATCTCCCGTCAGGAAATCCTGAACGCCCATGCGCGAGCACGGCGAACTGCTCTAAGCTATCGAACCAACGCCTTCAATTAATTATTTAAGTTGGCGCTGACTATATTGGCTTTGTTAGATGTATGTCAGCTCAAGAACAAATGATAGATAAATAACCAGACCTGCCGCCACGATGCCGACCGCCTTCACGCAGACCGTCGAATCGCGCTTTGCCGATCTCACCCCGACGGCGAAGCGTATCGCGAGCTACATGCTGGCGAACATCGAACGGCTGGGCCTCGAAACCGCCGACCAGATCGCGCAGCAAACCGGTACGAGCGGGATTTCTGTCGGACGTTTTCTGCGCTGCGTCGGCTATCGCAACCTCGACGACCTCAAGCGGGAACTGCGCGGCGCCCAGGAACGCCCGTGGATGATCACCGACCGGCTCGACGAATACCGCCGGTTATCGGCACAGTCGGGCCACGCCAGCCAACCCGGCGAAGTCGCGGCCGCGGGCGAGAACGGCGCGCTGACGCGCTCACTCGATCTCGAGCTCGAAGCCATCCAGTACGTTTACCAGCTTGCGCGCACACCGGCCTTCGCGCGCATCGCCGGGCGCATCTCCAGCGCGGACGCGGTGTACATCCTCGGTATTCAATCGACGCGCGGCATCAGCAACGCCTTTTCCAGCTACCTCGAATACATCCGGCCGCGTGTGTTCTATTCCGACGGCATGTCTGGCTCGTACGTCGATTCGCTGAACTCGGAGTTCGCATTGCCGTATCTCGTCGTGACCGATACCCGCGCATACTCGCGCATTGCCCGCAACTACTGCGAGGCAGCCGCGCGGCGCGGCCTGCCGTTCGCGCTCGTAACCGATCTCTACTGCCCGTGGGCGCGCGATTTTCCGTGCGACCTGCTGCAGGTGAAAACCGACGTCGGCCAGTTCTGGGATTCACTCGCGCCGCTGACTTGCCTGTTCAATCTGCTGATCACATCGATCGTCGAACGGCTTGGCCCGACGATCGACGAACGCGTCGCGCGCAATCGCGAATTGCAGCGCGAACTCGATCAGTTCGATCTTTAGCCCTGGTCTTCAGCCCGGCATACGCGCCCAACACACAGGATTCAAACACCCATTTCGATGACAGAACAACACCGACTCATCCCGATCACATCCGCGAGCCACGGCGTCGACATCGACCTGGTCTACGCGACCGACCGCAATCTGACCGGCAAGGCGATCTACAGGACGGCGCATTGCCTGCTGCTCGAACCCGCCGAAGCGGGCCTGCGGCGGGCAGTCGAAATCGCACGCGGCATCGGCACCACGCTGCGGATTTTCGACGCCTACCGGCCACCTCAGGCACAGCAGGTGCTGTGGGACTTTCTTCCCGATCCGACTTACATCGCAGACCTCGCCCGTGGTTCGAATCACAGCCGCGGCACTGCGATCGATCTGACGCTGCTGGACGCGAATGGCCAGGAGCTCGACATGGGCACGTGGTTCGATGCCATGACGATCGAGTCCGAGCATTTTCATCCGGACCTGCCCCAGCATGTGCAGCGCAACCGCCTGTTGCTGCTGGGCGTCATGCATGCGGCGGGCTTCACGCACATCAAGAGCGAATGGTGGCATTACGAGTTGCCTGGCTCACGCGTTCTGCCGCTCATCGACAACAGCGAAAGCGGCCCGTTTCGTCTCATGTAGTGGCGTTCGATTTCCGGCATCCGAGGTTCCCTTGCAGGCTCTACCCCCTTCCTTACGGAGCGAGTATGAAACTGGTATTGCGCAATGCGCTGGCAGCGGCAGCAGTCGCTTCAGCCCTGACCCTGACCTTCACGGCGGCTGGCCCGGCCGAGGCGGCCACGCCGAAGGACATGTTCGTCATGGCGACCTTCCTCGACGAATTCACGACGCTCGACCCCGGCGAAGTGTATGAACTGGTCCCGGAAGAATATGTGGCGAACACGTACGACCGGCTGGTGCGCGTCGATCTGAAGGACCCGTCGAAATTCAATGGCGATGTTGCGCAATCGTGGACCGTCAGCCCGGACGGCCTGACGTTCACGTTCAAGATCCACCCGGGTCTCAAGTTCCACTCGGGCAATGCCTTGACGGCGGATGACGTCGCATGGTCGATCCAGCGCACGGTCCTGCTCGACAAGGGCGCGGCAGCAGTGCTCCAAGGCATCGGCCTCACGAAAGACAACGTGCTGCAAAACGTCAAGAAGGTCGACGACTCCACCGTCAGCGTCACGACCGACCAGAAATATGCGCCGACGTTCGTGCTGAACGTGCTTGGTGCGTGGCCAGCCTCCGTGGTGGACAAACAGCTGCTGCTGTCGCACCAGAAGGGCAACGACTTCGGCAATGACTGGCTGCGGACCAACGAGGCTGGCTCGGGCGCCTACAGGCTCGTGAAGTGGACGGCCAACGACAGCATCGTGCTGCAGCGCTTCGACGGCTATCGCGTGCCGCTCGCCATGAAGCGCATCGTGTTGCGGCATGTGCCCGAAGCGTCGAGCCAGCGCCTGCTGCTGGAGAACGGCGACGTTGACGTGGCGCGCAACCTGAGTCCGGACGACCTCGCCGCCGTGACGAAGTCGGGCAAGGCGCACGTGAGTACGGTGCCGCAGGCCACGCTTCTCTATCTCGGCCTGAACGTCAAGAACCCGAACCTCGCCAAACCGGAAGTCCAGGAGGCCATGAAATGGCTGATCGACTATAACGGCATCCAGAGCAACGTCGCGAGAACCACCTACAAGGTGCACGAAACGTTCCTTCCGGAAGGGTTTCTCGGCGCGCTGAACACCGACCCGTATCAGCAGAACGTCGCGAAGGCGAAGGAACTGCTCGCGAAAGCCGGCCTTCCGAATGGCTTTTCCGTGACCATGGACGTGCGCAACGGCTATCCCTACGGCGAGATCGCGGAGGCCGTGCAAGCCAATCTCGCGCAGGGTGGCATCAAGGTTCAGATCATTCCCGGCGACAACAAGCAGACGCTCGCGAAGTATCGCTCGCGCTCGCACGATATTTATATCGGCGAATGGTCGGCGGATTATATTGATCCTCATAGCAACGCGCAGGGCTTCGCGTGGAACCCGGACAACTCCGACAAGTCGGCCTACAAGATGCTCGCGTGGCGCAATTCGTGGGACATTCCTGACCTGACCAAAGAGACGAATGCAGCGCTGGCGGAATCGTCGACGGCGAAGCGCGCCGATCTGTACCAGACGATGCAGAAGCAGATGCTCGCCCGCTCGCCCTTCGTGATCATGTTCCAGCAGGTCTCCCAGGTGGCGGCGCGCCCGGGTGTGACGGGTCTCGAAGTGGGGCCGATCAACGACCTCGTGTCGTATCGTGATCTGAAGAAGCAGTAACGCGTCAGGCGAAGGCGAAGCTGCCATGGCTTCGCCTTCGCCCGAGGAGCTCATCATGTCGACACCCGTCACGACTCTCGATCGCCTGCGCGCCCTTTCAGCCGAAAGCGCCAGCATGCGCTGGACGTTGCGCCTCGCCCGCTGGGTCGTCACGCTCGTGATCACCTTCAGCGGACTGCTCGCAGTCACGTTCGTGATCGGCCGCAAGGTGCCGATCGACCCCGTGCTGGCGATTCTCGGCGATCGTGCCTCGGCGACAGCGTACGCGGCGGCGCGCCTTCAGCTTGGTCTCGACAAGCCACTCGCGGTGCAGTTTCTGATCTACGTGCGCGACGTGCTGCATGGTAATTTCGGCATGTCGCTGCTGACTGCGCATCCCGTCATCGAAGACATCCAGCGCGTGTTTCCCGCGACCCTCGAACTGGCGACGCTATCGACGATCATCGGCGTGCTGATCGGCGTTCCGCTCGGCGTGATCGCTGCGGTTCGCCACAACCGCTGGATCGATCACGTTGCGCGCTTTGTCGGGCTGGTCGGCAGCTCCGTCCCCGTGTTCTGGCTCGGCCTGATGGGCCTCCTGCTGTTCTACGCGAAGCTGCACTGGGTCGCCGGTCCTGGACGCGTCGATCCGGTGTTCGATGGTCTCGTCGACACCCATACTGGCAGCCTGCTGGTCGATTCGATCATGGCCCGCGAATGGGACGTGTTCTTCAACGCGTTTTCTCACATTGCACTGCCCGCGGCGATTCTCGGCTACTACTCGGTCGCCTATCTGAGCCGGATGACGCGTTCGTTCATGCTCGAACAATTGAGCCAGGAATACATCACGACCGCGCGTGCGAAAGGCTTGCCCGAGCGGCGCGTGATCTGGCGCCACGCATTCGGCAATATCGCGGTGCCGCTGTTGACCGTGATCGCCCTCACCTACAGCTATCTGCTCGAAGGCTCTGTGCTGACCGAGATCGTCTTCGCGTGGCCCGGCATCGGTTCTTATCTGACGGGCGCGCTGCTGAACGCCGACATGAACGCGGTGCTCGGCAGCACGCTCGTGATCGGCATCACGTTCATCGCACTCAACCTGCTGACCGACGCGCTCTATCGCGTGTTCGATCCGCGCGCCCGCTGATGACAAGGAGGTCTGATTCGTGCGTCCACCATCCGATCCCTATTCGCAGACCCCGCAAACCGCGCAAACCACGCAAACGCAGGACTGGCCGATGAATGCCGCGCCCCGACATTGGAAAGACTGGCTGCTGAGCGATACGCCCGCGTCCCGCAAACAGGCCGCGCTCGGCCTCGCGTTCCGCCGCTGGCGGCGCTTCGCGGGCAATCCGCTGTCCGTCTTCGGCTTTGTGATTCTTGCGCTGCTGATCGTCGTCGCGGCGATCGGTCCGCTGATCGCGCCGCACGATCCGTTGCAGCAGGTGCTGACCGATCGGCTCTTACCGCCGGGTTCCGCCGCGCACTGGCTAGGCACCGACCAGCTCGGACGCGACATTCTTTCGCGCCTGATATACGGCTCGCGGCTCACGCTTTCGATTGCGATTCTCGTGGTGGTGATCGTCGTGCCGGTGGGCCTGCTGATCGGCACGACGGCTGGCTTCTTCGGCGGCTGGGTCGACAACGTGCTGATGCGCATCACCGACGTGGCGCTCGCCTTCCCGAAAATCGTGCTTGCGCTGGCGTTCGCCGCCGCACTCGGCCCCGGCGTCATCAATGCGGTGATCGCGATTTCGATCACCGCGTGGCCGGCGTACGCGCGTCTTGCGCGCGCCGAAACATTGCGCCTCGTTCAGGCCGATTTCATTCACGTCGCGCGGCTGCAGGGAGCGTCGCGGCTGCGCATCCTGTTGCGCTATATCGTGCCGCTGTGCTCGTCATCGGTGATCGTGCGCGCGACGCTCGATATGGCCGGCATCATTCTCACCGTCGCGGGCCTCGGCTTTCTCGGGCTCGGCGCGCAGCCGCCAAGTCCGGAGTGGGGTTACATGGTTGCATCCGGCCGCAACGTGCTGCTCGACTCCTGGTGGGTGGCAACCGTTCCGGGCTTTGCGATCCTGCTGGTCAGTCTCGCGTTCAACCTGCTCGGCGACGGTCTGCGCGACGTCTTCGATCCGCGTCATGGAGGTTGATATGCAAACCGGCACGACACAGCCGCTGTGCGAGGTCGACGACCTGCGCATTGGCTTTCGAGGTCACGACGGCGAGCTGACCGAGGCCGTGCGCGGCCTGTCGCTGACGCTCAGCCGGGGCGAGCGACTTGGCATCGTCGGCGAATCCGGCTCGGGCAAGTCGCTGACCGGGCGGGCGCTGCTCGGCCTGTTGCCGCCTTCTGCGCAGTTCAGTGCGAAAACCATGAGGTTCGACGCTCAGGATCTGCTGGCGATGCCTGCGCAAAAGCGTCGACGGCTGTGCGGTCAGCAGATGGGCATGATCCTGCAGGACCCGAAATACTCGCTGAATCCGGTGATGACCGTCGCGCAGCAGATGCGCGAAGCGTTCGCGCTGCATGGTCCGAAGCTGGGTCGCATCGAGATGCGCGAGAAGATCGTCGCCGCCCTCGCCGCGGTGCACATCCGCAACCCGGA